>DASXTE010000041.1:0-8428 GCA_036505595.1 Pyrinomonadaceae bacterium
GCCGGCACGCCTACCTGACGAGCCAGGAGGATGTGCTCGCGCGTCTGCGGCATCGGACCATCAGTCGCCGCCACCACCAGAATCGCCCCGTCCATCTGGGCCGCGCCCGTGATCATGTTCTTCACATAGTCGGCGTGACCGGGACAGTCCACGTGCGCGTAGTGACGATTCGCCGTCTCGTACTCGACGTGGGCCGTCGCGATGGTGATGCCGCGGGCTTTCTCTTCCGGCGCCTTGTCGATCTGATCGAAAGCCACAAACTGCACTTTCGGGTTGGTCTTCCCCAAAACCTTCGTGATGGCCGCCGTCAAAGTCGTCTTGCCGTGGTCCACGTGCCCGATCGTCCCAATGTTCACGTGCGGCTTGCTGCGATCAAATTTCTCTTTGCTCATCTTTTCCTCGTAGTGGCACAGACTTCAGTCTGTGTTTTCGACTCCACAAAAAATTCTCAAACAAGAAGCGCACAGACTGAAGTCCATGCTACTTACTTGCTACTCCCTGAACTTTCGCAATCACTTCTTCAGCAATATTCCGCGGCGCTTGATCATAGCGTTCGAAATGCATCGTCGAAGTCGCACGGCCCTGCGTTGCCGAGCGAAGATCAGTCGTGTAACCAAACATCTCCGACAGCGGCACATACGCTGTCACCACCTGCACACCGCCCGGACGCGGCTCCATCTTTTCAATCTGGCCGCGGCGGCGATTCAGGTCGCCGTTGACCGCGCCCATGTATTCTTCCGGCGTCACCACTTCGACGCGCATGATCGGCTCGAGCAAAACCGGCTTGGCCTTCTTCAGTGCGTCCTGAAACGCCAGCGAGCCGGCGATATGGAAGGAGCGCTCGTCTGAGTCGACTTCATGAAAACCGCCGTCGACCAGACGTACCTTGATGTCGACCATGTCATAGCCGGCAAGATAGCCGCGCTCCATCGCGTCGTGCACTCCCTGCTCAGTCGGCTTGATGAACTCACGCGGAATCGCGCCGCCCGTAATTTCGTTCTCGAACACGAAACCTTCACCAGGAGCGGGCTCAATTTCCAACTCGACGTGCGCGTACTGACCGCGACCACCGGTCTGTTTTTTGAAGACCTCTTTGCCCGCCGCCGACTGCGTGATCGTTTCGCGATAAGCGACCTGAGGCTTGCCGACGTTTGCTTCAACGCCGAACTCGCGCTTCATGCGATCGACAATGATTTCCAGATGCAGCTCGCCCATGCCGGCAATGATTGTCTGCCCGGTTTCGTGATCCGTCGAAACGTTGAAGGACGGATCTTCCTGCGCGAGACGACTCAGCGCAACGCCCAATTTGTCCTGATCAGCGCGAGTCTTCGGCTCGACCGCCACGCGGATCACCGGAGCGGGAAACTCGATCGCTTCCAGGATGATCGGCTTGTTCTCGTCGCAGATCGTGTCGCCGGTCGTAACCTGCTTCATGCCGCCGATAGCGATGATTTCACCGGCACTGGCGACTTCAATGTCTTCGCGTTTGTTCGCGTGCATGCGCATCAGCCGGCCGACGCGTTCGCGCGTATCTTTCGCGGCGTTGTACGCGTACGAGCCCGATTTGATCGTGCCGCTGTAGATGCGCACAAACGAAAGCTGGCCGAGGTGCTTGTCGGCCATGATCTTGAACACCAGGCCGCTGAACGGCGCACTCGCATCGGGCGGTCGTGTTTCTTTGTGACCATTCTTCGGATTCACGCCTTCAACCGGCGGAATATCGAGCGGCGACGGCAGGTAATCGACCACTGCATCCAGCAGTGTCTGCACGCCTTTGTTCTTGAAAGCTGAGCCGGTGACAACCGGTACCAGGCGCAATTCGACTGTGCCCTTGCGCAGCGCTTTGCGAATCTCGTCTTCGCTAATCGGCTGCGCTTCGACGTACTTATGCATCAAGTCGTCATCGACTGTAGCGACCGCTTCGATCAGCTTCTCGCGCGCTGCGGCGGCTTCCGCCTTCAACTCTTCCGGAATTTCGATCGTTTCGTACTCCGCGCCCTTGGTCTCATCTTTCCAGATCAAGCCCTTCATCGCGATGATGTCGACGACGCCTTTAAATTGATCTTCGTGGCCGATGGGAATTTGGAGAGCGACGGGGTTTGCGCCGAGGCGAGTAACGATCGAATCGAACGAGCGCTGAAACGATGCGCCGGCGCGATCGAGCTTGTTGATAAAACAAATGCGCGGCACGCCATACTTGTCGGCCTGCCGCCAAACCGTCTCAGATTGCGGCTCGACACCGGCAACTCCGTCGAACACGGCGACCGCGCCGTCGAGGACGCGCAGGCTGCGCTCAACTTCCATCGTGAAATCGACGTGGCCCGGCGTGTCGATAATATTGATTCGGTGATCGACTCCATTCCGCTCCCAGAAACAGGTTGTCGCAGCGCTCGTGATGGTGATGCCGCGCTCCTGCTCCTGCTCCATCCAGTCCATCGTCGCCGTGCCTTCGTGCACCTCGCCGATTTTGTGCGAGACGCCCGTGTAATAGAGGACACGTTCGGTCGTGGTGGTCTTACCGGCATCGATGTGCGCCATGATGCCGATATTCCGAAAAAGATTTAAGTCGTACTTTGCCATCCCAATTTGATCTTTGGTTTTTGGTCTTTGGCTTTTGACAAAGACCGAAGATCAAAGTCCGAAGACCGTCTTTACCACTTGTAGTGCGCGAATGCTTTATTCGCATCCGCCATGCGGTGCGTATCTTCCTTCTTCTTGACCGCGTTGCCGCGATTGTTTGCCGCGTCAAGTAATTCGGCGGCCAAACGATCGGTCATTGTTTTCTCGCCGCGTCCCCGCGCATAAAGCACAATCCAGCGAATCGCCAGCGCGCCTCGGCGTTCCTGGTGAACTTCAACCGGAACCTGGTAGGTGGATCCTCCTACGCGGCGCGACTTTACCTCGACCGTGGGCCGCACGTTTTCGATCGCGCGCTTAAAAACTTTCAAAGGCTCTTCGCCGGCCTTCTCGCCAACTTGCCGCAGCGCGTTATAAAAAGTCTTCTCTGCCAGCGAGCGCTTGCCGCCCCACATGATTCCGTTGATGAACTTCGTCACCAGCGGACTGTTGTAGACGGGATCGGGAAGAACGGCGCGTCGTTCGGCAACTCTGCGTCTCGGCATAAATTACTTCGCGCCTCCCTTCGGACGCTTGGCGCCGTACTTGGAGCGGCTCTTCTTGCGATCGCCGACGCCGACGGAGTCCAGCGTGCCGCGAATCACGTGATAGCGAACACCCGGCAAGTCCTTCACGCGCCCCCCGCGAATCAAAACGATCGAGTGTTCCTGCAGGTTGTGGCCAACGCCTGGAATATAGGTCGTGACCTCGATGCCGTTGGTCAGGCGCACGCGCGCGACTTTCCGCAGGGCCGAGTTTGGTTTCTTCGGTGTCTGCGTGTAGACGCGGGTGCAAACGCCACGCTTCTGCGGCGAGCTTTGCAGCGCCGGACTGGCCGTCTTGTATTTGACCCGTTGGCGGCCCTTGCGAACTAACTGATTAATTGTCGGCATCGGTTCTCTTCTTTACTACCGGTCCAATCGCTCCGGAGGCCTAACTCGTGCGTAAAGCGCAAAAAGGGCCGCGGCCTGCCTCTTTCCGGAACGCGTCCGGCAGTCAGCGCAGACAAACTGGCCTGCTGTTGATTCCTTTAAAGGGACGTTCTGATGCGCGCTTTTTAGGCGGGCGCGGATTTGGCTTCCCAGTAGCCCACAATTAGCCGAAGCTTCTCTGTAGCGTCGCGGCGCCGAGTGGTTCGCTTGCCGCGTTTCGCATCGTGAAAGGATGCGAGCTTTACGCCACAATAATTTCAAACGGTCGATGCCGCGCATCGAAACCGGGCAACGCCTCCGCACCGACAGAACCAGTTACAGCGTTGCACTAGAGGAATCGGAGACTTAGTCCGAAACGGGAAACTATAAGGGCGCGCAGTTTTGATGTCAAGCGCGGGGCATCACTCAGAACAGCCACTTCACGAGGTAAACAATTCCGGTGATGGCACCGCCGACGATTGCCAGCAAGAGGACGATCAGACCAGCGATGACCAGCTTAAACTTGCGATAGCGGTTTTGATCCGGCGGTGAAAGCGAACTCTGCGGGAAATACGGTGGTGGAGTGTAGGTGGCCATAATGCTTCTGAAACGAATGAAGCTGGACGCTCGATACTAGTCGCAGGCGCGGTTATGCGCAACCGAGACTCAGTCTGCGATGACTAGGGAGTTCGTTTCGGCGGCGGCTTGTTGCGGGAGTTCGAATTTGAGTTTCCGTTGGCGTTCGCATTCTCCTGCTGCTTTTTCAGCATCTCTTCATTGTGCTTTTTGCCTTCGCGAATTCGCTGCGCGCCTTCCTTCGCATCATCGAGTGCTTCAGTGGCGCGGTAGTCGTTCGCATCGAGCTCCAAAGCCTTTTGAAAAGCATTTACCGCGTCGGAATATCGCGCCAATTTCGTCTCAGCCATGCCTAATTGGTACCAGGCTTCTTCATCATCCGGCTTGAGACGCGTCGCTTCACGATACGCGCGTGCAGCATCTTCGTCGCGATGCAAAAAGTTATATGCCTCACCCAGGTAGAAGAACGAAGTACCATCTTTGGGATCGTCCTGGATCTTTTTCTTGAAGAGCTCGATCGCCTTCTTGTATTCCTCTTCGGCCTCCGGCTTTCGCTCGAGCGCCGCGTAACTCATCCCCAAACGCAGATGCCCTTCCGCGTTATTTGGATCAAGCTTCACAGCCTGCTCAAGCACCTGCGCAGCTTTCTCATCCTCATCGTTTTTGTAAAGCTCTTTGGCCTGGTCGACCAGCGCCTGCGCATTGCGCCTGGCTTCTTCCGGATTGCTGGCGCTCGAGAATGAGTTGGAGTTTCCGTTGCCGTTGTTCGGCCGTTTGCGGCAGCCACCTGCAATGAAGACGAAGAAAAGGGCGAAGACGAGAAGAACCGAAGCTCTTGCGTAGAACCTGAGTGCGGATGCGCCAGCCATGAGACCGCAACTATCTACGCGAAACACGTTTGCGAGTCAAACCGGCAAAGAAATGTAGTGGAACAGAACGAGGTGAAAGTCGACTTCAAAAATAGAATGGGCGCTGCAACGTGGGGGTCGCAGCGCCCATCCATTTTCGTGGTTACTGTCCTCACCCCAGCAACCACTTGAGACGGAGGATCCACCAACCGTCTCTCTTGCCCCACAATATACATCGCAACGATCATGCCGCGCAATAGAGTTTTTTGAGCGCGGAAAAGCCTAGAAAATCCGAAGATTTTCTTCGGGTCAGCCGGTTCGAAAGTCCCGGCCGTGAAAGTCTTTCACTGGCCACTCTGTAAATAGTTCTCGATCACGTAAGCAGACGGAGCCGAAGACGACCACGATCACGAATCGACGGCGCCGAGTTCCTGCCCAATTACGTCCGCGAGATCATTCGCATAACGTTCCATCTCGCGCTCGTTCCGGCCCTCGATCATGATGCGTGCCAACGGCTCAGTTCCGGAGTAGCGAAGCAACAGCCGGCCCTGGTCGCCAAGCTTCTGCGTAGTCTCTTGCGCTTGTCGCTGAACCGATGGCAATTCTTCGAACGGTCGCTTCTCACGCACACGCACGTTCACGAGTATCTGTGGATAGCGATGAACTCCTTCAGTCAGTTCAGCCAATGATTGCTGCTTTTCGCGCATCACGCGGAGCAGCGCGATCGTCGTGATGATTCCATCGCCGGCAAGACTGATGTTCGGAAAGATGATGTGCCCGGATTGTTCACCACCGAGCGCCGCTCGACTTCTCAGCAACTCGTCCAAAACATACTTGTCGCCTACGTCTGTACGCGTCAGGTTGATGCCTCGCGAGCGCAGTGCAAGCTCCAATCCAATGTTGCTCATTACCGTTGCGACCACTGTATCGCCCTTCAGCTCGCCACGCTCTTTCAAATAGTTTGCCAGCACCCACAGCGTCGCATCGCCATCAACAAACCTTCCGGCAGCATCGACGAACAGAGCGCGATCAGCATCGCCATCGAACGCCACACCCAAATCTGCGCGCTCGGCAACGACGCGTTTTTGCAAGTTATCGATGTGCAGAGACCCGCAATCAAGATTGATGTTGCGCCCGTTGGGATGGTCGTTGATCGCGATGGCGCGCGCGCCCAATCGACGAAAAACATTTGGGGCGATTTCATAAGCCGCACCGTTTGCGCAATCAACTACCAGCGTGAGCTTTGCCAGCGACAGGTCACTTCCAACTTCGTTGGCAAGATAATCCATGTAAAGCGATTTCAATTCGGCGGAACCATTCGACGAGGCCGATTGAGTTGCGGTCTCGGGAGTAATGTTGGCCGAACCCACAATGTCCGCCTCAATTTGCCGTTCCGTTATGTCGTCAAGCTTGCGCCCAGAAGGCTCGAAAATCTTGATCCCGTTGTCGTGATAGGGGTTGTGCGATGCGCTGATTACCACGCCCGCGTCGGCAGGCAACGTGCGCGTCAGGTAGGCAACGCCGGGCGTCGTGATCACCTCGGCCGACCGAAATTCGGCGCCGGCTTCTCGCACGCCTGCGATCAAGGCTTGCTCGATCCACGGCCCTGACTCGCGCGTATCGCGGCCGATCAAGATTCGAGGACTGCCTCCGCCAGCTCTTTCGGCGAGATGCCGGGCGAGCGACGCGCCAACTGCTCGAACCGTCTTTGGATCCAGCGGAAACTGCCCGGCTTCGCCGCGAATTCCGTCTGTGCCGAAAAGTTTTGCCATGCTGTGTGTGCTTCTCAGGCGGGGCGACGGCTCACTTCTGTAGGGCAGGTTGTGATTTCGACTTGCGCAGAAATCCGATCAGGTTGCCGAGTTCGTCGATTACCGCAACCGCTCCCAGCCCGTTCCGCTGCATCAACTCGCGCGCCGAAGCCATTGTTGCGGACGCTTTGAGGAACGTCGATGAATTCACCGGTCGCATCACATCGCGTGCTTTTCGGGCGCCCCACTGCTCACGTGGCAATTCCTTGAGGTCCTCCAGCGAAAGGATGCCGAGCAGCCTTCCGTGATGAGCAACGGGAAAAGTCTCGTGGCGATGCAGCGGCAGCACTTCATCGATGAAGCGGTTGATCGGCAGCTCAGGTTCCAGAGCGACCGGCACTGACATGGCATCGCGCACCGTGGCCGGTTCGCGCGCGCTCTTCACGACGTTTGTTGCAGCGCTGAGAAGAAAAACGCCGACCATTACAGACCAAAGTCCCATGAAGTAAGCGCGAAAAGTCGGCGCCACGATCATGTAGATCCCGAAAGCAATCAAAACAAGCGCCATCAACTGACCACAATATCCGGCGATGCGCGTTGCGTCGCGGATGTTGCCGCTGCGCTTCCAGACAATCGCGCGGAGGACGCGGCCGCCATCCAGCGGATAGCCCGGAAACAAGTTAAAGACGGCCAACAGCAGGTTTCCCGCGCCCACGAAAAAGAAAAGCGCCAGCGCGAAATTAATTTCCAGGCGCGCCGCGATCCACATTCCGCCGAACGCGATCAGCGAAAAGATAAAGCTCGCCGCTGGCCCAGCCACGGCGATCCGAAATTCAGCCCGTGGGCTTTCGGGTTGCGTTCGTAAACGCGCGAGCCCGCCGAATGGGTGCAGAACGATCTCGTCTATCTCAATTCCTTCCGTGCGCCCCATCAACGCGTGCGACAGCTCATGACCGAAAACAGAAAGAAAGAGCGCGAACGTCGTCACAATGCCCAATGTCCACGCCGTGAAATCGCCCATCGGCGGCAACCACAAGCGCCCAAGTTGCAGCGGATGTTTTCGCACGTTCGCAGCAATTAGCGCCACGCTCATCGCGAACACGACAAACCAGCGATAATCGATTCTGACCGGAATGCCAAAAACGCGGGCGACGAGGATTTGTCTTTTGAAGAAATCTTTGAGAGTCATCGCTCAAGGCAAAAGGAAAAAGGAAAAAGGCCAAAGTTAAGACACCTGAAAGCACTTGTACGTTCCGCGCTTTAAGGTGATTGGCCGCGCAATTCGCGGAAAACATTCTTCCTTTTTACTTTTTCCTTTTGCCTTTCCTACGTTCCCGTAGCCTTCTGCCATTGCACTTCAAACAGCGGCACGGGTTGCTCGCGATTTTTTACGCTGATCGGGTCGCGGGGCGTCAGTTCGTAACGGGACTTCGCAGCATTCGCAGTGGCTTCGCTCACCAGAATCTGTCCACCCTTGGCGTTCGATTCCAGCCGCGATGAAGTGTTCACGGCGTCGCCGATAGCCGTGTATTCAGATCGCCGCTCCGAGCCGATGTAACCAACCGTCACCTCGCCGGTGTGCAGACCGATGCCGACGCCTATTTCGGGAAAGCCTTCTTCGCGCAATTCGGCATTGATCGAAATCATGCGCCGTTGCATGGCGACGGCGGCCGCTAAAGCGTTCGCCGCGTCTTTCGGCGTCGTTGCCGGCGCGCCGAACAACGCC
>DASXTE010000042.1:0-19757 GCA_036505595.1 Pyrinomonadaceae bacterium
GATTCGCAAATGCTTGCGCGTTCGTCGGATCGAGTTCGATGACCTTTGAATAATCGCCGACAGCACTCTCGAAATGTTTCGCTTCCTGACGAGCGGTGGCGCGCGCAAAGTACGTTCCCGCATCATCAGGCTTCAGCGTCAGAGCCGCAGAAAAATCGGCGATGGCTCCTTCCAAGTCTTTCTTGCTCTGTCGCGCCAGACCGCGGTTCACGAAAGCATCGCTGAACTGCGGGGCCAGAGCAATCGCCTGTGAATAATCTTCGATCGCTGCGTCGAAATCATTCTTCGCCTGACGCGCGGCACCGCGATTGTAGAATGCTTCAAAGTAACGAGGACTTTGCTCGATGGCTTTCGTGTAATCTGCGATTGCTCCATCCACATCACCCTTTGCGCGGCGCGCGTTACCGCGAAAGTTATAAGCGAGCGGCGATCGCGGTGCGATGTCCAGTGCTTTCGAAAAATCAGCAATGGCATGATCATAGTCGCCCTTATTCATCCATGCGACTCCGCGATTGTAGTAACCGTCCGGGTCGCTGGGCGCCATTTCGATCGCCTTGGCGTAATCCGCAACTGCGCCATCCCAGTCGTTCTTCTGCATCCGCGCGTTTCCGCGGTTGAAGTAGAACGCCGCGAGATGTTGCGGCTGGCCGGTCCGAGAAATGGCTACCGTAAAGTCTTCAATCGCGCCATCGAGATCACCCTTGGCCTGGCGTTCGAGTCCGCGGTTATTGTAGTCCTCGGCCGTCTTTGGCGTCTGCGCCGACACGTGCAGACTGAAAAAGAGCAACAGCGAAAGAAGTGTGGAAGCCCGCTTCATAGTTCAGTGAATTCGCGTCCGCCGCATAGTTATGTAAAATGTTTCGACATTTCGCAAGTCTGGTAACGCAAACTGTTTGCGGCGACGCAAGTTAATAACTTGCGCTACTTCGATGCCTAAGCGCACTGACATTCACAAAATTCTGATCATCGGCTCGGGCCCAATCGTCATAGGACAGGCGTGCGAGTTCGATTATTCCGGGACGCAGGCCTGCAAAGCTCTGCGGCAGGAAGGCTACGAAGTCGTCCTCGTCAACTCGAATCCGGCGACGATCATGACCGACCCGGTGATGGCCGACAGTACTTACATCGAGCCGCTCACGGTTGAATCCGTAACGGCCATCATCAAGCGAGAAAAACCGGACGCGCTTCTGCCGACCGTGGGTGGACAGACGGCCCTGAATCTCGCAATTGCTTTGGATGACGCGGGTGTGCTGGAAGAAAACTGCGTCGAAATGATCGGCGCAAAGCGCGAAGCGATCAAGATTGCGGAAGACCGGATGCTCTTTAAGCAGGCGATGGACGAAGCGGGGTTGAGTATGCCGCGCGGCGGTTTCGCCAAATCGTGGGCCGAAGCCGAAGCCATCGTTAAGACCACGAATTACCCGGCGATTATTCGTCCTTCGTTCACATTGGGCGGCACGGGAGGCGGGACTGCTTTCAATCCCGAAGAGTTCGAGGAAATCGTGCGCGCCGGGCTGGCCGCATCGCCGATTCACGAAGTGCTAATCGAAGAATCGATTCTGGGCTGGAAAGAATTCGAGCTGGAAGTGATGCGCGACCTGGCGGACAACGTCGTGATCATTTGCTCGATCGAAAACTTCGATCCGATGGGCGTCCACACGGGCGACTCGATCACCGTCGCGCCCGCACAGACGTTGACCGATCGCGAGTATCAAACGATGCGGGACATGGCCATCAAGATCATTCGCAAGGTCGGCGTTGAAACCGGCGGGTCGAATATTCAGTTCGCGGTGAATCCGGACAACGGCGAGATCCGCGTCATCGAAATGAACCCGCGCGTGTCGCGTTCGTCGGCGCTGGCTTCGAAAGCCACGGGATTTCCGATTGCGAAGATTGCCGCGAAACTCGCCGTTGGTTACACGCTCGACGAGATTCCGAACGACATCACCAAGAAGACGCCCGCGTCGTTCGAGCCGACGATTGACTACGTCGTCACGAAAATTCCGAAGTGGAACTTTGAAAAGTTTCAGGAAGCCGAAGACGTCCTCGGCACGCAGATGAAATCCGTCGGCGAAGTGATGGCCATCGGCCGCACGTTCAAGGAATCGTTATTCAAAGGGCTGCGATCGTTAGAAGCGGTGAAGCCTCTGCGCCTTGAAGATGTCCCGAACGACGAATTGCAAAGAAAACTCGCCCGGCCGAATTCGCAGCGCTTCTCGTACATCACGTACGCGCTGGAACACGGCTGGTCGATCGATGAGATTTATCGTCTGTCGAAAATCGATCCTTGGTTTTTGGACCAGCTTCAGCAGGTGATGGAGATTCAGCGCGAAGTCGAAGCCGACGCGACGCTTGAGCACATCCCAATCGATCTTCTCCGGTCGTTCAAAGAAGCCGCGCTCTCTGATCGTCGTCTCGCCTATTTGACCAAGCGCACCGAAGACGAAGTGCGCGCTTATCGAAAATCGCTCGGCCTGATTCCGGTTTACAAACGCGTCGACACCTGCGGCGCGGAGTTCGAATCCTTCACGCCTTATCTTTATTCGACTTACGAAGAAGAAGACGAGGCGCAGCCGACTGACAGACCGAAGATCATGATTCTCGGCTCGGGGCCGAACCGCATCGGCCAGGGAATCGAGTTCGATTACTGCTGCGTGCACGCGTCGTACGCGTTGCACGAGGCGGGCTACGAAACGATCATGGTGAACTGCAATCCCGAAACTGTTTCGACGGATTACGACACCTCGGATCGTTTGTACTTCGAGCCGCTGACGTTCGAAGACGTGATGAACATCGTCGACGTCGAGAAGCCCACCGGCGTCATCGTCCAGTTCGGCGGCCAGACTCCTCTCAACCTCGCGATGCGTTTGCACGAAGCGGGCGTGCCGATTATCGGCACGTCGCCTGATTCAATCGACTTGGCTGAAGATCGCAAACGGTTTGGCGCTTTGCTGCGCGAGCTTGGTATTCCGCAACCGGAGAATGGCACGGCCACTTCGATCGAAGAAGCGCGCGAAATCGCGGAGCGCATCGGATATCCGGTGCTGGTGCGACCAAGCTACGTACTCGGCGGCCGAGCGATGGCGATAGTTTACGACGAAGAAACTCTTGAACATTACATGCGCACGGCCGTTGATTTCTCGCATGATCGGCCTGTCTTGATCGATAAGTTTCTCGAGCAAGCGGCGGAGTTCGATGTTGACGCGCTGGCCGATGACACCGCTTGTGTCATCGCCGGCATTCAAGAGCACATTGAAGAGGCCGGGATTCACTCAGGCGATTCGTCTTGCGCGCTGCCGCCGGTGCGCATCGCCGAAGAGCATGTCGAGACGATGCGTCACTACACACGAAAGCTCGCGACTGCTTTGTCAGTGAAGGGCCTGATGAACATTCAGTTCGCGCTCAAACACGATCGCGTGTACGTGCTGGAAGTGAATCCGCGCGCCTCGCGCACGGTGCCTTTTGTTTCGAAGGCCACGGGTGTGCCGCTCGCGCGCATCGGCGCGCTGGTCATGGCTGGACGCAAGCTGAAAGAGTTCGACTTGCCTGAGGATTTGACGGTCGATCGTTTCTACGTGAAATCACCCGTGTTTCCGTTCGCGAAGTTTCCGGGTGTCGATCCGATCCTCGGGCCGGAGATGCACTCGACCGGCGAAGTCATGGGCATCGGCGAGACTTTCGGCGAGGCTTATGGCAAAGCGATGACTGCGGCCAGCTTGCGCTTGCCCGAGCGCGGCACTGCTTTCATCAGTGTGAACGAGTTGGACAAAGGACAGGCCGTCGTTCTCGCTCGCCGGCTCACTCGCCTGGGATTCGAACTGATCGCGACGCGCGGAACCGCCGAACGTTTGCGCGAAGTCGGCCTGGATGCCGCAAACGTTTTCAAAGTTAACGAAGGGCGGCCAAATATCGTTGACCACATCAAGAAAGGCGAAATCGCGCTCATCATCAACACGCCGCTGGGTCGTGTTTCGCATTACGACGAACAAGCGATTCGACGGGCAGCCTTGCAATACAACGTGCCGTGCGTAACGACGATGACGGGCGCGCACGCATTGGTTGAAGCGCTGACATCTACCGCCAACCGCGCTGAAATAAAAGTGCAGCCGTTGCAGGAACTGCACGCCGTGAGTGCCATCGCGCGCTGACGCGGCAAAGGGCAAAGTGCCAGGGGCAAAGAGTAAGAACGTCATTTGTTTTTTGCGCTTTGCGCTTAGCCCTGAGCCCTTAGCCCTTAGCTCTTTGCCCTTCGCTCTTTGCTGTTAGCCTTATGCCCAGTCAGATTCACGCCGTTGTAATCACCGCCAGCGATGCGTGCGCGCATGGCGAGCGCGAAGACAAATCAGGCGAGCTGTTGGTTGAGCTGCTGACAGGAATCGGCGCGCACATCGTCGCGAAAGAAATTCTCGCTGATGATCTCGAACCGTTATCTGACAAACTGCGCGATTATGCCGACCGTCCCGACGTGAATCTGATCGTGACAACAGGAGGCACAGGCTTTGGTTTACGAGATCACACACCCGAAGCAACGCTAAGAATTATTGAGCGCGCCGCGCCAGGGTTGGCTGAAGCGATGCGCATTCAAACTCTGAAGAACACGCCGATGGCCATGATCTCGCGCGGAGTGTCTGGCATTCGATCAGGGGCGCTAATCGTGAATCTGCCCGGCTCGCCCAAAGCGGTGCGCGAAAGCTTTACAGTGATCGAACCTGTCCTGTCACACGCGATTGCATTGCTGCAGGGAAAGTCGAAGTCGCACGATGAATAAGTTCTTCAATTTGTTGAGGAGGAAGCGCCGATGAAGAGTTTGGCATCACTGGCATTGATTGCTCTGGCACTGTCGTTTTGCAACTTGCTTGGAAAACGCAGCAATAGCAACGCGAACGTCAACGCGCCGTCTGGCACGGTCACGGAAAGTAACGCGAACGCGAATTCAAATAGTCCGGAACCCGCCGAAGCTCCGCCGCCACCACCCGAATCTGTCAAGCCGCAGCATAGGAACTCAAATGCAGGCGTGCCACAAATCGAAACAGTTCCTCCACCACTGCCGCCATCGCCGAAGATTCCGCGGGCCCCGATTTCGGGCGGCGTGCTCAACGGCAAAGCGATAAGGCTTGTTCAGCCAGCCTATCCGGCGATCGCCAGAGCTGCGCATGCCTCGGGTCAGGTCACGGTCCAGGTGTTAGTTGATGAAAACGGAAATGTGATTTCCGCAAACCCGGTGAGCGGGCATCCACTTTTGCAGTCCTCGGCGGCAGCAGCAGCACGAGCTAGTAAATTTAGTCCGACGGTATTGTCCGGCCAGCCGGTCAAGGTAAGCGGTGTGATCATTTACAACTTCGTCGCACAGTGAGTTAATAGCAACCATAGTCTCCCGTGATTGACAGTTAGAAAATGCTGATAAAGAATGCAGCGCGTCAACTAGGCTCTTGCTGCTGAATTGGCTTCAACCTCGCTCATTGATTGAGGCCGGAATCTTATCTTTCAATTAGGAGCTAGTCATGCGAATAACTCCCGACCTCGGACGATCTCTCAGGTCGTTTCTGCTTTCAATTCATGGTTTGATTTTCTTGTCCCTGCTTGTGCTGGTTTCGGCAGCCAGCGTCGCGGCCCAATCCGCAGATTCCACTTCAGACACCACTCAATCGCCGAACGAAGGCATTCGGAAAGGTTGGAACGAGTTTGGAATTTGGGGCGGCCTGTCATTTCACTCGCCCACGCTGATCGGCAAGACACCCGACGCGCGTTTCGAAAATATTGGTTTGCGATACGGACGCGTGCTCGTCGCGAGTAAGACGGTCGCGTTCGAATGGACCATCGATGTCATACCGGTGGCGTTACTCTCAAACCCTCGACCGGAAGTGACGGCTTCAGGACCGGGCTTCACAGTCATATCGCTGGTGCGGCACAGCGTCTATGGTTTCGGCGCCGCGCCGATCGGTTGGAAATTCAACTTTCGCCGCAACCGCCGCGTGCAGCCATTCGGCCAGGCTACCGGCGGATTTCTCTACTTCAGCAGACAGGTTCCCGTTTGACGACGCCTCGCGGTTCAACTTCACCTTTGATTTCAGCGGCGGCGTGCAAATCGTGAATAGCAATCGCCGCTCGTTCACGATTGGCTACAAGTACCAACACATCTCGAATGGTTACACAGGAACCTTCAATCCGGGCGTGGATGTGCAGATGGTGTTTGCCGGGTTTTCGATTTTTAGGTGAGTTGAGGGCTCTCTTTAATGAGCGCTAAGACAGTCTTCCTCAGCTAAGCCAGAACTCGCCGGTACAGTGAACGGGTACAAGAACCGCGAGTGGCTCAGTACTTCTGCCGCCCACTACGCGGGCTGTGATCGATAATCGACTTGATCCAGGGGTGGCGCGCTTCGCGCTAACCCTTGGTTATTACCTTTCACGCCTTCAGCGTGAAGAGTGATTGACTTTGCTCTCGCGCGACACTTAATATTCCAGCGAACAATTCAGCAAGTTAAATGAACAACTCAATGTTCTTGCTACAAGCAACGACGACGACGGCGCATAACATCGGAGCACCATCGACGGCGTATTTGCCGGTGATGGTCTTTTTCGTTTTTGCGATCGTGTTTCCGGTGCTGCCGCTCGTTCTCGGCCGGTTCCTGCGGCCGTATAAATACGAAAAGAACAAGATGCGGCCGTACGAGTGCGGCATCGATCCGGAGACCGGAGCGCACGATCGGTTCACGGTGCGTTTCTACATCGTCGCAATGCTGTTTCTGATTTTCGATGTTGAAACGATTTTTCTGCTGCCGTGGGCGATAATTTTCATGGGCGACGATTTCTCGTTCACGAAGTTTGCGCTGATCGAGATGTTCGTCTTCATCGGGATTCTCGTCGTTGGTTATTATTACGCGTGGCGCAAAGGCGCGTTAGAATGGGCATGAAAGCCGTAAATAGTAAATCGTGAATCGTAAATAGAGGAGCGCGCACGACTATTTACGATTTACCATTGACGATTTACGAGCCATGGCTGAACACGACGAAGGATTTGTCTTAACCACGGTCGATTCGATCACCAATTTCGTGCGCCGGAACGTCGCGGCGAAAGCAGTCGATCTGGGCGCGCCCGTCGTCAACTGGGCGCGCAAGTCCGCGCTGTGGCCGATGACTTTCGGCCTCGCTTGCTGCGCGATCGAGATGATGGCGACCGGCGCCGGACGTTTTGACATCGATCGATTCGGAGCCGGAGTGTTCAGGCCCAGCCCGCGGCAGAGCGATCTGATCATCATCGCCGGCACGGTGACCTTGAAGATGGGGCCGGTCATCCGGCGCATTTACGATCAAATGCCTGAGCCGAAGTGGGTGATTGCGATGGGCGCGTGCGCTTCGACCGGCGGCCCGTTTGACTCGTACTCGACGATGCAGGGCGTCGATCGAACAATCCCCGTTGACGTTTACATTCCCGGTTGTCCGCCGCGTCCGGAAGCTCTCCTTTACGGCTTGATGCGTTTGCAGGACATCATCATGCGCGAAGCTCCCTCGGCCTACATCTTCGAATCTGATGGAACGGTGCACCGCCAACGCTCGTTCGATTCAGACGAACAGCCACAAATCGCCGCCCCCACGGAGAACAAAGCGGAAGCCGCCGCTTAGTGGAAACGAGCAAGCTGACCCGCTATCATATCCCCGCATACGCTCTCCTAAATGTTTCGTTTGATTGAACCCCGACTTGTCGTTGGTTCGAAGGAGGAATGTCCATGAAATCCATCCAATCAAAGCTTCTCTTAATTTCAATTGCGCTGATGCTCGGCACTCCCGCGATGGTCTCGGCCCAAAGAACCAAGCCGCGTCTGCGCCGGGCGGCGAGGACGGCACGCGTCGCCGCACCATTGGTGCCGATCGGTACGAATTTGAAAGTCCGTCTGAACGATACTCTGTCGAGCAAGGACTCGCGCGCGGGCGACAAATTCACCGCCACAGCTATTGATCCGGTTAGGTTCAATGAAGCGACCGTGCGCGGTCATATTCGCTCGATTGTGAAGTCTGGACGAATCAAAGGCCGGACAACGATGAATCTGGCGTTTGATTCAATCACTCTGCCTGACGGGCGAACTGAAACGCTGCACGGGATTGTCACTCGCGTCTACGACAGCAAGGGCCGCGCTGATGAAGAAGGCGGCGTGCAATCCGAAAGTCGCGGGCGTCAAACGATCAAACGCGGAGGCATCGGCGCGACTGCGGGCGCGATCATTGGAGCAATCGCGGGCGGCGGCAAAGGCGCGGCTATCGGCCTGTTAGTCGGTGGCGCCGCCGGTGCTGGTTCGGTCGCAATGCAAGGCGGCAAAGAGCTGAAGCTCGAGAGCGGCACAGAGATGCTGGTGCACGTGACTCGCTAGCAAAACACTGTTGCGACGACTGATCACAATCGCGCTCGCGGCAGCGGCCACGTTTAGTTGCAATGTCCGGCCGCAGAAGTCGACGAGCACTCCGAGACCGGATGGGACGGCGATCACGGCAGGCAAACAACCCTACTGTTTAGCGCTCGCCGACTTCAATAGCGACGGCAAGGTCGATATCGCCGTCGGCAACAACGGCAGCGCGAACGTGACGATTCTTCTCGGCGACGGCAAGGGTGGATTCAGCGAAGCTCCGGGATCACCATTTGCCGCCGGCAACAGTCCGAACGACATCGCCGTCGGCGACGTTGACCATGACGGCAGACTCGACCTCGCATTCGCTAACCACGATACGCATTACGTGACCGTGCTCCTGGGCAACGGCCGCGGCCAGTTCACACCGGCGCCAAATTCTCCAGTGACAGTCAACAGTCGTCCTCACCCGCACGGGATTGCCTTCGGCCATTTCAACGGAGACAAGAATTTGGACTTCGTAATCGACGATTGGGGCAACAACCGCGTGACGGTTCTGTTCGGAAATGGAAAAGGAAATTTCTCTTCTCCGGGGACTTCTTTCGCGGTCGGTCAGATGCCTTACCAACGTGTGCGTGTCGCAGATGTTAATGCCGACGGGCTCGACGACGTTATTACGACGAACACAGAAGGCGGCGATGTCAGCGTTCTGCTCGGTGACGGCAAGGGCGGATTTGCGCAAGCGCCAGGGTCACCATTTAAGGCTAATCCGCGGCCGTTCGGCGTCGCGACCGGCGACGTAAACGCGGACGGCAAGCTCGACCTGGCGATTGTGAATTTTTCCGGCCACGGAACTGACACGAGCAAAGATGGTTTGACTATTCTGCTCGGCAACGGCGACGGAACATTCAGGTCCGCGTTCGGCTCGCCGTTGAAATCTGGAGCTTCACCGGTAAGTGTTGCGTTAGGCGATGTAAGTGGCGACGGTGTAATGGACATTGCGACTGCAAATATGACGGGCAATAGCGTGACTGTCTTGCTCGGCGGAAAAGATCAAATGAGGCCCGCGCCAAATTCGCCATTCCCGGTTGGAAGAGATCCAGAGTTCATCGCGCTCGGCGATCTTAATGGTGATGGCAAAGCTGACATCGTGGTTGCCGAAACCGAAGGAAGCGTGGTTCGGATAATTCTGAGCAAGTGATGCGTCAGGTCAGATGAAGAGGCTTCTGCGCGTTTTGAAATGGGTTGCGATCGTTGTCGTGGTCGTTTTCGTCGGCATTCAGTTTGTTCGTCCGGCGCGCACGAACCCGCAATCTGATCCGTCACAAGCGATCGAGGCCCACACTCACATAACGCCGGAAGTCGCCTCGATTTTCGATCGCTCGTGTCGCGACTGTCATTCACACAAAACGGTTTGGCCGTGGTACACGAACGTCGCGCCGGTGTCGTGGTGGCTGACGAATCACGTGAACGAGGGGCGGCGCGATATGAACTTGTCCGAATGGGGCAAGCTGCCGCGCGACCGTCAAGAGCGCAAGCTCCGCCAGATTTGCGACGAAGTCGAAGACGGCATGATGCCGCTTTCGTCGTATCTCCCCATGCATCCCGCAGCCCGGCTGTCGGAGCAAGATAAGAAGACGATCTGTGATTGGACCGATGCCGAGCGAAAGCGCATTGCCGCGGAATCACAGTAGAATCCCTTCAAACTCTCGAACCGTCTACCGCGAACGCGAATGGTGATGGCAAGATTGCCGAACGCCTCCGCGACTCTGGCCCGCCGCCATGTCCGCGACCGCCCGCTGACAATTTGTGGCAGTTTCGTAAATTTGTACTTGAGTCGGGGCAGCGTTGACTGTTATATTCAGCGTGGCGCTCCTCTCCAAGGGGCGCTCATTCCGAACCCCCGCTCGCCTTTTCGAGGAACTTGGGAAATGCCTGATAAAGATAACGGGAAGACGGGTCAAGCTCACGGAACCGAAGGCGCAGGTTTGGCTGTAGCTCCTGCGCAAGCAACCTCACTCCTGATCATTGAAGACGACGAAAACATTTCGAGCGCCCTTCAGGAATACTTTTCGCGCGCCGGTTACAACGTCAGAACCGCAGCGGACGGAGTCGCCGGGGTAGAACTGGCAGCGAAAGCCAGACCTGATGCAGTGGTGCTCGATTTGATGTTGCCGAAAATGGATGGCCTCGCTGTATGCAAGGAGCTTCGCCAAAAGACTCCGCAGATGCCGATCCTGATGCTGACGGCAAAAGACGATGTGGTCGACAAGGTGCTCGGCTTGGAGATGGGCGCCGACGATTACATCACAAAGCCGTTCAGCCTGCGTGAGCTGGAAGCACGTATCAAATCCGTGCTTCGCAGAGCCCGCGCAGGAACGACAAGCGACGGACAAGACGAAGTGCCAATTCACCGAGGTAACTTGCGGATCGATCCAGTCCGCCGCGAGGTGACGATCGGTGATCGGCAAGTTGAGCTAACTCCGAAAGAGTTCGACTTGCTGCGACTGTTCGCCTCGAATCCCGGCCGCGTCTTTCCCCGAAAGTATTTGCTCGAGAAGATTTGGGACTACTCATATGAAGGGTATGACCGAACGATTGATTCTCACATCAACCGCTTGCGAGCAAAGATCGAAGAGAACCCTGACAATCCTCAGTTGGTGCTCACAGTCTGGGGAATCGGCTACAAATTCACGGACGCGGACTAGCTAACCGCGGCTTCAACTTCTCACCATTCTTGCCCAACGTCGGAACTCTCCACGCTCGCTCGTTTTAAGAATTCCGACAGAAAGTCCAACACTATGAAAGTCCTTCGCAAACTCGCCTGGCATCGAACCGCACTGCGGGTTTTTTACATCGCGCTTTGCTGCGCCGTCTTCGCTACTGTCGTTGCCGCTCAAGCCGCGACAGAACAGCCTCCCGAGGATGACTGGTTTACCACCTACTTCGTTGAAGGCTACGGTTTTCTGGTTGTGTTTATCCTGGGTGTTGTCGCCCTGCTGGTTTTTCGCAAGGTCAGATCGCCGCGATCCGGCGACCCCTTTGTGGCCAGACCAACCCCCCGCGTGGTTGCGCAACCGCAGGTAGCGCCATCGTCTGAAAGTCGCAAGCCCGCACCCGCTGCGGCCACCCGCGAAACTGAAATCAAGACGCGCGTCACCGCAGCGCAACGCGAACCGGTTACACCTGATAACTCTCAGGCAGCCTTTGGCGCCTATCGGATCGATCAGGAAGTCGGCAAGCTCGTTCTCGGAAAGCCGCATCGGATGGATGTCCTGGCTTCGCGCGTGCTCGAGGATCGCCGCGCGATCGAAGCGTCTCTGATCAAATCTCTGACTGCGCCTGATACCGACGACGAAGGCCGCGAGCTGGCGCGCCGCGCGCTCGAGGACTACGGCTTTGTCGCGCGTCAAAGCGCGCTCTTGTTAGAAGGCCGCGACGCCTGGGAACGTTCATCCGCCGCGCGCGTGCTGGGACAAATCCGTTCGTCTTCATCGCTGCCGGCGTTGATGGAAGCGCTTCACGACGGTGACTCGATAGTTCGCAACCAGGCGGTTACGAGTCTCGGGCAGTTAAAACAGCCGGCTGCGATTGGCGCCTTACTGGACGTTGGCCGGCGCTATTCGGATATTCCTCCATCGGTATTGAGTGAAAGTTTGAGTGCCTGCTCAGTGGAAGGCCTCGGCTTCTTCGACTCGGCGCCGTTTGATCTAAATGAGCCGCAACAAAGTGCGAACGAAGTTCCCACCGGCCTTGAACCGTTAGATTCATGGGAGCACCTACCGATTGGAGACGAGGACGACACGCTGCTGGGCCTGCTCACTCGCCTCGAGAGTTCCGACGCGGCGGAGCGAGCTCAAGTTGCGCGCGAACTCGGAACGCATCGAGCTCAACGGTCCATCTCTGCTCTGTGCGCCGCGGCGTCGCACGATGCTGACCCCGGCGCGCGTGCGGCGGCGGTTACCGCGTTGGGCTTGATCGATCACGAATCGGTGTTCGCCCCGGTCTTGATTTCGCTGGCCGACGACACTCGCGAGGTCCGCGCCGCCGCAGCCCGCGCGTTATCCGGACTGCACTTCGACCGGGCACGAGCATACACGCGCGTCGAGAAAACGGCTGACCCGAACACTCTACGTGAATTCGCCCAAGCCTGCGTAAAGACCGGCATCGCCAACCAGGCCATGGATCGATTGGCCAGCGAAGATCGGCGCCAGGCGCATGAGGCCTTCGCGTTGTTCTCGGTCCTGGCGAAAGCGGGCGAGCTGCAACCGATCTTCGACGTCATTGAAAATCATCGGGACGTGCGGGCCAAGCTGACCGCAGTGCGAGTGCTGAATGCTTTTGCCGGCGCTGAAGCTGTGCCCAGGCTTCGCGAGGTAGTTGGAGTTCAGGGCATATCGGAGGACGTCCGCACCAGCCTGCTGGAAGTCCTGTACAAGCTGGACAACGAACCTGCCGTGGTCTAAACCGCAAGTGACAACGGTTTCCTGACGTTGCATAATCCTCACGGAACTGCTGTTCCGTTTCTCGATCGATGCCGCCCCAAATCATGAGCATAAACCACCAATCCTCTCGGACCCTCGCAATTGCTGCCAGTGTGCTCGGTTGTGCGACAGTCCTGATTCTGGGCGCAACGCGCATCGCGACGCAGAGCCGAATCATTCAGCCTCAGCGGACTGGGAATTCGAACACAAACGTTAAGCGGCCCCGCGTTGCCACACTGCGTGCGAGCGATTCGTCAGAAGGGTCGCGTGTCGCGCTCAGCGGCGATCAGTCATTGACCGACTATGAAGCTTATCGCCGCGGCGATCGTTTTTACGTGAAGATTCCGCCGGCGGATGTTCCGCGCGCCGAAGCTGTTCGCGGCCGAGCATTCTCAGACGTCAAGGTGCAGCGCGCCGCCGACAGCACTGTTGTTTCTTTCCGTTTGCAACCGGGCGCCACCGCACGCGTGGAACCGCACGGCAACAAACTCGACGTCGTGTTCACGATGCCGGGCACCCGACCGGCAACGTCGTCCGCAAACCGCCAAATCGCTCGCAACGACGCCGGACCGGCGCCGCCGGCTCCAGATTCGCGACGCCAATCGACGAGGAACGCGAATACATCGTTGGGAACCAATACCCTCGGCACGTCAACAAACCGAAACGCTAACAGTCGCGGCACCTCTGCGAGTGCCAAACCGACGCCGACACCGAAACCGAGTCCGTCGCCCAAGGCTTCTCCATCGCCTTCGCCCAAGGCTAGTGCTTCGCCACAGCCGTCGGTCGTGGCAAAGAGTTCACCGGCACTCGCGCAGCAGAAAACTTCGCCTTCACCCTCATCGAGCACCAGTGCGGCTCAACAACCGGTCCAGGGAAACACCTGGAATGACATCAAGCAGCGCGTGCGCTACTGGGTTTTGTTGGCGCAACTCAATCCCATTCCGGTGGCAATCGGGGCGGCCGTCCTGCTGTTTTTGATCGGATTGTTGATTCTCCAGCGGCGCAGAGCGCGGGCGACGCGTCGACTTCGTTCGCGGAAGCCGCCCAAAAAAGTTGAACCGGTCGTCACCAACGCGACACCCGCGGCGGCGACGGTGGCGGATGCGGTCAAACCTGCGGAAGCGGAACCGGCGTTGGCTGGCGTTGCCGCCGGAACTGCCGTGTTAGTCTCTGAACCAGCGCGCGAATCAACCGCTATTGACGCCCGACACGAGCGAGTTGAGCGGGTTTCGGATCAAGTCAAAAGATTAATGGCTGGTGGCGATTACGACGAGAGCATCATCGCTTCTGATGATCGTGAGACGCGGCAGCTTGTGGGCGCGGAATTCTTGTCCGCGCTTGTCGGACGCAACCTGCAACGACGTGAACGCGCGCGCGCGGCGTTCATGAAGCATGGCTACTTCGACGACGCGACCCGCGATTTGCGAATCGCCGAATCACCAAATGAACGCGCCGCCGCGGCACGACGGCTCAGCTTCGTTCACGATCGCGAAGCAACTCCGCACCTGATCGCCGCGCTCGACGATTCATCTCCGGACGTGCGACGTGCCGCTGTCGAAGCGCTTATGGATTTGCGCGACCCGGCCGCGATCGCGCCGCTAAACTCACTGATGCAAAATGAAACCGATCGCAGAGTGCCGCGCAGCTTGCTCAAACACGCTATCGAATCCTGCGCCACGATCGGCGCCGACGAACCAGTCGCGTCGCCCGCTGCGTTCAGCGCGTTTCCGGAACCGAGCGTGCCTTCGCCGTCTACCGAAATTGAACGTGAGGTGATCGAGATATGACCCCGCGCGAACTGCTCTTGCAACTTCGTGAAAAAGGCGTCGAGCTCAAGGCGAACGGCGACCGGCTGGTAATCGATGCGCCCAAGGGCGCCATCACCCCGGACCTGCGCGATGCGCTCACGGCTCACAAGGCCGAATTGTTGAAGATTCTCAACACGCCGCCGCCGACTGCGGAAAAGCCCGTCACCGCTCCAGTCGCGGACAAGCCGCCCGACGTTTCGGTTGCGAAATCGCCTGCGGTCACGCGACCGCCTGTCGCGCCGCCACCGCCGGCCATTCCAGAACCGCCAGCGCCGCAGGTTGGGGCGCCGCGCGCAACGTCTTCAATCGCGCAAGAGATGAAGCAACTCGAGTTCGAATTGGCGCGCTTGCGTACTGAAGAAGAAGCTCGCCGCGGTGAGTTCGAAACTGCGCGCCTCGCTGCTGAACATGTGTTCCATCAGGAAGCGCAGCGCTTCAGACAAGAGCAGGAGCAGGCAGCACTCCGCCGGGCTGAGCAGGAGAAACTACGAATCGAAGCCGACGCGCGCGAACGAGCTGCGGAAGAAACTCGCCGGCGTATTGCCGAAGAGGAACTGAAGCGGGTCGAAGAGGAGCTGAAGCGAATGCGCGCAATGGAAGAAGCGCGCCGCGCCGAAGTCGACGCACAATTCCAGGCGGCTAAAGCCACGCACAAAGCAGAAATCGAACAGACTCGCGTACTCGATACTGAACAGGATCGCATTCGTGCTGAAGAAGAGCGCCGGTTTCTGGACGGCGAAGCCCGGAAGCGCGCTCAGGAAGATGAAGTTCGCCGGCGCGCGCAGATGCGCATCGCGGCGGTCGAAGAGGAAATTCTGCGACTTCGTTTGCGCGAAGACGCAGTGGTGAAATCCGCTGACGAAGCTCGCTTGCTCGCAGAGGGTACTCACCGGCGCCGCGCCGAAGAGGAAGCGCGCCGACAAGCAGAGGCTGAGGCATCTCGACGCGCTGAGCACGAAGCTCGCTTGCGCGCTGAAATCGAAGCGCAGATGAGAGCGGAGGCTGAACAGAAGCGACGGGTCGAAGAAGAAGCTCGCAAAGCGGCCGAGGAAAATGCTCGTCGGCGCGCGCAGGAAGAAGCTGAACGGCTCGCAGCCGAACAGGCACGCCGCGCCGCCGAGGAACAAGCGCGTCGCCGCGCGGAAGAAGAGCAGCACCGCCGCATGGAAGAAGAAGCGCGCCGGCGAGTTGAAGAAGAAAATCTGCGGCGAGCTGAGGAAGAAGCGCAGTTGCGCGCGGTGGAAGAAGCTCGGCGACGGGAAGAAGCCGAGCGACGGCAGCAGGCGGAATTGGAAGCACGCATTCGCGCTGAGGTTGAAGCAAAACTGCGGGGCGAAGAAGCTGAACGGCAACGCCTTGCCGGCATGGAACCGCGCGGTGAAGAAGAGGCTTCGCGCACCAGCGCTGAATGGTTTCAAGTTGGCGAAGAGTCTGAGTTCCAGCCCGTCAGCATCCCGGAATCGGAGCGCTCCGGGGCCGCTGCCTCAGCCGTGGCTTCTGCGCTCGACAGCCAGAATCCGAAAGAACGCGCGGCAGGTGTGCGCGACTTGGCGTCGCTCGGCAGTGAGGAAGCTTTCGAAGAGATCACCGCCGCGTTCGACGATCCATCTGCCGAAGTTCGCAAGGCCGCGGCGCGCGCACTGTTTGATTTTCAAGAGGATCGCGCTGCGGCTTTCACGCGCGCTTTGCGCGACGCGCCCGCAGAACGACGGTCGCGAATCGGCGCTGCGATCGCAGAATCAGGCCTCGCTATCAGGCGATAAACAATCTGACCGGCGAAAGTCGCGACAAGACTTACGACGCCTTCTCGTTGCTGTTCCTGATGTCGAAATCGGGTGAGCTGAATCCGCTGATGCGCGCGATCGAAGAACATCCGAGTACGGAAGTGCGTCTGGCCGTCGTGAAGCTGCTCGCATTGAGCGGCCAGCCCGACGTGCTGCCTGCGTTTCGCCGCATGGCCGTGCGCGGCTCGCTTCCGCCAGAGGTGCGCTCGGCGGTTATGGAAGCGATTTATCAAGTTAGCAGTCAGTCGCCAGGCGAAGGCCAACCAACAACGTAACTTTTCAGTTCCCAAAGAGTTTGGCAAAAAGGCGCAAGGGCATTGACCTCTGCGCCTTTTGTGTTTTTCCACGATTTACCATTCACGATTTACGATTTACTATTGCTGGTTATGCCCTTCATGCTGAAATCGGACTATCGTCCCTGTGGTGACCAGCCCCAGGCGATCCAGACGCTGACGCGTGGCGTAAATGACGGCGAGAGAGATCAAGTCCTGCTCGGCATCACCGGCAGCGGCAAGACTTTCACCGTCGCCAGCGTTATTCAAGAGACGCAGCGGCCCACGCTGGTCATCGCCCACAACAAGACGCTGGCCGCGCAGTTGTACCAGGAATTCAGGACGCTGTTTCCGGAAAACTCGGTCGAGTATTTCGTTTCCTACTACGATTACTATCAGCCTGAAGCCTACGTTCCCGCGTCGGACACCTACATCGAGAAAGACGCGATTGTTAACGAGGACATCGATCGACTGCGGATGTCCGCGACGCGCGCGCTGTTCGAACGGCGCGATGTGATTGTCGTCGCCAGCGTGTCCTGTATCTACGGCCTTGGTGATCCGGATGCGTATTACGGCATGCTCGTTTTTCTCGAACCAGGCATGCGGATCGCGCGCGACACGCTGCTGCAACGCCTGGTTGAGTTGCAGTACGAGCGCAACGACATTGATTTCAAGCGCGGCAGCTTTCGCGTGCGTGGTGACGTGGTCGAGGTCTATCCCAGCTATCAGGACGAGGCGTATCGCGTCGAGCTTTGGGGCGACGAGATCGATTCGATTGCGACCATCGATCCGCTGCTCGGCGAAGTCATGCAAAAGCATACGTCCCGGGTTCCTATCTATCCGAAGTCGCACTACGTGATGCCGCGCACGACGCTGAAGCGTGCTATCAAATCAATCAAACAAGAGCTGGAATGGTGGGAGCCGAAGTTGATCGAAGAAGGCAAGCTGCTGGAAGCGCAACGGCTGCATCAGCGCACGATGTTCGACCTCGAGATGCTGAAAGAGATGGGCTTCTGCCGTGGCGTTGAAAATTATTCACGGCACTTGACGGGTAAGAAACCGGGCGAGCCGCCACCAACGCTGCTTGATTACACACCGCGCGACACGCTGGTCATCATCGACGAGTCGCACCAGACGATTCCGCAAGTGCGCGGCATGTTCTTTGGCGACCAGTCGCGCAAACGCACGCTGGTCGAGTATGGATTCCGTCTGCCTTCAGCGCTCGACAATCGCCCGTTGAATTTTGACGAGTTTGAAGAACGAGTTGCGCAAAGAATATACGTGTCGGCAACTCCCGGCCCATACGAGCTAACCAAATCAAGCGGCGAAGTTGTTGAGCAAATCATTCGTCCGACGGGCCTGATGGATCCCGAAGTCGAAGTGCAGCCGGTCAAAGGCCAAATCGATCACCTTCTGGGCGAATGTCGTCTGCGCGCTGAACGGAACGAGCGCGTGCTGGTCACTACTTTGACCAAGAAGATGGCCGAGGATTTGACTGAGTACTTCACTGAAGTCGACGTGCGTGTCCGCTATCTGCATTCCGACATAGAGACCCTCGAACGCATCAGAATTCTGCGCGATTTGCGTCGTGGCGAGTTCGATGTCCTCGTTGGGATAAATCTTCTTCGCGAAGGCTTGGATTTGCCGGAAGTTTCGCTGGTCGCGATTCTCGACGCAGACAAAGAGGGATTTCTGCGATCGGAATCGTCACTAATCCAAACGATCGGTCGGACCGCGCGGAACGCGAACGGCAAAGCAATTCTTTACGCCGATCGCATGACGGATTCGATGAAGCGGGCGATCGACGAGACTCGCCGGCGCCGGGAATTACAGGAAGTCTACAATCGCGAACACGGCATCACGCCGAAGACTATCATTAAGCCGATTGAAGCGACGCTGGTGACCGCTGCCGAAGCCGATTATTTCAAGGTGCCGCTCGATCTGGAAGATATCGACGGCTACAGTCCCGCGCAGATCGACGAAACGATCGCGCGACTGGATTTTGAAATGCGCGAACACGCGAAGAAATTTGAATTCGAGAAGGCGGCGGAGCTGCGTGATCGAATAAAGTATTTGCGTGAGCGTGAGTTACAGGTGGCGTAAGAAGAATTAACCACAGAGGACACAGAGAAAACCAAAAGGGAAAGAGCAATTCACTCTGTTCTCAGCCAACCGGGATTCTTTTTCTAAATTGTTTCTCTCTGTGTCCTCTGTGGTTGAAATCATGCTGACCAAGACTCAACCAGACGAAATTCAGAATTACCTTTCGGACGCGAGTTACCTTCGCGGCGGGAATGCCGACCGTGTGGTCTTTCCCGAAACTGCTGCTGAAGTCGCGGCCGTTCTTCGCGAAGCGACTCAAACAAAGACGCCGGTCACCGTATCCGGCGCCGGCACCGGCACAGTCGCGGGCCGCGTTCCGTTCGGCGGTATCGTGATCGCCACCGACAGACTCAAACAGATTAAGAGCATCACGTCCCAACCCAGCGGCGGGCGCGTAGTCGCCGAGGCCGGAGTTCGCTTGATCGATCTCCAGCGCGCGGTAGACGCGGAAGGCCTGCTTTATCCACCTGATCCAACGGAGCGGAGTTGTTTTCTGGGCGGAAATATCGCGACGAACGCTTCAGGCGCGCGCACGTTCAAATACGGCCCGACAAGAGATTACGTCGAAGCATTGACCATCGCGCTCACGACCGGCGATGTCGTGAATATCAAACGCGGAGAGATTCATGCCGACGATCGACAACTCACAATTCCCCTCGCTTCCGGCGGCGCGATCAAAGCTCAGTTGCCGTCGTACAAAATGCCTCGCGTTCGCAAGCATGCGTCGGGATATTTTGTGGCGCCGGGAATGGACGTCATTGATTTGTTCGTCGGCAGCGAAGGCACGCTGGGCGTTATCGTCGAGGCGGCGTTGAGGTTAATTCCAAAACCGCAAGGGCTGTTGAGCGGCATCGTTTTCTTTGATGACGACGACCAACTGCTGGCGTTTGTGCGCGACTCGCGCGAAAGATCGTTGTGGCACAGACTTCAGTCTGTGGTTGATTCATCCAATTTACAGACTGAAGTCTGT
>DASXTE010000043.1:0-11178 GCA_036505595.1 Pyrinomonadaceae bacterium
GACGCCTACGCATACGACTTTGGTTCGGGCGCGGCGGGTGCGCTGGTTCGCCGCTCGCACACGGACTTTCTCACGACCAACCCGATTAACGGGGCGGACTATGCCTGCGACCGCTCAACTACCTGTGGCCCGAATGCAAACGTCGCCAGCGTGATTCACATTCGCAGTCTGCCGACGCAAACCTCGATTTATGACGCCGGCGGTGTCGAACGGGCGCGAGCGACTTTTGAGTACGACAACTACACCGCCGACACAAACCACGCAGGTTTGAGAGACTGGTACACGATCACCGGTTACCCTACCAGCGGATTGGATTCAGTATTCAATACTTCAAAGACAACGCGTGGCAATGCCACGGCTACAACTCACTACCTTCTTGTGAATGGCTCGGTGACGGGTTCGATCACGGCTTACGCCCAGTTCGACATCGCGGGCAACGCCGTGAAAGTCATCGACGGACGCGGTTATGCGACGAGTTTTGATTTCACTGATTGCTTTGGCGCGCCTGATGGCAACGCGCGTATCAATAGCGGTTCGTATGAACTGAACTCAGCGGGACAGTACAGCTACGCCTTTGCCACGAAGGTCACCAACGCTCTGAATCAATCGGCCTATGCGCAGTTCGATTACTATCTCGGCCTTCCGGTAGATGGCGAAGATGCGAACGGCATCGTGGCGAGTGGTTATTACGAGGACTTGCTTGACCGGCCAACGAAAGTGATTCGCGACTACAACAATGTCAGCGGCAAGAGCCAGACGCTTTTCGCGTATGACGACGCGAATCGTATAGTGACCAGCACCAGCGACCGCGACGTTTTTGGCGACAATATTCTGGTGAGCAAAGTCCTCTATGACAAGCTGGGACGCACTACAGAAACTAGGCAGTATGAAGGCGGAACGAATTACATCGCCGCGCAAACGCAGTACGACGCGCTCGGTCGTGCTTATCGAAAGTCAAATCCCTTCCGGCCGTGGCAAAGCGAAAGCGCGGTTTGGACGACGAGCGGCTTTGACGCTCTCGGCAGAGTCATATCCGTAACCACGCCCGATGGCGCGGTCGTGACCAGCAGTTTCAGCGGCAACACGGTTACGGCCACCGATCAAGCCGGCAAAGCGAGAAAAAGCGTGAGCGATGCGCTCGGCAGATTAACCAGCGTCTATGAAGACCCGGCGGGACTGAATTATCAAACAACATACAGTTACGACGTGCTCGATGAGTTAGTCGCTGTCAATCAAGGCGTGCAGACGCGCTCGTTCGTTTACGACTCTTTGAAGCGGTTGGCCAGCGCATACAATCCCGAGAGCGGCGCGGTCAGCTATATCTACGACAACAATGGAAATCTGCTCACGCGTACAGACGCTCGCTCGATTACGACCACGATTGCCTATGATGCTTTGAATCGCCCAACGTCGAAGAGCTACAACGACAATCCGCAAACGCCGACCGTCAACTTCTACTACGACAGTCAGACTTTGCCATCCGGTGTGCCGAGCTATTCAAGAGGATATTCAACCGGTCGGCTTGTTGCGGTAACTTATGGCGGCACGAGCGCTGGAAACTACTATGGATTTGATGCGCTGGGGAGAACCATCACGAAGTACCAGCAAACTGATTCAGTCAATTATCTAATCGAAGCCAATTACAATCTCGCGAGCGATCTGACGAGCGAAATATATCCCGCTGTTCCCGGATATAACGACAGAAGAACTGTAAGCTACAGCTTTGATTCTGCGAATCGTCTCGCCTCGCTTAACAGCAATTCAACGAGCTATGCGGCGGGAGCTAGTGTGTCGAGCATCGCTTATGCTTCGCACGATGCGTTGTCTAGTGAGACCTACGGCAGCGGGCTCGTTCATGCGATTACTTACAACAATCGTTTGCAACCCAGCGAAATCAAACTGGGGACCTCCGGCTCGCCGACTTCCATCCTCGATTTGACCTACAGTTATGGAAGCACGACAAACAACGGCAACGTGCAGAGCATTTCCTACAGCGGTGGTGGACTGAGCTATAGCCAATCATTTAGTTACGACGCGTTGAATCATCTCTCCACCGCCAGTGAGACCTCGGGAGGCAACACCAGTTGGTCCCAAACGAATGCTTATGATCGTTATGGTAATCGGCAAATCGATTACGGAGGAGGCAGCTACAACCTAAGCTTCAGCTCCACTACCAATAGAATTACGACGAGTGGATTCAGTTATGATCTAGCCGGGAATTTAACCAACGATTCAATTCACTCCTACTCGTTCGACGCTGAAAACAAGATCGTCAAAGTTGATTCGAATTCTGCGTTTGTTTACGACGGCGGAGGTCAGCGGGTTAAAAAACTAATCGGAGAGAACACGCGCTTCGTTTACGGAATTGGCGGCGAATTGATCGCTGAATTCAACGGCTCAACCGGAGCGCTCAACAAAGAATACATCTACGGAGCAAGTGGACTGGTTGCGACAATTGAGCCAGGCGGCGGAACGAAATACACAACGAGCGATGTACTCGGTTCGCCAAGAGTTGTCGCGAATTCATCGGGCTCCGTTATCAGCAGACATGACTACATGCCCTATGGCGAAGAATTGTTTGCCGGAACAGGTGGAAGAAGCACGAGCATCGGATTCAGTGCTAGCGACGGAATAAGAAAACAATTCACGGGTTACCAAAGAGACGCTGAAACAAATCTCGATTTTGCTCAAGCGCGATATTACTCGTTAGCGGAAGGTCGATTCACGAGCGCCGATATTTTTGGAGGAAGGTTAACGAATCCACAAACGCTGAATCTCTATGCTTATGTCCTCAACAATCCACTGAAGTATGTCGACCCAACGGGGAATCAAGATACGAAACCGAAGGTGGAGCAGCCTAAGCCTACGACGGTCATTGATGACAAAGGTAGAAGACAGCGAATGACGGTTACAATCAGCGAGATCGGTCCTGTCGATAACTTCACAATCTTTACGAGCCCTACGAGTTCCATGTCGGCAATCATGTCAGGTGCTGGCTCTCCTTCAGTGGGTCCGAGACAAGGTCCAATGGCGCCGCTTGATACTACGCCGCGAACCCATCGATCTTCTCTCCCCCACATCTTTCCGAGGAAAGTCGGTTGGACAGAAGGTGTTACGGGGATTCTTGCCAATGGCAACAACGTAATGGGTGGAACTCTAAGTGGATTCTTTATGCATGATTTCGTCGATGAGACCACAATTTTAGGAGAGACTCACGGTGGAAAGTTCGCCGGCATGGACGAGTCTGCTGGCGGCTTAATGGCCGCTATCGGTTTGGGGGGAGGAATTATTTTCTCGAACGCCGACGATAACGAAATCAATTCATCTTCGGACTCTTATTTATTATCTGTCGGACCATTGGGCGTAGAGGTAGATACTGGACAAAACGCATCTAAGGAATTTATTTATACCACGAGCATCACGCTCGGAAAGTCCGTGGGAGCAGGTCTTGTCCGGCTGCCGACCCAGACAAATACAACGTACCCGCTGGAGTACCATGCGCAGCGGCTCTATGACTGGCTCCATGACTCCTGGATAAGATGAGAGATGTGAAGGTTTGCTTATGGTCCGCAATGCGTCAAATAGTAGGACGAAACCCAGCGTCCCCAAGGTGCTAACTGTTGCTGCAACGGTAATGGCTCTAACATCGACATTGTGCTTTCTCGGGGCAGTAGAATCCTTTCGGCTCCGAAGTATGTATCGTATGGTAAAGCATGGAGCCTGGGCCGACGGCTTTATCACCGGCAAGACCGAAAGGAATGGGGGAAATGTCTTCTATTCGTTTCAGGTTGATAATCGTATTTACACCGGTCGCGGCGGTATGGTGGGTGGCATAGACAGGGTTCGCGTTGGTGACCGCGTTTCCGTAGTTTATGATCCAGAGAATCCCGCGATGTCGTCATTGGGAAGGGCCGATCAATATTTCTGGGACATGATAGTCGTGCTGGCTGTCACCTCCGTAGTCTTCGGCATTTTTTGCTCAGTATTCTACACGCCGTTCTGGTACGTTTGGAGAAAAAGGAAGATGAACTCGCCGTGAGTTGAATAAGCTCTCGAAAAAAGCTCCTAGGGTTACTCGCCGATGCAGGGGGATGCGTGCAGTTGAACCAATTACCAGTACTCCCGACAGCGCAGTGGTGTCGAGCAGTTATTTCGGGCAACACGGTTACGGCTACCGATCAGGCGAGCAAATCGCGCAAGAGCGTCAGCGATGCGCTCGGCAGATTGACTGGCGTCTATGAAGACCCAAGCGGCCTCAATTATCAAACGAGTTATTCTTACGATGTGCTGAATGACTTAACCCAGGTTTCGCAAGGCAGTCAGACGCGCACCTTTATTTATGATTCATTGAAGAGATTGACGAGCGCTACGGCTGGCTTCGCTGAATGGCAACGCGACGACTTATGCGCCTGCGGCAAGCGTCTCGAGCATTGGCTATGCTGCGAGCAACGGGCTGAATACCGAGACCTATGGCAACAGCCTGATTCATGCTGTGACTTACAACAGCCGTCTACAGCCGACTGAGATCAAGTTGGGAACGTCCGTCAATCCGACTTCCATCATCGATCTCACCTACAGCTATGGCACCACGAATAACAACGGCAACGTGTTGAGCACGACGTATGCCGGCGGCGGGTTGAGCTACACGCAAAGTTTCGGCTATGACTCGCTCAACCGATTAACCACTTCGAACGAAAACTCAGGAGCAAGCTGGTCGCAGACGAATGGCTATGATCGTTACGGCAACCGCTGGATCGACCTTGGTGGCGGCAACCAGAGTCTCTACTTCAACACGAGCAACAATCGCATTAGCGGCTGGAGCTACGACGCTTCGGGCGATCTGCTTAACGATGGCGCTCACGCTTACACCTACGACGCTGAAGGAAAGATCAAGACGGTCGACGCCACCACCGCGTACACTTACGACGGAGAAGGCCACCGCGTGAAGAAATTGGTTGGCGAGAACACGCGATTCATCTACGGCATCAGCGGCCAGCTCGTAGCGGAGTTCGATGGTTCTTCCGGAAACCTCAAGAAGGAATATCTTTACGGGGCGACGCTGATCACGATTGAACCAACGGCAGTCAATTCCAACGCCACTCAGTACACCACGTCGGACAATCTCGGTTCGCCACGAGTAATTACCAATTCATCAGCAGCCGTTGTTAGCCGCTACGACTACATGCCGTTCGGCGAAGAACTCGCCGCGGGCACGGGTGGCCGTACAACTGGAATGGGCTTCAGCAACAGCGGCGACAGTAATCGCAAGAAATTCACTGGCTACGAGCGCGATGCTGAAACCGGGCTCGATTTCGCGCAAGCGCGCTACTACTCAAACATTCAGGCCAGATTCATTAGTCCCGATCCTCTTATGTCCAGCGGCGAAGTTGCCGACCCACAAAGCTGGAACCGCTACTCGTACTGCTTCAACAACCCAATTATCTATTCAGACCCCACTGGCATGGAAGTTCCCAAGGGACCTGTTGATTCGCAGTTCGCCGCCGGATTCCGCGGTGCGGGGTCGGGTGAATTAGAAGTCTTCGAAGGCACACAATATACGCAGGGTGAAGTAGCCAAAACTCAATCTGCGTCGCAACCAACGCTGTCACAGCGCTTGCGGTCGAGGTGGGTCGCGAGTCAAGTTAGCGCCGCGCAGGCCCTTTACAACCCGTTCGCACCGCCTTCACCAACCGGCACTCAAGTTCCGGGAAGTGCGACGCCGACCTACAACTGTATGGCGTGGGCCTTAGGCCGGCGCGACCGGTGGATTCAGCCGGGCCAGGACGGAAGACGAGGTGCCATCTATGAAATAGACAGATCAGTGCGACCGAACGTGGTTACGGCGTCGCGAGAAGGAGACTTCACGCCGAGTATGATTCCGGCGGAATACGGCGGCAGAATTCTTGCTTCGGGCCAAGATTGTCCGCCAGGAACATATCAAATGCGAGTTTTCGAGGACTCGGCAAATCCGGCGAACTGGCACGCCGAACGTCGCGAATCAAATGGAACTTGGTCGAGCAAGAACGGAGATGGCCCAAAATACTTTAATATTTCCTCGCCCAACGAATTCTACAGACGGTACTACCCGCCCAGGGGATCCTTAATAACGTTCGATTATTGCGTTCCGATTAGGCCCCGTCGGCTTTAGTGTTCAGGAGGGTGAATAAAATGACGACTAGGATTACGATTTCAGCAGCTGTAGTTCTGGCGGTCGCGTGTATGACAGGGAAGATGAATGGTGCCTATGACCTTAATTGTAGCGAGATGTTAGTAGAAAAGCCTCAATCACAACCATACGAGATCGCGATCGCGTCATATCCAAACGTGTTATCGTCGAGTGAGTCGGCAGAAGTCAAGTTACGAATAATACGCGGATCATCGCGCGCGCGATACTTGCCCACTTACTTAGTATTCAATTTAGTGAAGAAAGGCGCGCATCGCGGCGATTATCGGTCCCGTGAACTCTTCACTGCCGAGCTAATGTTGAAACTGAGTCCTCGGAAACGGAAGGTTTTTGAACTTGATGTTAATTTAGCCGCACTTACATGGCGAGATGCTCTATCATCGGGCATTAACTTGACCAACCCAAAGAATCTCTTCTTAGATCTCCCCACCGGCGATTATTATATGTTCGTTCAGTTGCCAATTCGGTCGCGCTCAAGTTCGGGAAATCACGATGCTGACACCATTGCTTCAAATGAAGTAGCGATCAGCATTCGGTAACGCCAGCCGCTCCGAAGTCACCTGTCCAAGGAAGGGTTTTCACCGTACTACCGGGGCGCGAAGCAGCACCACAAACAACGGCAACGTGAAAGCCTTGCTTATAACGGCGGCGGCTTGAGCTCGTACGCTTGGCCCCAGTATGCCGACACTTCTAATGCCACACGTTCCTAGGTAGCATGGACGATTGGAGAAAACCAGTGCTTCCATGAAAATTGTTTTGCTGATACTTGCTGTCCTCTTGATTTGCGTGACCGCTCTGGTCACGCTCGTCAGGTCCTCAGGCTGGAACGAACTGGCAAAAACATATAGCTCCTCCTCCGGCTATTTCGATGGTCAGCGATGGAGTTTTGTAAGCGGCTGGATGGGGACAAAGGGAAAGCTAGTTCGCTTTAGAAGCTGTCTCAACGTTCGCACAAATCACAACGGCGTATACCTATCATTTTTTCCACCATTCAACCTCGTCGCCCGCGCGTTGTTTATTCCTTGGGAACAAATCGCTTTCACCGGTTACCAGGGAACCTTAACGGAATACGTGGATTTTCACTTCCGGGAAGTTCAATCTGTGATATTGCGCCTGTCCAAATCAACTGCGAGTAAAATACTCGCCTCCGCGCCGCGCAACCTGCCTATTCCGAACGAGAAAGAAAACCGTCCTTAAACTTAAGCTTCTGATTGTCACGGCCTGCAGCTTCTGGGGTGCCAGCGGGAGCACTCGCTAAAATAAGAGCGTGAACGTTTCGTTGATTACCGAGCCAGCAAAGAGTGTCAGCGATTGACCTGCCCCCAGAATCCGCCCACCTCATCGTACGATCTCGTCAATTCCTGACTGCCCATCTGGATTTGGTATCTCCACAGACATCGTTGGTGTCGTATCGCGGCATCTATCCTTTGTCTCTCATCTTTGTCAACGGACGGCCTGTGCTACAATCCGCGGCGCAAAACCAGGAGGCACACGGCAGGAGAACGAGCGAAAACACATCTATGAAGTTTAGGAAGTTCCCTCGAACAATTATTTTCAGTGTCAGCATCGCGCTGGTCTTTGGCGCGACTTTTTTTGCGCACGCGACCCGCGCCGAGCAGCCCAAAGAGTTCACCGCCGAGCAAATCGCTGAGACGGTGATTTTGTTTTCCGGCACCAGGCCGGGGCTGGCGCAGGTGCGGAAGACGGGCGTCGAGAACGGCCGCATGTCGCGCATGACGCCTGAGGGCCGACCCGTGGAAGTGCGATACCAGCTCCGTTTTGTTCATGGCGACAAGATCGAGAAGGACAAGATCCGAATCGATCAGAAGACACCGCAAGCAGAATATTCGCTGATCAAGAACGAAGATCGAGTTTTCGGAATAATCAACGGTTCGCCGTTTACTCCGCGCGCGGACGATACGGCCGAATTTCTTTCCCAACAAACGCATAGTATCGAGGCGCTGCTGCGCTACAAAGAGAATGAATCCAAGCTGGCGTCGGCCGGCAAGGACAAACAGCAGGGAATCGATCTTTACGTTATCGACCTCACGGACAAGGCCAATCACAAGACGCGTTACTTCATCAGCGCAAAATTCTTTCGTGTGCTGTGGCTGGAATACGAAGAGACCCCGCCCGATCAAACAACTTCGGTGAAGTACGTCAGGCGCTTCTACGACTATCGCTACGCCCAAAATACGCTGGTTCCTTACCGCACGGTTTTGCTTGAGGACGGCAAGCGAACGGTGGAGACGCGAATTCTGACGGTGACCTACGGGGTGAAAATGGAAGACGCGCTGTTCAAGAGTCCCGAGACGGCGAGCGGGGACAACTAGCTCTCTCTCGACCTTCAAGAAATCATTTTCCATTTGTCATTGGACATCTAACATTTGTCATTTTTGGCTTTCTTTGCATAGTCGAGTCCTGGCTGGTTGAAGGCTGCCGACGGCCTGGAAGTAGTCGAGAAGAACCATCCATTGAATAGCGACACTCCCCAACCACAGGTAGTGCCTAAATTTGCATTCTCTGTGTCTCGGTGAAGTCTCAGTGTCTCTGTGGTGAGATTTTTTCCGCGATATTTCACCACAGAGTCACAGAGCTCACACGGAGACACAGAGCAGACCTCAAATTAGGGCACTACCCAACCGCAATAAAAATGGCAAATGTCCAATGACAAATGGAAAATGCTTCTTTTCCTACCTTTTGGAACCTAAACCCTGCCTCAGCGTGTCACCAATGAGCGGCGCAGGCAGCAGTGTATAATGTCTGCTCGCGAGTAATGCGAGGCAATCCCCATCAAACGAGATTGCGATCCCAGAAACCCGAAGAGCCTGCCTGCCGATGAGGGCGTTAAGTTCGATAGAGCAATTTGATTTCGCCGCCGCGGCGCCCGCGCCGGTGGTTGTCCAGCCGGCGACCGATCACGCTCTGCTGGAGGGGACGTTAGCCGGCGACGAGGATGCGTTCGCTGAACTGGTGGCGCGCTATCGCAACCAGATTACGAGCTACATTTATCGAATTGTGAACGATTACGACACGGCCGTGGACCTGGCGCAGGAAACGTTCTTGCGCGTGTTTCGCGCGGCCGGTCGGTATCAGACGACGCACGCGTTCTCGACTTATATCTATCGCATCGCCACCAACCTGGCGATCAGCGAGCTGAGGAAACGGAAGCGAAGGCGGCTGGTGTCACTGACCGGCTTGCTGACGGGTTCAGACGGCGAGGAAGCGATCGATTTCAATCCTCCGGACGAGCAGCCTTTGCAGGACGTCGTGCTCGTTGATGCAGAGAGGAGAGCGGTGGTTCAGCGGGCAATCAGCACTCTGCCGGAAAGATATCGCGCCCCGCTGGTGCTGCGCGATGTCGAGGGCAAGACCTACGACGAGATTGCCGCAATCCTGCGGACCAGCGAAGGCACGGTGAAGTCGCGTATCAACCGCGCCCGAAATTTTCTGCGCGACAAAATGCGGAATTATGTTCAGGTGGTGTAATCATGAAAAGCCTTGAGTGCCGCCATGCGCGGCGAGAAATTGATGAACTGGAATTAGGCGAGCGACTGAGCGATCGCGCAACCGCGCATCTGCGGTCTTGCGCCGCGTGTAGCGAATTTCGCGCGGAACGAACAGCGTTGCGCGAACTGGTCGGCAGCCTTGAGCCCGTCGCGGCGCCCGCCGATTTCGACATGAAGCTGCGCACCCGAATCGCGGCCGAGAAGTCGAGTCGCCCGCAACCATTTTTTGCGCGGCTGCTGACGACACCGGCGCTCGCGGCGGCAGCGCTGTTTGTGATTGTGGCCGCATCAGCCGTTTGGATCGCGCAGAAACAATCGAATTCACCAGTGGCGACGAATAATCCGGCACTCGCCAACAACAGCGATGTAAAGACCGGCAGTCCAGCGACGACACAATCGAATCCGACAACAGACGCGACGGCGCCTGCTGCCCCGCCCGATGAGATTGCCGAAGCAGGCAGAAATACCGGAATTCGCCGACCGCGTCCTCGGTCAACCAGGTCTGAAGACTTCAATGTGCTGCCGGCGAACTCCGTGCGACAAAATGAATCTGACGCTTACGTTCCGACGCGGCCGGTAGAGTTCGCTTTGCAGGACGAGCGAGGAAACACGCGCAAGATTTCATTGCCGGCAGTTAGCTTCGGCGCGCAAAGTCTCGTCGACAATCGCACGGCCGGTAGTTACTCGGGCAATAGTCGAGTTTGGTAATTGTGCATTCGTAGTGAAATGAGAAGTACTTTCAAAACATCTTTGTTGTTCATTCTTATCGGTCTTGCGATTTCGGCTTTCGCACTGACAGCGAACGGCCAGACGCCTGGCGCTACCGCGTCGACTTATAAGCCGCAAAAGCCGCCTGCGCCTGAAAAGCCAAAAGCGCAAAAGAATATTCGCCGTGCAAGCACGCGGCCGGCCCGCGTGACGATGGTGAAAGATCAGGAGCCGGTCGCGCCTCAGATCGTGACCGTGGTCCATCGTCTGAGCGGCGTAAAGTTGTTGCGTTACCTGCTCCGCGAAAACGGTGAGCCGGGCACCATTGCAACGATTAATCCCGACGCTATTGCGAACGATGCGCACGCCAGCATCATCGCCGGGTTGTTATTGGAGGATGGTAAGACCATTCTCGCGCGCTTGCCGCAAGTCGCTGCCGAAATGGAAGTGCCGCGAGTCAGTGTCGTTCCGTTCGATAAGTCCGATAAGTCCGATAAGTCTGATAAGGCTGACAAATCTGACGAATCGGCCAGCACAATGCTGCGTCGTTGGCCGAGAGCGCCGCGCACACAGCCGGACTTGACCGTCATGACGCAGGACGGAAGAACATTTCGGGCGCGCTACATCGGGATCGATGGGCTGACCGGCTTGTCGGTCCTGCAAGTCACTGAGGCCTTAACCGACACGTCTGAGGCGATGGCGAAGAAGATCTCTGAAGGCGAAAACGTTCAGGTGTTTGCACCTGAACAAGTGGCTTCAGATGTGCCCTATCAAATC
>DASXTE010000044.1:0-13796 GCA_036505595.1 Pyrinomonadaceae bacterium
TTGATTCCGGCGAGCGATTTCGCCATTAGTATCCTCAACTGGCTGGTCACGCACACATTCCGGCCGCGGCTCCTGCCGAAACTCGATTTGTCGAAAGGCGTTCCTGCCGAAGGCAGCACCATCGTGGTTGTGCCGGTGATCCTTCCTGACGTGACGACCGTTCAGGAACTTGTCGACAAGCTCGAAGTATCTTACCTCGCTAACCAGGACGAGCGCGTTTATTTCGCGCTACTCGGCGATTTTGCCGACGCAACGGAGGAAGAAATGCCGGGCGATCGGGAGATCGTTGAAGCGGCGGTGCACGCGATTAAAGATTTGAATCGCCGTTATGAGTCGGAAACGCCCGAACGCTTCCATTATTTTCATCGACGCCGGCTGTGGTGCGAGACGGAACAAGAATGGATCTGTTGGGAACGAAAGCGCGGCAAGCTGCGCGAATTCAATCGGCTGCTGCGCGGCGCGACCGACACAAGCTTTGTCGTCGCCACCGCCGACGCGAAGCTGATGTCGGAAATTCGCTATGTCATCACGCTTGACGCCGACACTCAGCTTCCGCGCGAAACAGCCTGCCGTCTTATCGGCGCGGCGCTTCATCCACTGAATCACCCGCGATTTAATCGTGAACAGGACCGCGTTGTCGAAGGCTATGCGATCCTGCAGCCACGCGTCAGCATTTCACTCGAGAGTGCGTCGCGTTCCATGTTCGCGCGAATCTTTTCGGGCAACACGGGAGTCGATCCCTACACGACCGCCGCCTCAGACGTTTACCAGGACTTGTTCGGCGCTGGGATTTACACCGGCAAAGGTCTGTACGACGTTGATGCCTTTGAGCAGGCTTTGAAAGATCGCGTACCTGAGCAGACGTTACTGAGTCACGATCTGTTCGAATCGATCTTTGCGCGGGCTGCGCTGGTTACCGACATCGAACTCTTCGACGATTACCCAGCATACTACGACTCGTTCGCGCGCCGGCAACATCGCTGGACGCGCGGCGACTGGCAGATCGCCGGTTGGCTCAGACGTACGGTGCGCAACGCGCATGGCGAAAAAGTTCGGAATCGAATTTCCGTAATTGCGCGCTGGCAGATCCTCGACAATTTACGGCGCAGCTTATTGGCGCCTTCGATGGTGCTGTTGTTGTTGGCCGGCTGGACGATTTTGCCAGGTCACGCGTGGTGGTGGGGTTTGTTCGCTTTGCTGACCCTCGCTTTTCCCGTCTATGCACACGTGACCACGGGCTTACTGATTCACCCGCGCGGCGTGCCGTGGACGAGTCACTTCTGGAGCGTCTGGGGCGACGTGCGCACGAATACCGCGCAGATCGCGGTGGAGATTGTTTTTCTCGCGCACCAAGCTGTCCTGATGTCCGGCGCGATCGCGCGAACAATCTATCGCAAGACCGTCTCTGGCCGGCATCTCCTCGAATGGATCACCGCTGCCAGTTCGGAGCGCGCAAGCAGCCACGATCTTCCGGAGTTCGTCCGTTTCATGTGGCCGGCGGAAGTAGTGGTGCTGGTCGGAACCGCACTTATCGTTGCCGCCAACGCCGGCGCTCTGCCGGTTGCGGCAGTCTTTCTCGCCGCCTGGGCCGCATCGCCGGTCATCGCTTTTCTGGTCAGTCGCCGTCGTGAGGAAGTCACGCTCGACCTGATCGCCAAAGACGTGCGCGCCGGCCGCATTGTCGCGCGGCGCACGTGGCGCTTCTTTGAAACGTTCGTAAGCGCCGAAGATCACTGGCTGCCGCCGGATAATTTTCAGGAAGATCCAAAACCCGTTGTCGCGCATCGAACGTCGCCGACCAACATCGGCTTGTTGCTGCTGTCGATCGTCTCGGCTTATGACTTTGGCTACATTGGGCTGATCGAAATGGTCGAGCGATTAGAAGCGACGCTCACCAGTCTGCAAAAGCTCCAGAAGTTTCGCGGACACTTCTTCAATTGGCACGACACGAACACGCTCGCGCCCCTTTGGCCGCATTATGTCTCAGCGGTGGACAGCGGCAATCTCGCCGGCTGCTTCATTGCCCTCAAAGAGGCCTGCCTCGAAATTCCGGACAACAAGCTCCTGGCCGACAAAGTCTTGAAAGGCCTTAGCGATACGCTCGGCGCTTTGCGTCAGGAGCTGTCGCAGTTGTCAGCGTCCCGCCAGAGAACTGACGCCATCAGCATGAAAAATCTGACGAGCGAAATCGACGCGTGTTCGAAGGTCGTGAACTCTCAGCCGCCAGAGGCATTAACGGACTGGCTTACGCTGCTCGAGACTATCAACGCGCACGCGGTCGCCATTGATGACATTGCGGCGGCGTTGTCGCACGAGCACGGTACCGACGATATCGCAGAGCTGCGCTGGTGGAGCAGCGCCTTGCTGAGGCAGACGCACAACTGCGTTCATGATGTGAAGGTGTTGGTGCCCGAGACCGATAGAGCACCAGAGCCGGGTGTACCACGCGACAGCGCAGCAGATGTTCCATCACTTACTGAACTGACAGAGCTGGTGAACGAGCGTGGCGCGAAAACCGCGAACGATCTTTCGGTGCGGCTTGGTCAGATTGCCGCGACTTGCCAGCGCCTGTTCGATGAAATGGATTTCAAGTTCCTGCTGGACGAGGAGCGAAAGGTTTTCACGATTGGCTACAACGTCAGCGAAGGTCGCTGCGACAATTCGTTCTATGACCTGCTCGCTTCTGAAGCTCGCCTGGCCAGCTTTATCGCCATCGCCAAAGGCGACGTGCCCCAGGAACATTGGTTTCGTATGGGCCGGCAGCTTACTTCGGTTGACGGTGGGCGCGCGCTGATTTCGTGGACCGGGACGATCTTCGAGTACCTGATGCCGCTGCTCATCATGCGGGATTACCGCGAGACACTGCTGGGCGAAACGTACGAAGCTATCGTCTCGCGACAGATCGAATATGGCGCGGAACGCGGAGTGCCGTGGGGGATTTCCGAGTCAGCTTTTGCCGCGCGCGATCTGCAAATGAATTATCAGTACGCGCCGTTCGGTGTGCCCGGGCTGGGTTTGAAACGCGGACTGATCGAAGACCTCGTCGTCTCGCCTTACTCAACAATCCTCGCTTCGAACGTGAAGCCGGCGCAGGCAGTCGAAAATCTGCGCACGCTCGAGCGCGAAGGCGCCCTCTCGCGTTACGGATTCTATGAGGCGCTCGATTACACGCCTGAGCGCGTCAAGAAGGGCGAAAAATGCACGCTGGTGCGCGCGTACATGGCCCATCACCAGGGCATGAGCTTTATTGCGCTCGACAATCTGCTCAATCAAAACGTGATGCAGATTCGTTTTCACAGCGAGCCGATGGTGCAAGCGACTGAACTGCTGTTACAGGAACGCGTGCCGCGTGGCGTGCCGGCAGCGCATCCGCGCGCGGAAGAGGTCCTCACCGGTCGCGTAGTGCGCACCCTGACCGGTTTGGTGACACGCGCTTACGACACTGCCGATCTGCCGACGCCCCGGACGCAACTGCTGTCAAACGGAAACTACAGCGTGATGATTACGACGGCAGGCGCCGGCTACTCGCACTGCGGCGAGCTGGCAGTGACGCGCTGGCGCGAAGACGCCACGCGCGATCACTGGGGCAGCTTCGTTTACGTGCGCGACGTGCGCAGCGGCGCCGTCTGGTCAACGGGACATCAGCCGATTCCCGCGAAAGCGCAGAATTACGAAGTTGCTTTCTCGGAAGACAAGGCGGATTTCTGGCGACGCGATTCGGGCATCGTGACGCACATGGAAGTGATCGTATCGGCGGAAGACAACGCCGAGATGCGCCGTGTTTCCGTTGCAAACTTTTCCAATCGTGCGCGTGAAATCGAGCTTACCAGCTACGCCGAAGTTGTGCTGGCGCCGCAGGCCAGCGATGTTGCGCATCCCGCGTTCAGTAACCTCTTCGTCGAAACCGAGTTTCACGGTCGCTATAACGCGTTATTCGCGCGGCGCCGGCCGCGTTCGTCGGAAGACAAGCGGATTTGGGGCGTCCACGTGCTGGCGAGTTCAAGTGAAACCATTGGGGGCATTCAGTTCGAAACAGATCGCTCTCGTTTTCTCGGCCGCGGCCATACGCCCCCTGATGCGATCTCGATCATGGCCGACCAGCCGCTTTCGAACACAGTCGGGGCGGTGCTCGATCCAATTTTCAGTTTGCGATGTCGCGTTCGTCTGCAGCCGAACGAAACTGCTCAGATTGTCTTCACGACCGGTGTGGCTGATTCGAGCGAACACGCCCTCGCGCTCAGCGAAAAGTATCACGACGCAGGCATCTTCGAGCGCGAATCGCGCCTCGCATGGACGCGCGCGCAAGTCGAGATGACGCATCTGCACATTGATCCCGAAGAAGCCCACCTGTTCCAAAGACTCGCCGGCCGCGTCTTGTATTCGGATCCCTCTTTGCGTCCGCGGCCGCACGTGCTGGCCCTGAACAAGCTAACGCAGTCGCGGCTTTGGGCGCACGGCATCAGCGGCGACTTGCCGATCGTCATCCTGCGGCTGGAGCGCCAGGAAGATGTGCCGATGGCCCGACAACTTCTGCGCGGGCATCAGTATCTGCGATCAAAAGGCCTGCAATTCGATCTGGTAATTCTGAACGACCATCCGACCGATTATGCGGGTGCCCTTCAGGATTCTTTGCAGATGGCCGCGCGTACTTCGGGCGCGCAGGCGCTGATCGACAAAGCCGGCGGCGTTTTCATCCGCCCGTCAGATCAATTACCCGAAGAAGAGCGGATTCTCCTGCACGCCGTCGCTCGAGTAGTGATCGTCAGCGAGCGAGGATCGTTGGAGGATCAACTGGTGCGGCGTCCCACCGAAGAGCCTTTGCCCCCGGGTTTTCAGCCGCGTGGGGCCTCGCAAACATATCCCGAAGCGCCTCTGGAAATTCCGAAGCTTTCCTTCTTCAACGGTGTCGGCGGCTTTGCCCACGGCGGCCGCGAATACGTTGCGACGCTGGGCGAAGGACAGTGGACGCCTGCGCCGTGGTGCAATGTCGTCGCGAACAGTCCCAACTTTGGATTCTTAGTTACCGAAACCGGCTGTGGATTTAGTTGGGCAATTAACAGTCACGAAAATCGCCTGACGCCGTGGTCGAACGATGTGGTCAGCGATCCACCCGGCGAAATCATTTACCTCCGCGATGAAGATTCAGGCGCCACCTGGACGCCAACAGCCCTGCCGATTCGGGAAGCCGCGCCGTATTCAATTCGTCACGGCCAGGGCTACACAGTCTTCGAGCACGCCAGTCATGGCATCTCGCAGGAATTGCTTTTGTTTGCGCCGCTCGACGCACCCGTGAAGATTTCACTCTTGCGCTTGCGTAATCGCACTGAGCGCAAGCGACGCCTGTCGATCACCAATTACGTCGAGCTGGTACTGGGCGTTGAGAGGCACGCAACAGCGCCCCACGTCATCACCGACATCGAGGAGCAGCAGGGCGCAATCTTCGCGCGCAATTCATACAACAACGAATTTTCGGAGCGCGTCGCGTTTGTCGGTACGAGCGAGCCCCGCTTCACGATGACTTGCGATCGCAAAGAGTTTATCGGCCGGAACGGATCGTTGGTGGCGCCGGCCGCTTTGCGCCGCACGCGACTTGGCGGCCGCGACGGAGCGGGGCTTGATCCGTGTGCCGCCATTCAAACACAAATAGAACTTGCGCCCGGAGAGGCTCGTGAGATCGTTTTCCTGCTGGGCGAAGGCGAATCGATCGAGCACGCGCGCGAGATAAACTCGCGCTTTCGCAATCTGCACGTCGTCAACGAAGCGTTTGAGCGAGTGCTCGCTTATTGGGACCAGACGTTGGGCGCGATCGAGATCAAAACGCCGGATGCTTCGCTCGACATGCTGGTCAACCGTTGGCTGCTTTATCAGGTGTTGGCGTGTCGCGTGCGCGGCCGATCGGCTTTCTATCAATCAAGCGGAGCATTCGGTTTTCGCGATCAGTTGCAGGACGTCATGGCCCTGGCTTACTCGCGACCCGAGGTGGCGCGTGAACAAATCCTCCGTGCGGCTGCGCGACAATTCAAAGAAGGCGACGTGCTGCACTGGTGGCACGAGCCGACCGGTCGCGGCGTACGCACGCGCTTCTCGGATGATTTGCTTTGGCTGCCGTACGTCGTGGCGCATTACGTGAATATCAGAGGCGATCGAAGCGTTCTCGAGGAAGTCGTTCCATTCCTGGAAGCGGACCTGCTCAAAGGGGATGAGGTCGAAAATTACATTCAGCCGAAATCCTCACTAGAATCAGGAACGATTCTTGAGCACTGCGCCCGCGCAATTGACCGCAGCCTGGGCTTGGGCAAACACGGACTGCCGCTGATGGGTTCAGGCGATTGGAACGACGGGATGAATCGCGTCGGCATTGGGGGCAAGGGTGAAAGCGTTTGGCTCGGGTGGTTTCTGTGTACTGTGCTGCGAGGCATCGAGCCGCTGCTCGGGGCAGAACCCCGACAGGTCGGGGTAAAGGGCGGGTCTGGTGCTCAACGACCGGATCGCCGCAATACCTATGCGGTGCATCTGGAAAAATTGCGCAAGGGCCTCGAAAAAGCCTGGGATGGCGATTGGTATCGCCGCGCGTATTTCGATGATGGTACGCCCCTCGGCTCGGCGCAAAACGATGAATGTCGCATCGATTCGATTGCGCAAACCTGGGCGGTGATGTCGCGGGTTGCTGAATCGTATCGCGCGCAACGAGCCATGTCTGCGGTCGAGCAATACCTGGTTCGCCGCGGCGACGGGCTGATCATCTTGTTCACTCCGCCGTTCGATAAGAGCAAACTCGACCCGGGTTATGTGAAAGGCTACGTGCCGGGCGTGCGCGAAAACGGCGGGCAGTACACGCACGCGGCGCTGTGGACGGTCATCGCGTTTGCGTTGCTCGGCGATGGCGATCGCGCCGGCGAGCTGTTCGGGTTGTTGAATCCCATCAATCATGCTTCGACGCGCGCTGGTTTGCACAAATACAAAGTCGAACCGTACGTTGCGCCCGGTGACGTTTACGCCGTCCCGCCGCACACTGGCCGCGGCGGCTGGACCTGGTACACCGGGTCGGCCGGATGGATGTATCGCGCGGCGGTCGAGTACATCCTCGGATTCAAGCTGGAGGGCGATCGCCTCCGAATGGATCCGTGCATCCCGCGTTCCTGGCGGGAGTTTGAAATTACTTATCGTCGCGGCAACACGACGTATCGAATCAAGGTCGAGAACCCGCATTCAGTCTCACGCGGCATTGCGTCGGTCGAACTTGACGGGCAGCTTCGTGCAGATGACGAAGTCAGCCTCGCCGACGATGGCCGCGTGCACGAAGTTCGGGTGGTGCTTGGCGAAAAGCCTGCCCGTGACACGCGTGAGACAGGAACGGTCGAGGACGCTGCAACTGAGCGGGTTCCATCGTAAAAAAGGAAAAGGCGGGAGGGCGCTCCCGCCTTTAGATTAGTTATTTGGGGACCGGTTATTCCGCCGCCACTGCGTGCGCTTTGGCCACGAGTTCCGTCGGCCGGATGCCTTCGTCCGTTTTTGTTTTTGGACGGCGACCGTTGTCGGCCGCGCTCGCCTCTGGCTTATCGGCGGCGCGTTCTTCCTGCTCACGCACATAAGTTAACCACGGACCGGGCGCGGGCCGCTCGCCTTTGGTGATCTCAAAAAACATCTTTTGGATTTTCGCGGTGATTTCTCCGCGCTGGCCGTTACCGATTGAAATCCGATCGACGGAGCGAATCGGAGTAATCTCAGCCGCCGTACCGCTGAAGAACAACTCATCGGAAACATAAAGCGCGGCGCGCTGAATGCTGCGTTCCTTGATCGTAATGCCCAGCTCGCCGCAAATCTGAATCACGCTGTCGCGCGTTATGCCGGGCAGCACCGAAGAGGAAAGCGGGGGCGTGTTCACGATGCCGTTGCCGACGAGAAAAATGTTTTCGCCCGAGCCTTCCGAAACGTAGCCGCGGTCGTCAAGCGCAATGCCTTCGGCAAAACCGTTGACCAGCGCTTCCATCTTGATCAACTGCGAATTCATGTAGTTCGCGCCGCTCTTGGCCATGGGTGGCAGCGAATTCGGGCTCAGACGGTTCCAGCTCGAGACGCAAACATCGACGCCTTTCTCGATGGCTTCGTCTCCCAGGTACTTGCCCCAGTCCCAGGCCCCGATGTAACAGGCCAACGGGTTCGGAAACGGGTTCACGCCGAAAGCCGGATGCTCTTCATCCAAACTGCGGAACAGAATCGGGCGAATGTAACACTGGTCCAGACCGCTGCGGCGGACGAGTTCGACCGCGGCGTCGCAAAAATCATCGATGCTCCAGTGGTGGTCCATCCGGAAAACTTTTGCTGAGTTCAGAAAGCGTTGCATGTGTTCGCGAAGACGAAAGACTGCCGGGCCGCGTTTGGTCGCGTAACAGCGGATGCCTTCGAAAACGCTCGAGCCGTAATGCAAAACGTGCGACATCACGTGCACGCGCGCGTCATTCCATTTGATGAACTCGCCGTCATGCCAAACCACGTCAGAAATACGCGGGGTGCTAACGTCTTTCTTCTTATCGCCCATGGAAAACATGTTGTTTGAACTCTCCTTTGGAGACTTAGCGGTTCGAACTTGCGAGACGTACTCGATAGGGTGAATTGACAAAGCACAATACTCTAAAGTTGAGCCCGATGGCAAGATGCCTAATCGGTTTTTGAAGTACCTTCGAAGGCGAATTAGCTTGCCCCTTCCGCAGCAGTTCACTACGATGCGGAATGTCTTGCGATTACATAAGATTGGCAATCGAGTTGCGATTCCGCGTCCGGCTATCTTGGGGCTGTGTGCGGTGGCGCTGATTGCGATTGCGAATTGCCATCGGCCGCCCCAACAGTCGGGAAACAAAATTATGACAACTGAAACAGGCGTAAACGATCCAGCGTCAATCCATCGGCAGGCAATCATCGTCGACATGCATGCTGACACGGCACAGCGGCTGGTCGACGAAGACGTCGACATCAATCAGAGGTTGTCGGACGGGCATCTCGATGCAGTCCGCGCCAAAGAAGGCGGACTGGATGCGCAGTTCTTTTCGATTTGGGTCGAGCCGCAGTTGTTTGGCGGCGGCGGGCCATCCGCAATGAAGCGGGCTGATATTCAAATCGAAGCCGTTAAGAATTTGGCAGCAAAACATCCCGAGACGTGGGAATTATCGACCAATGCTGCCGATGTTCGGCATGCTGCGGCGTGCGGAAAAATCGCGGCGCTGATGGGTTTGGAAGGCGGCTATGCCATCGATGAAAAACTCGAAAATGTGAAGCGGTATTACGACATGGGCGTTCGTTACATATCGCCGGCATGGAGCGTCAGCACGAGTTGGGCGGGTTCATCGGGAGATGCGATCGGCGAGAAGCGCGGCCTCAACGATTTCGGCAAGCAGGTCATTCACGAAATGAATCGCCTGGGAATGATGGTTGACGTTTCGCATGTCTCGGACAAAACGTTCTGGGACATCGTAAACACTTCGACGAAGCCCGTGATTGCAACACATTCCGGCTGCCGTGCGATTGCGAACGTGCCGCGCAATCTGACCGACGACATGATCGTGGCGCTGGCGAAAACCGGCGGCGTCGTCAACGTGATCTTTTATCCCGAACACATCGAGCCGGGCTGGAGCGAAAAGAAAAAGAAAGTTGATGCCGAAATTGCGCCGTTGGTTGAACGCGCCTCGGCTGAAGAGAAGGGAAATGCCGCGCAAAAGAAACTCGCGCGTGATCGGGTTCGCTCTCAGGAATATCTAAAGCGTCTGCCGCCCGTTTACGTCTCGCGCATTGTCGATCACATCGATCACGTCGTGAAGCTCGTCGGGATCGATCACGTCGGCATTGGATCGGATTTCGATGGCGTTCAAGCTGTGCCGGCTGATCTGAAGTCCGTTGCCGACCTGCCGAATCTCACGAAAGAGTTGTTGAAGCGCGGTTATTCGCAAGCCGACATCGACAAGATCCTCGGCGGAAATATGTTGAGAGTCATGGAACAAACGATGAAATGAAACGTCCACGGATTGGATTCCACGCTCCCATTAAAGGCGGGCTTCACGAATCCTTACTCATCGCGAAAGAAACAGGCTGCGAGGCGGTGCAGTTCTTTTCGCGGAATCCGCGCGGCTGGATGGCGAAACCGCTTACGCGCGAGTCTATCGCATTGTTCAAGTCGACGTTGAAACAGACGAAGCTGTCGCCGGTTCTGATTCACACCAACTATTTGATCAATCTTTCGTCGGCAGACGACGTGATCCTTTCGAAATCAATCGCGTCGTTTCGCGAAGAAGTACAACGCGGGATCGCACTTGGAGTTGATTACGTCGTTGTCCATCCCGGCAGCGCCCGGGGATCGTGTGAAAGTGACGGAATCGCCGCAACCGCGCGCAGCCTGAAGATTGCGTGCAAAGGTCTGCGATTGGGAAAGCTGCGGATCCTGTTGGAGAACACTGCCGGACAAGGCGAGTGCATCGGCCATCGTTTCGAACACTTGCGCGCGATCATGGACGCGTGTCCGCTGCCGCTGGGCGTCTGCGTCGATACAGCGCATTCATTCACGGCGGGTTACGACATCCGCGAACCTGACGGATTGGAAGCGACGCTTGAAATTATTCGGCGCACTGTCGGCCTGCGAAAGGTGCGCGCGGTTCACTTTAACGATTCGCGCGCGCCCTTCAACTCACGCGTCGATCGGCATTGGCACATCGGCGAAGGCCACATCGGCCGCGATGCGTTGCGACGATTCGCGCAACATCCAAAGCTTGCCCACTGCGCGTTCATTCTGGAAACGCCTTACGACGACCCGCGCGCGGATCTCGAAAATCTGCAAAGACTGCGATCTTTTGTCGGTGGATTGCAGTAAAATCCGCGAGCTTTCTCATTTCAGTGAGTCGAGGTTTGTCATGTCTGAAGACGCTGCGGTCCGCGGAAGGCCGTTCGACATCTTTGAACTCAGTGTGGCAATTCTTTTGGGGCTAGCCGCAGTGGGCGCGGCGTGGTCCAGCTATCAATCGAGCCTCTGGAACGGCAAGAGCGTCGAGGCATATGGCGAAGCGGGCACGATGGGCACGAAGGCGTCGACCGAACACGATCGAGCGGAGATGGACATCGCGCACGATTTCGAATGCGACTTGCAGGCAAAAGAGAGAATTATCGAGGCTTTGGAAGCTCAAGTGCCCGCAGAGAAGACAAGGTTGCTTCACCTCGCCAGCTATTTGTACGCCGTTGAAATGAGTTCCACGGGTTACGAGCACATGCAATTGCCGGCTGATTTTCATACCGCCGGCGATATCGCGAAGCATGAAGCCATTCCTCCTGACGCTCTTAGAAGCGCGCTCGAAAGGCGGCTGGGAGCGGCTTACGAAGAATCAATGCTCGCGAAATCCAGCGCCGATTACCAGGCCAGCGAACGGCGATTCGACGATGGCAGACGAGCGAGCAGTTCTGCTGATAAGTTCGATCTCGACACAGTAATATTCACTGTCAGCCTCTTCTTCGCGGGACTCGGCCTGGTATTCAAATCAAGAATGCGATGGTACTTAGTCGTTGCCGGTATGATCGTTTTTGTTTTCGGAGTAATTCAGTTGGTGCGAGTGCCGTGGGCGTGATGCCCATGCTGATCTGCTGGACGATGCGACGTGGTTTCGCTACAATGCGACCATCATGCAACGGTCTGGTTATCAATCACTGACCAAGCTCGTCCTTACGCTGCCGCTACCCCGCTGCGCTCGTTAGCGCTGCCTGGTTAGCGGCGAATCCTAATCACAACCTAAGTATTCAGTTGCACGAGCGGTTTTGTGCAATCAGCAGTTTGCTTGTAACTTAAAGAGGTTAAAAGCGATGGACGAGAAATATTTTCCCGAAACAATCGAAGAGAAGTGGCAGCAGCGCTGGGCTGACGAACGCGCGTTTGAAGCCCGCGAAGACGATCCGCGACCGAAGTTCTATGCCCTCGAGATGTTGCCGTACCCGTCTGGCTATTTGCACATGGGCCACGTCCGGAACTATTCGATTGGCGACGCGCTGGCCTGGTACAAGCGCCTGCGCGGATTCAACGTGCTGCATCCGATCGGCTGGGACAGTTTTGGCCAACCCGCAGAGCAGGCCGCAATCAAGCGTGGCATCCAACCGCGTGCGTGGACGGAAGACAACATCGTGGCTATGCGTGACCAGTTCAAGCGGCTCGGCATCAGTTACGATTGGTCGCGTGAGATCGCCGCGCATCGTCCCGACTACTACAAATGGGACCAATGGTTCTTTTTGAAGATGCTGGAGCGCGGATTGGCGTACAAGCGCACTTCGGCGGTGAACTGGTGTCCGAAGGAAGAGACTGTGTTGTCGAATGAACAGTCGTCGGGCGGCGTGTGCTGGCGCTGCGGCACGCAGGTCACGAAGAAAGAGATCGAGCAATGGTACTTGCGCATCACGGAATACGCTGAGCAACTGGTCGCGAATATCAAGGAGATCGAAGCGGGCTGGCCGGAGAAAGTTCTGAAGCGGCAGCGCGATTGGGTGGGCCGGAGCGAAGGCGCTTACATCGATTTCAAAGTTAAGGATCAGGACGAGAAGATTCGTGTGTTCACCACCCGCATCGACACGATCTTCGGCGCGACAGCGATTGTTGTCGCTGCCGAGCATCCGCTCTTGCCGAAGTTGCTGGAAGGCTCGACTCTGAAAGACGACCTGCTTCAGTTCGCGGAAAACATCAAAGCCGCACGCGCGATCAAAACCGAAGATTTGGCCGAAGAAGAAGAGAAGCTCGGCATGAACACGGGACGGCTGGCGATCAATCCATTTAATGGTGAGCTGCTGCCGATTTGGGTGGCGAACTATGTGTTGATGGATTACGGCGCGGGCGCAGTCATGAGTGTCCCCGCTCACGACGAACGCGACTTCGAGTTCGCCCAAAAATACACTTTGCCGATTCGTCAGGTGATCGCGCCGGTTATTCATGGGCAGCAAAGCGAGTCGGTCGATCAAGCGTCGGGCGGCGATCAATCGATCGAGATGAAACACGCTTTTGTTGAGTACGGCGTGCTCGTCAACAGCGGCGAATGGAGCGGCATGCTTTCGCAGGACGCGATGCGCAAGATGGCCGAGTACGCGGCGGCGAAAGGTTTTGGCGGACCGGCCGTTACTTATCGCATTCGTGATTGGGGTATCTCGCGCCAACGTTTCTGGGGCGCGCCGATTCCAGTCGTCTATTGCGAAAAGTGCGGGATGGTTCCAGTGCCAGAGAAAGATTTACCGGTGCTGCTGCCTGACAATGCGGAATTCACAGGCACGGGCGAATCGCCTTTGAAGAGCGTGCCTGAGTTTCTGAACACGACTTGTCCTAAATGCGAGGCGCCGGCGACGCGCGAAACCGACACGATGGACACGTTTGTCGATTCGTCGTGGTACTTCTTCCGTTACTGCGACCCGCGTAACGAATCGATACCGTTCGATCCTAACATCGTCGAGAAGTGGACGCCGGTCGATCAGTACATCGGCGGCGATTCGCACGCGGTGATGCACCTGATCTACACGCGCTTCTGGACGAAAGTGATGCGCGATTTGGGTCTGGTGAAATTCAATGAGCCGGTAAAGCGTCTGTTGACGCAAGGCATGGTCACGAATCGTGTCGAAGGCACGAACGAATGGAAAGCGATGTCGAAGTCGCTCGGCAATGGCGTCGATCCGGATGAAATGATCGAAGCATTCGGCGCCGACGCAACCCGCTTGTTCATTCTGTTCGCCGCTCCTGTGGAAAACGAGTTGCGCTGGTCGGAAACCGGAATCGAAGGCGCGGTCCGATTTCTGCG
>DASXTE010000045.1:0-3864 GCA_036505595.1 Pyrinomonadaceae bacterium
CTCAAACACTTCACAACAGACGAACTCGCCGGGCGAAGAAGTTGACGAAGGCGACATCGTGCGCGTCGAGACGCAGCTCGTCTCAGTGCCGGCCGTCGTAACTGATCGTAACGACCACCCCATTACGGGCCTGCGCCTGGAGAACTTCGAAGTGTTCGAAGATGGGAAGCCGCAACGTTTGACGAACTTCGCCACCACGGAAACTCCATTCGAGATTGCTTTGCTGCTGGATACTTCCGGCTCGACGCGTGATGACCTTGGATTGATTCGCGACGCCGCGAAGGCATTCGTCCGCGCCTTGCGGCCGGGAGATCGTGTCGCCATCGTGGCGTTCAAGAATACTACCGACAACGGAATGCCGAAGGCAGTCGTTGACGTGCTGTGTCAACTTACCGACAACCGCCACACGCTACACGAAGCCATCGAAGACGTTGGCACCAGCAACGGCACGCCTTTCTACGATGCGATCGGACAGATCGGCAAGCAGATTTTTCGCAATCCTGCTCGTGAAGAAGTTCGTGGCCGCCGCGCGATTGTGGCTTTGACCGACGGTGTGGACTCAAGCAGCGATTCAACTTTTGAAGATGCGCGGGCCAGTCTCACTCGCGCCGGCCTCGCATCCTATTTCATTCAGGTCAGCACCGAAGACTACGTCGAGGATCGTCTGCTGAAGGATTGCGAAGACGATGGCCGCCTGACACTTTCCGAAAAGCAGCTCGAGCGATTTCGCAAGCTGTTCGTCCCGCAATTGCAGAAAGAGGATTATCAGGACTTCTGCCGGCTGGGACAGTTCGAGCGAATGGACATCAGTCGCCGCCTTTACAATTTGGCGCGCGAAGAGATGAATGAACTCGCGCGCGGCTCAGGCGGCCGGAATTTTTCCGCAGCGACTTTGCAGGATGCGCGGGCGGCCTTTGCACAAGTCGCGAACGAGATCGGCACGCAGTATAGCCTGGGTTACTATCCTGCGAACAAGACGCGCAACGGGCAATTTAGGAAAATCACGGTGCAGCTTCGCGGAGTGAAAGACGCCACCGTAAGGGCACGCGAAGGATATTACGCGCCGAAAGAAAGTAAGCAGTAAGCAGTGGGCAGTGGGCAGTGGGCAGTGGAAACGTTAGCTTCTCAAAAACAGTTTCAGATTGAACGCCTCCATCGATTGGCGACTCAACCAGCCGCGGAGCGGCGACAGAATTTAGCCCCGGGTGAGCGAGCGCAGCGAGCGTAACCCGGGGGATCACGTCCCCTAAAATTCAAAAGCCCGCTTTAGCGGGCGACAGAAAACTTACCGCAAGTTGAATTTATGATCCGCTCGCTACCGCTCGCGGTTCTGTAACAATTAGGTCACTGCGGCTGAATTGCCAATCGATCCTCACGCACGGATTCAAGATACAAACGCAACGCATCTTCCGCCATTCTTCGCGCTTCTTCCATCGTGTCGCCTTCCGTAACTAAACCTGGTAACGCAGGGCAAGTGACGACGTAGCCACCTTCTTCCGCAGGTTCGAAAAGCATCGTGAAGGTGTGGGTTCCGTTTGCTTCCATGGGCGGGATTATATAACTTATCGAGCCTAATCTCGATGGCCCAGTTCAATCGAATCACCTTAATTGTCCTCGACGGCGCCGGCATTGGCGCGATGCCGGATGCGCCCGAATGGGGCGATGCCGGCTCAGACACTTTCGGCCACATCTGTGAGTCGCGGCAGTTGACGCTGCCGAATTTGCAAAGCCTTGGGCTCGGAAACATTCGACCGCTGAACGGCGTTCCGGCCATCGCGAATCCGCGCGGCGATTATGGCAAGTGCGCGCTCAGATCAAACGGCAAAGACACAACCACAGGTCATTGGGAAATGGCCGGCATCATTCTCGAGCGCGCGTTCCCAACCTACCCGAACGGTTTTCCGCAAACGTTAATCGATCAATTCATCGCTAAGACAAAAGTCCCCGGTGTACTCGGAAACTTTCCGGCCAGCGGCACTGAAATCATCAAGCAGCTTGGCGAAGAGCATGTGAAGACCGGCAAGCCAATCGTTTACACGTCGGCTGATTCAGTCTTTCAGATCGCCGCGCATGAAGAAGTGATCCCGCTCGATCGGCTTTACGAGATTTGCGAGACAGCGCGCGACATGTTGCGCGGCGAGCATGAAGTCGGTCGTGTGATCGCTCGTCCCTTTCTCGGCGAGCCCGGCTCGTTTTATCGCACTGAGAATCGTCATGATTACGCCGTGCCGCCGCCGCGAGAAAATCTTCTGCCACTGTTGAGCAATCACGGATTGGACGTCGTGTCGATTGGCAAGATCGCTTCGATTTACGATTCAACCGGAGTGACACAGGACCTGACGGCAAAGAACAATCAGCAGTCGATGGATCAGACAATCGCCGCCCTGCGCGATGACACGCGCGGGTTGATTTTTTCCAATTTCGTGGATTTCGACATGCTCTACGGTCATCGCCGCGACACGGAGGGATACGCCCGCGCGCTCGAGCAATTCGATTCTCGCTGGCCGGAAATTGAAACGGCAATGCGCGACGACGACTTGATTATGCTGACGGCGGATCACGGAAATGATCCGACGTATCCGGGAACGGATCATACTCGCGAATACGCGCCATTAGTCGTTTATGGAAAGAAAGCGAAAGCTGGTGTCGATCTTGGCACGCGCGCATCGTTGTCGGACATCGGCAGCACTATCGCCGACAACTTTGGCTTAAGACTCAATGCCGGTACCAGCTTTCTTTCAGATATCATCTGAATCTATTTGCGCTCGACCAGTACCCGACTTTTGGATCACCCTATGGCCACCATCAAACCTCGAACGCTCCTATTGCTCTGCGGCTCGCTAATGCTTTTCTGCGGTTCAGCCGTTGCGCAATCGTCCATCGTGAATGCTCCGTCAACCGGCGTCGTGGCGCCGAAAAAACTTTACGTCGAAATGGACTTCATCACGAATTACGCGTGGCAGCGCGATGGCGCAAAGTTTCAAAATTATCTGCCGCGCGTGGTCGTTGGCATCGGCCGCAACGTTGAAGTCGGCGCGAACGTTTCGTACACGCGTGTGTCCGGCGGCGGCGCGCCCGTCGAAATTCAACCAAACGCAAAGTGGCAATTCTACGGCAATGAAGAAAAAGGGTTGGCCGCCTCTGCCGGCTGCATCTGGTTCGTTCCGCTTACGCATCGATCCGGCACAGACACTTTCGGCCAGTGCTACTCAGTCGCAAGCAAAAAGTTTCAGGGAAATTACGGTCCGCGCTTCACCGGCGGCGCTTACAGACTGATCGGCGCAGGCAAAGATCGAGGCACGAAGACAGGCGCGATCGTGGCATGGGAGCAGCCGCTGTCAAAACGAGTTGGATTCATTGTCGACTGGCAGAGTGGATACAATCGACTTGGGTACCTCAGTCCCGCCTTGAACGTAACTCTGCCGCGTAACGGTTCGCTTTCCGGCGGCTACGCAATCGCGAACAAAGGCCATCAAAACAACGCGTTGTTCCTGTATTTCGGACAGCAGTTTTAAGCGATGAAAAACCGAAGGGTATTGTTCGTCGTCCTTCTATCTTCCTTCGCGTTTCTATTGCTCTACATTGCGGGGGGATTTGTATTATGGCGCATAGGTTTCCTGCCTCGCGATCAATCCTTCATGGAAAGAGTTGTTACGGTCGTTTTCCTTACGATGATGTGTTTGTCGCCGCTGGGAATCTTGTCGTCGGTGAGTACCAATCGAGCGGCGAAGAAGCAAGCAGCCCTTCACAACGCGTGGAAGGTTTCGGAACTTCGATTGCGGACTCTCAAGTCTCTTGCAACGGGCCTATTGGATTGCACGCTAGGTGGCGTTGGATACTACCTGGTGACCCGTCGGGTGTTTC
>DASXTE010000046.1:0-17681 GCA_036505595.1 Pyrinomonadaceae bacterium
ACCATTCATCCTTTGTGTCGCTTCGTCCCAGCGTGAACGGATGAGTGCTGAACGCTTCGCGGAGCGCTGTCTCGACCTGCATTGCATCTTCGGCGGCAAACGTAATCGAGACCTTTTCGTTATCGCTGTGCATCGTGCGCAGGTTCCGCGGCGCGTCGAGCGCACGAATTTCGCCACGGCTTATAATCGCGACGCGGTCGCAAAGCTCTTCGACTTCCGCGAGGTTGTGCGAGGTAAGAAACACGGTAATGGGTTTCGCCTCGTCCTGCGCGAGCGACTTGATGGTCGCGCGCATGCGGGCTGCCGCCAGCGGATCAAGCGAACGCGTCGGTTCATCGAGCAGCAGCACGGGCGGATCGGCGAGCATCGCGCGCGCGACCGACAGCCGCTGTTTATTTCCGGTTGAAAGCTCTGCAAACCTCTTCCGCGCCGACTCTTCCAGTTGCAGCATTTCCAACAACTCTGAAATTCGCCGCGTCGCGTGAGCGCGGCTCAGGCCGTGCAGTCGCGCAAAGAAGAGAAGATTCTGCTCGGCCGTCAGCCGCCAATAAAAACTTCTTTCCTCTGCGCCCGCCAGCCCGACATTTCGCCGCACGTCTTCGTCGTTGTGCACGCTGTCGAACCCTTCCACTGTGACCTGACCTTCGGTCGGCTGAATCAGCGTGGCGATGATCTTCGTGAGCGTCGTTTTGCCGGCACCGTTCGGACCGATGAGACCGAAGATTTCGCCTTCGCCCACTTCGAACGAGACGTCGTGGAGCGCTTCAACCGGCGGCTTGAATTTGCGCTTCAGCGCTTTCTTCAGGCGCAGAAATGGGACGGGATACGTTTTCGAAATTCGATTGACCGACACTGCGACCGTTCCGTTGGGGCTCGCGCTTGAGGTTGCGGCGGGAAAGAGTGCGGCGTTGGACATGGAGAGAAAGTTTACCTGCGCCGTTGCCGCGGGTCGAGGTACTCGCGCAGACCGTCGCCGATAAAGTTGAACGCGAGAACGGTGAGAGCGATTGCCAGGCCTGGGAAAATCAGCGCGTGCGGGGCAGCTTGGAGGGTTGAAAGGTCGCGCGCTTCTTCAATCATCACGCCCCATGATGGCGCGGGCGGCGGCACGCCCAGACCGAGAAACGAAAGAGAGGCTTCCGCAAGGACTGCCCCCGCCATTCCCAAACTGGCCTGGACAATCAGTGGTTGAATGGCATTCGGGAGAATATGGACCGTTAGGATTCGCAAATCGCCGGCGCCGAGCGCGCGGGCTGCCTGGACGAAGTCGTACTCGCGGACTTTCAAAACCTGCGCGCGAATCAAACGCGCGTAACCAACCCAACCGATGATGCATAACGCGAAGATCAGTTTGTTCAAGCCGGCGCCGAGAAATGCGACCAGCGCGATCGCGAGCAGCAAACCAGGAAACGCGAGAAAAACATTGAAGATGTAACCCGAAAGGAAACGGTCAACCCAGCCGCCGTAGTAACCGGCAATCGCACCAACGATCGTGCCGAAAAAAGCCGAGACGGCGACGACGACTATTCCGACCTCGAGCGAGATGCGCGCACCGAACACGACCCGCGAAAAAATGTCACGGCCAGTTGAGTCCGTACCGAACCAGTGCGCCGCAGTTGGGCCGATGTAGCGCATTGAAAGATCGGTTGCGCCCACGTCGTGTGTCGTAATCCAGGGCGCTAACAGCGCGACGAGCACAAACACGACCACGATGATCAATCCGACAATGCCTAATCTACTCATGAAACGCGGATCCTCGGATCCAGCCAGCGGTACAAAAGATCGGTTAGGGTGTTCGCAAGGATATACGTAGTACTAATCGCGAGCACGCATCCTTGCACGACGCTGTAATCGCGCTTGGCAATTCCATCTTCGACCAAGAGCAATCCTAATCCCGGCCAACCAAAAATCTTTTCAGTGATAATTGCGCCAGCAAGGAGCACGCCTAACTGGAGGCCCAGGACAGTAACCACCGGAATCAGTCCGTTCTTCAGCACGTGCTTGTAGACAACAGTTCGCTCACTCAGACCCTTCGCGCGAGCGGTGCGCACGTAAGGTTCGCCAAGTTCTTCGATCACCGACGAGCGCACCATGCGCGTCAAGATTGCAGACAGCGCAGCACCCAAAGTAAACGCCGGGAGGATAATGTCGCTCCAATCGAAGCGGCCCGAGGGCGCGAGCCAGCCGAGCTTCACGGCAAACAGGTAGACGAGCATTGGGCCGATGACGAAACTCGGCAGACTGATACCCACGAGCGCGACCACAGACAGCGCATTATCCAGCCATGTACCGCGGTTCTTGCCCGCTACGACGCCGAGCGGAATGGCAATGCACACAGCTATGAGCATCGCGGCGATAGCCAACTCGATGGTGGCCGGGTAGCGTTCGGTGATTAGTTCGAAGACAGGCCGCTCGGTGCGGAAGGAAGTGCCGAGGTCACCACGCAGGATCGCGATCCAGTAGTCATCGTACCGATTGTGCAGCCCGTACCAGCGGAAGTGACGACGTCCGTTTTCATCAGCCGGAAGACCGAAAAAGAAAGCCGGGCGATCAAGCCCGTGACGCGCGCGAAACTGAGCGAGTTGTTCCGGCGTGGCCTGTTCACCCAGCACGGCAATCGCCGGATCGCCGGGCACAAGTTCAATCAACAAAGTGACCAGCGAGACCACCGTCCAAACGACGAGCACGAGAAAGCCCAGACGGCGTAGCACTCCGAAGAGTTTGCGCTTCATCAGCAGAGTAAGAGCGGGAAAGTTCGAAAGCCCTGACGAGTCGGGGATGATATCAGAATGATGTGTGTTCGATAAGCTTCAGCTTGTCGCGCTTGTTGGAATGGCAACAAGCTGAATCCTGTCGGAGTCCTGGATTGGCGACAAGCTGAGCTTGTCGGCGATAACTGCAAAAACGAACGTAGCCCGGTGGGAACTTGCATCATCAACAACACGGCCCCGACAACCGCATCACCAACTAGCAAGCCCCACGGACTACGTTGTTTTGGTTGTTGCCCCGCTGGGCTCAACCAAGCTGTAGCGCAAAATGCTATTTTGCGCGTTATTTGAATCTTCAGTGCGCAAGATTACACCTTGCGCTACTGCGCACGCTGCCCCACGTGCAACGCCGCCACCCCGCCGGTCAAATTCTCAAAGCTGACTTGATCAAAACCCGTGTCCCGCATTATCTGTGCCAGCTCTTCCTGGTTCGGAAACTTCGAAATCGAATCAGGAAGATATTCATACGCGCCGCGCGAGCCGCTTAACCAACCGCCGATTCGCGGCAGTACTCGCGCGTAATAAAACGCGACGAAGCCGCGCAAACCGGGGACCGCCGGCTGCGAGAATTCGAGGATCGCTGCCCGTCCGCCTCGTTTCAGAACCCGCTTCAATTCTCGCAATCCTGATTCAAGGCTGGAAAGATTTCTCAAACCAAACCCGATCGTGACCAGGTCAAAGGTTTCGTCAGCAAACGGGAGGCGAAGCGCGTCACCCTCAGTGAAAGAAATCTCCCGCGTCTTCTGTTGCGCCAGCTCCAACATCGGCCGACAAAAATCAAGCCCGATTACTTTTGCTTGAGTGGCTTCAAAGATCTCGATACTCAAATCACCTGTGCCGCACGCGACATCGAGCACCTGCGCGTTCGGCGGCAACTGCGGCGACAACTTTCTGACGACCAATCGACGCCATCGCTTGTCGATATTTCCCGACAGCAGATGGTTCAGCAGATCGTATCTCGGAGAGATTCGCGCGAACATTTCGCGCACCCGCCGAGCGTGATCCTCAGGTAAATTGTTCCGAGATTCAGTTAAGCCCATGGTGTTGGGGCGATGGTTGCAAGCGGCTTGCGAAAGCTTTCTAAATCTATCAAGGCTTTTTGGCTGGCACGGCCGGATCACCGTACGCGTCGAGATTGCCGCCGAACAGCGGCTTAAGCTGTTCATAGTTGCCGACGACAACCGTCGCGACTGGAGCGTCTTTGAACAATCTGACAGCGACTCGCTGAATGTCCGCGGGCGTGAGGCTCCGGATGAGAGTCGAGATCGTGCTGGGCCGCGACGCCTTGAAAGTGTCCACGTCGAGCCAGGCTTCAGCGAGGCCGGCTGGTTGCGAGAATTGCTGTGACAGTTGCGTCACCAAAACCAGCCGTGCGCGTTCGACTTCGTCCGCCGTGGGCGCGGCCTGGCTCAACTTGCGCATGACGTCTTGTGCCGCGGCCGCGGCCTTAGCAGCGGAGCCCTGAGGCACATTCGCGCTGAAGAGAAATATTCCGGGAAGCAGATGATCTTCGTGTCGAACCGATGCGTTCGACAGCTCAGGCACGACGCTTTGCCAGCGGTCACGAGCGATCGACGCAAGCAGATCAGCCGTCAAAGCGTCGCTGTCGCCGCGTGACAAGCCGCGGATTGCGAGTCGCACTTCGGTGCTTGCGTCGGCCGGGGTGTCGATCACAAACACGCGCGCATTCGGCGGACCGGGCTGTCTGAACGTCGCAGGAACCGTGCGATCGGACTTGCCCCACGGCCCCAGCAATTGTCGCAGTGCGCGCATCAGGCGCGGTTTCTCGACGCCGCCGACGACCGCGACCGAAGCGTTGTCTGAATTGAGAAATCGTTCCCGTGCAAGCAAGAGATCCGCGCGTTCAACCTTCACGACGGTTGCTGCTGTGCCGCCGGCAGGATGTCCATACGGGAACGCGCCGAACAGTCGCGCGGCGATTGCCTGGTCTGCGGCCACTGCGGCGGTCGAAGGCTTATCGGATAACAGTTTGAGTCGCGCTGTTTTCAGCGTCGCGACATTGTCAGCGCCAAGTTGAGTCGTCAGCACCGCGCCGCGCAGCAAATCGATCATGCGCTCGAGCGCAGTCGCTTTGCCGGAAATCGTCACGTCGATCGCGTCGTAAGTCGTCGTGACTTCCAAACGCCCGCCCAATTCTTCGTTGACGTATTCGCGCGTGGATGGATCGGGAAACAGCGCGTCGGAAAGCAGCGCCATCATTCCGCCCTTGTCCGCAAAGTCGAACGCCGCGCCGCTGTGAATTCGCAGTCTCAGCAGCACATTCGGATTTCCCGGTTGCGGCCAGTACAAGATTCTGAGGCCGTTCAGCAAAGTCTCTCGCTCCGGCTCTGGCGCGGTTTGCGCTGACGCAGCGATTGGCAAAAGCGCGACCAGCGAAGCGCAGAGAAGCGCGAGGCAAGGGCGCGGCAGCAAGGTCGTTATCTCTTTCAGCATTAAGTACCGGAAAACTGTGGACTGTGGCGTTATCGTAAGAGCCGTCAAAACCCTTCAGCGGCCATTTTGGGATGCGGCGAAAAAGAGTTTAGATGTCGCCGAAAAACGCGTCAACCTGCGCCCTGGAAACGGCATCAAAGCCTTGTCCCGAAAGGCATTGGCCGCAGCTTTCGCGTGCTCAAACAGGGGCAAACGATAGTATAATATGTCGCCGTCAAGGGTTTTTCAGGCAGGCCCCAAAAATAAATTCGTAACTTCCGGTCAATTAGCAGTAATAAACAGTAGGAAGCGATTCCTGCAGGATCGAGCGCTTTGATTGGCGAATCAGGTGACAGACGAAGGGCTGCTGGCGAGCGCAGCAAATGGCGACACAACGGCTTTTCAGATCCTGTATCAGCGTTATCGCGATCCGATCTTTCGGTTCGCATTTCGGATGTTGGGTTCAGTGGAGGCAGCCGAGGACGTCGCTCAGGATTGCTTCCTCAGTTTGATAACCGATCCGGCCCGTTTTGATTCGCGCAGAGCGTCGTTGCGAACTTATCTTTACGCGGCGGCGCGCAACCTGGCCGCGAAACGGTACAACAGCTTCGCACGCGAGACGGCCCTCGACGAGTTGACGGAAGAACCGGCCGCCGCCGATCGGCACGAGCCGATATCGCAGGTGCTGGATGACGAGCTCGCTTCCGAAGTGGCGCAGGCAATCGCAACGTTGCCGCCGCTACAACGCGAGGCACTGGTGCTTTTTGAGTACGAAGAGCTTTCGTTGGCCGAGATTGGCGAGATCGTCGGGGCCGACACGAACACCGTGAAGGCGAGGCTGTTCAGGGCCCGCGAGAAGCTGCGGGTGAAGCTGGATCGGTACTTTCGGATAGGCCGTGAAGCTGCTACATTGAAACGGGCGTGACCGGCAGGCCCGTCGGCATGAGCGGCAGGAGTTACGAGTAATGAATGATTTTGACGGTAAGTTCATGCAGGACGAGGGCCTCCACGATTTGCTCAGGCAATGGAAAGCGCCCGAAACACCAGATTCGCTGGACAACCGTGTAGCGGCAGCTTATCAACAAAGCATAAGCGTCAAGGCGGCGTCCGATTTGGCTTTTAATCCCGAGCGGGATAGCGAGGTAGTTAAGATGAAATTTTGCAATACTTGCCAGGAAGAATTCGCTGACAGATTCAGCTTTTGCCCGGTTGATGGAACGCCGTTGGGCACGGCGCCAGCACCGATAGTCACCGAATCTGCCCGCCAGCCCGAACCGACCATAGCAGTAGAGACTGCCAGGGTCGCTCCGGCCAGCTTTTCCGTTCCAGTCACCGCTGTCGCAGCGGCGGCTGGCGCCCAAAATATCGGCGAGTACCACCTGACAATTTTGGAAGACCGCGGATTGCTTTCACGTTTGGCTGACGAGTTAGGCAACGTTGCCCACAACTATCAACTGACTTGGCCTGAGTTCAAACGCGATCCGTTCGGGTTTGTGAAGCGCTCGGTTCAAGGCTACGGCCAGATGGTTGGTCGCTTTTTTGGGAAGCGGGACGCGGTGCTCGCTATCTTGATTGCTTTTTTGGCAATGGGCGCACTTGTCGGTTTGCTCATGGTCATCGATCGAACCCAATCCGGCACAACCTCCCGCGCCGGCCTGATGGTCGTCGGTACCATTGCCGGTATGTCGCTGCTGGCACTGTTCGCCACCTGGCTCGGGCGCGATAGTGGCGCTGCGGTCATGGGTGCGCGACCGGCTGATTCTGGAAACGTTTTGTCGGGTATCGTCGTCGCGTTGGTCCTCGTATTCGGCGGCATTGGCGGCTACGTCTTTTGGTCTCGTCTGCACGAACGCGCGCTGGCTAAAGCTGCGGCCGATGAGGAGCAGATGGAACTCACCCAGATGATTACCGACATTCCGAACGAGCAGCCGACGCCGGACGAAGGCACCGCCGGAATGAATAAAGGTAATGGTGGCGGCAGCAAACCGAAACAGGAGAAAGCCGGCGGCGGTGGCGGCGGCGGTCGTGAAGAACAGACCCCCGCGTCATTCGGAAAACTGCCTCAGGCTGACCTGCATATTCCCCAGGTGGTCGCCCCTGATCCGCATCCACCAGTGATTAAGAATCCATCTTTGCCAATGCCGGCGACGCTCGATGCTGATCCAGTTTTGTTCCCGCCGGACACTCGAAACCTCCAATATGGTGATCCGAAATCGAAATCGACGACGCCCTCTTCCGGCCCGGGAACCGGTAATGGTATCGGCACCGGAACTGGTGGCGGCGTTGGTCCCGGCGAAGGCGGTGGCTACGGCCCCGGCCGCGGAGGTAACACCGGTGGCGGCGATCGCAATGAAGGCGGTGGTGGGCCAGGCGGTGGCGGCGGCGGAACCGATTACAATCGAATTTTCAAGAGCAGCGAAGTGAGCAGCCGTGCGCGCGTGTTGGAAAAACCCGAGCCGCAGTACACTGAGGCAGCGCGTAAGAATCAGATCACCGGAACCGTTGTGCTGCGCGCTGTCTTCTCATCCAGTGGCGCAGTGACCAACATCTCGACGATTCGGGGACTGCCCGATGGCTTGACTGAGCGCGCAATCGCGGCGGCGAAGCAAATCCGCTTTATGCCGGCGCAGAAAGATGGGCACGCCGTTTCGATGTGGATGCAGTTGGAATACAACTTCAATCTGTACTAACCAGCATTTCAACCACAACTATTAGAGGCGGGACCTGTCCCGCTTCTTTTTTTGTAGCGCAAATTGTCAATTTGCGGAGAGTCGATCGCAAGTTAACAACTTGCGCTACATCATTGGACAACTCTTTTGATTCTCTCAACACCCTCCCGCAAACGATCCAGCGACGTCGCATACGAGATCCGGATGAATCCTTCAGCGCCGAATCCCGCGCCGTCAGTAACGACAGTCTGCTCCTTTTCCAACAGGTCATTTACGAAATCTGCTGACGTCTTCAATTTACCGCCCAAACAACCGCGCACGTCGGGAAACGCATAGAACGCGCCCTCGGGCTGCGGACATCGTAGTCCGGGAATTTCGTTCAGGGCCTGAAGCAGCCATTCGCGCCGTCGCGTGTATTCACCCAACATCGTCGCCACGGAATCCTGCGGCCCGTTGAATGCTTCGGCGGCGGCGGCTTGCGCAATCGACGTCGCGTTGCTGGTTGAGTGTCCCTGGACTTTCAGCATCGCCCGCGTCCAGTCCGCGTTTGCCAACGAATAGCCGACGCGCCAGCCGGTCATCGCGTACGTCTTCGAAAACGAGCCCGCGATGCACAACCGCCGCCGCAGTTCTGGCCGCAAAGATGCCGCGCTGAAAACTTTGTTCGGCGGATAAACGAAGCGCAGGTAGCACTCGTCAGAGATCGCGTACGCGTCGTGTTCAGCGATAATTTCCATTATCCGTTCGAACTCTTCCGGGGGGATGATCCGGCCGGAAGGATTCGAAGGTGAGTTCAGGATGATCAGCTTTGTCTTTGCAGTGATGGCGTCCCGCACCATGTCCGAGGTCAGCACGAAATCGTTCTCTTCCGTTTCCATGAAGACCGACTTCCCACGCGCGAACGTGACGATCTCGGGAAACGTGACCCAGTAAGGTTTCGGAATCAGAACTTCATCGCCGGGATCGATCAGGCAAACAACGGCATTGAAAACCGCTTGCTTTCCGCCGGCCGTGGCCATCACTTCGCTCCGTTCATACTTCGCATTGAACTCGCGCTGATAGAAATCGATGATCGCCTGCTGGAGTTTGCGTGTGCCGGCGGTGGCGGTGTACTTCGTCTGGCCCGCGCGCATCGCTTCCGCGGCCGCGTCTTTGATGTTCTGCGGTGTGTCGAAGTCCGGCTCGCCCGCGCCGAGATCGACTACGTCAATGCCTTCGGCGCGCATCGCTTCCGCGGTCTGCATCGCGGCCAGCGTTGACGACGCTTTCATTTCAGCGACGCGCTCAGAGACTGGGAATTTGGACGTTACGGTTGCTGCCACTACTTCTTGTCTCGCATTCGTTTTTCAACCAGGGCCGGCACGAGTCCCTCGATACTGCCGCCTAGCTGAAACACTTCTTTCACCAGACGCGAACTCACGTATGAATACGCTTCCGCTGGCATCATGAACACAGTTTCCAGCGCCGGCTGTAATCGCCGGTTCATCAGCGCCATCTGCAACTCGTATTCGTAGTCCGAGATCGCGCGAATGCCGCGCACAATCGCATGCGCCCCGCGCTCGGCCGCGTAGTGCACGAGCAAACCCTCAAAGCTGTCGACGATCACCTTGCAACCGCTGCGCTCAATGTCTTTCAGAACTTCCGCGAGGATTTCGCGACGTTCTTCGACGGAAAAGAAAGGGGTCTTCTCGGGATTAACCAGAATCGCGACGATAATCTCGTCGAAGAGTTTGCAGCCTCGTTGAATGATATCGAGGTGCCCGTTGGTCACGGGGTCGAACGAGCCGGGATAGATGGCGCGGCGCATGAAGAAAGATGGTAAATCGTAAATCGTGAATCGTAAATAGGCAAAGACCGAAAGGAGCCTGACGCTCGTGTTGACAGTGCTGATGAGCAGTGTTTCAATAGCGGTTGACAAAACGTGGTGAGTTAAGGCGACTTGCGGCCACGTAAAATAATCCGCTAAACAGCTCGGCGTCTTTCAACCGTTGTCGAACCAGTTTTGATGAAAGCCCCGCGTTGTTCGCCAGCGCGGGGCTTTTTCTACCAATGAGCAGTTTCCTTGACACACTTCGCGAACGCATCGTCGTCTTTGATGGCGCGATGGGCACAAATCTGCACGCGCAGGACCTGACCGTCGATGACTATGGCGGGCCGCAGTTCGAAGGCTGCCCTGAGCATCTCTTGATCAGTAAGCCCGAAGCGGTCGAGAAAGTTCACGCCGGTTTCCTGGAAGTTGGGAGCGACGTTGTCGAGACGGATTCGTTTGGCGGCGCGTCGATTGTGCTTGCGGAATATCAGATCGCTCACCTGGCGTACGATTTGAACTTCAAGGCCGCCAAACTCGCTAAGCGCGTCGCGTCGGATTTCTCAACGAAGGACAAGCCGCGTTGGGTGGCCGGCTCGATGGGCCCGACGACGAAACTTCCGACACTCGGTCACATTTCGTTTCTCGACATGAAAGCGTCGTATCGCGAGCAGGCGCGCGGCCTGCTCGACGGCGGAGCTGATCTCCTGGTCGTCGAAACGTGTCAGGACCTTTTGCAGACGAAATCAGCGCTCTCAGCAATCTTTGAAGAGTTTGAATCTTCAAAACGACGTGTGCCGGTGATTGCCCAGGTTACGATCGAAGCGTTCGGCACAATGTTGATGGGGACGGAAATCGGCGCCGCGCTCACCGCGATCGAGCCATTCCCAATCGACATCTTCGGCATGAATTGCGCGACGGGCCCACAGCAGATGGCCGAAAACGTTCGCTATCTGTGTCAGAACTCGAAGTTCGCGGTGTCGGTCATTCCTAACGCAGGCATTCCGGAAAATGTGGGTGGTCACGCCGTCTTCAAAGAAACCCCGGAATCGCTGTCGAAGGAACTCGCGCATTTCGTAAAAGACCTCGGCGTGAGCATCGTCGGCGGTTGTTGCGGAACGACGCCGGCGCATTTGCAAGCAGTAGTGGAAGCGGTTAAAGACTTAGCGCCGCGAAAGCGCGACGTGCCGCGCAATCCGGCGTCTTCCTCGATCTTTATGCAGCAGCCTTATCGTCAGGACACTTCGTTCTTAATCATTGGCGAGCGCGTCAACGCCAGCGGATCGAAGAAGATGCGCGACCTGCTCAACGCCGAAGATTGGGACGGCCTCGTCTCGCTCGCGCGCGAACAGGAGCGCGAAGGCGCGCACGTGCTTGATGTAAACGTAGATTTCGTCGGCCGCGACGGCGAAAAGGACATGCACGAGCTGGCATCACGGTTGGCGACAAACATCAAAATTCCCTTGATGTTCGACTCGACTGAATGGCAGAAGATGGAAGCCGGTCTGCAACACGCGGGCGGCAAGTGCATTCTGAACTCGACCAACTATGAAGACGGCGAGCCGCGCTTCGCGAAGGTGCTGGACCTCGCGAAGAAATACGGCGCCGGTGTAGTCATCGGCACGATTGACGAGCAGGGGATGGCGCGCACGGCTGAAGGAAAATTCAACATCGCGAAGCGTGCATATGAGCGGGCAACGCAGCAATATGGAATTCCCTCGGACGACATTTTCTTCGACGCGCTGGCGCTGCCGATCTCGACTGGCATTGAAGAGGATCGGCGCAACGCCCTGGAAACCATCGAAGGCATTCGGCGCATCAAGTCCGAGCTGCCGGGCGTCTTTACCATCCTCGGCGTCTCAAACATTTCATTCGGTCTCAATCCGGCATCGCGCATCGTTCTCAACTCGGTTTTCTTGCATGAGGCGGTCGCGGCGGGACTGGATTCAGCAATCGTCAATGCGAGCAAGATTGAACCGCTGAACCGCATTGAAGAAGGCCGACTGAAAGTCGCGCTCGATTTGATTTATGACCGGCGCGAATTCCAGGGTGACGTGTGCACTTACGATCCTTTGGTTGAATTCACAAAACTCTTCGAGGGCGTAACCACGAAATCGAAGAAGAAGGAAGCACGCGGCGAGACAATTGAAGAGAAGCTGAAGTTCCACATCATCGATGGCGAAAAACTTGGCCTCGAAGCCAATCTGAAGCTCGCGCTCGAACAGTATTCGGCGCTCGACATTATCAACAATATCCTGCTCGACGGCATGAAAGTCGTCGGCGACCTCTTTGGCAGTGGCCAAATGCAACTGCCCTTTGTGCTGCAATCGGCCGAAGCGATGAAAGCCGCGGTGCGCTTCCTCGAACCGTTCATGGAAAAGAAAGGCGGCGCCACTGCGAAGGGTACGATGGTCCTCGCCACTGTCAAAGGCGACGTGCACGACATCGGCAAGAATCTCGTCGACATCATTCTGACGAACAATGGTTATCGCGTGATCAATCTGGGCATCAAGCAAACGATTGATACGATTCTGAATTCGTACGAAGAACACAAAGCCGACGCTATCGGCATGAGCGGCCTGCTCGTAAAGTCCACGCTCATCATGAAAGAAAACCTGGAAGTCATGAATGAGCGGAGCATCAACGTGCCGGTGATTCTTGGCGGCGCCGCGTTGACGCGTCGTTACGTGGAAGATGATTTGAAGACGCTCTACAAAGGCACTCTGTTCTATGCGCGCGATGCATTCGCGGGCCTGCACACAATGGACAAGCTGATGAACGGCGGAGTGGCGCCGTCGGAGCGCCCGTCGATGGAGCGCCCGCATCCTGCGGGCGGTGCGCAGGCTGCCAGCCTGCCAGTTGATGACGCGGAAGAACTAATTGCCGAAGAAGCCAAGCTGGGCGTGCGCAAACCGGCTCGTGTGCGAGCGTCGGGTTCTTTGGGCGACACAACCCACACAACGCGATCAAGCGTGGCTACCGACGTTCCGATCCCGCAACCTCCGTTCTTTGGCTCGCGCGTCGTTGACCGAATTCCGTTGAATAACGTATTTGCCTTCATCAATGAAACTGCATTGTTCAAAGGCCAATGGCAGTTTAAGCAAGGACGCAAATCATCGGAAGACTATCAGGCGTTCGTCGCCGAGCATGTGCGGCCAGTTTACGAAGAACTGAAACAGAGAAGTGAGCGCGAAGGCTTGCTCAAACCTCGTGTGGTGTACGGCTATTTTCCTGCGCAGTCGAGCGGCAACGACTTGATTGTCTACAACGACGACGCGAAAACGGAACGCGTCCGCTTCACCTTTCCGCGGCAGCCTTCGGGCAAACATCTCTGCCTCGCTGACTACTTCGCGTCAGTTGAATCAGGCCGCATAGACGTTGTCGCTTTTCATCTCGTCACTGTGGGTCGACGTGCCAGCGAATATTCTCAAAAGCTTTTTAAGGCCGATAATTATTCAGATTATCTCTATTTTCACGGATTGAGCGTCGAGAGCGCGGAAGCCCTCGCCGAACTCTGGCACAAAAAGATTCGGCAAGAGCTCGGCATCGCCGACAAAGATGCGAAGAATCTCAACGAGCTTTTCCGACAAGGCTACCAGGGCTCACGCTTCAGTTTCGGCTATCCAGCATGCCCGAATCTGGAAGATCAAACGAAGCTGTTCGAGTTGCTCGATCCCTCACGGATCGATGTTGAATTGACTGAAGAGTTTCAACTCGACCCTGAGCAATCGACTTCTGCTATCATCATCCATCACCCGGAAGCACGATACTTCTCCATTGAATGAAGATGTCCAAAGTCGAAAGTCCAACGTCCAAGGTCGCTCTGACATTGGACATTGGACATTGGACGGGGGACAAGCTTTAGTTCCCACTTCCGAAGAACTCACCGCCCTTTCCCCCTTCGAGCGTTTAGCCTTCCGTTTCACCCATCGCATGAACCTCGGCCGCTGGAAGCGCTTCTGGACCTGGTGCCAGAGTTTCTTCGGCGCTGGCTGGATCCATATTTCGACTTACAACCTGATGCGCGTGTACGGGCTGGAGCATGTCGAAGCCGTCGATCACTCGCGTCCGCTTCTGCTCGTCGCGAATCATCGATCGTTTTTCGACATGTATGTCGTCTCGACGACCCTGTTTCGCAAAACCAAGTGGCGCAAACAGCTTTTCTTTCCAGTGCGTGGCCGTTTCTATTATCAGAATCCCATTGGTATGTTCGTGAATTTGATCATGGGATGGTGGTCAATGTATCCACCGTTCTTTGTGACGGGCAGAGATCCAATGCCCGAAAAGCGAGCGTTCGACAAATACTCGATGCGCCGGCTCGCGCAGCTTTGCAGCGAAGGCGCCGGCAATGTCATCGGTTTTCATCCCGAAGGCACGCGCAACAAAGCGGACGACCCGTATTCCTTTCTGCGCGCGCAGCCCGGCGTGGGAAAGTTAGTAAAGGACGCGAACCCGCAGGTCATTCCAGTGTTCATCGCCGGCCTGGGAAACAATTTGCCGAAACAGGTTTTGGGAAATTGGTTCGGCGGTCCGAAGATTCGAATTCATTTTGGCGCGCGACTCGATCTGTCAGAGTTCATCACGAAAAAGGATCACGTGCGCACTTACAAAGAGATCGGTGAGTTTCTCATGAGCAAAATTGGTGATTTAGGGGAAGCAGACCGGCAGCTTCGCGGAAAGATCTAACCACAGAGGACGATACAATCAGCCGCGAAAATGCACAAAAGGCGAAGAACGCAAAAGCCAGATTGGTCGCTTTAATGATTTACTTTTGTGCTCTTTGTGCCTTTTTGTGGCTGAATTAGTTCTCCCTCTGTGTCCTCTGTGGTTAAATTCGTTCGATGACCTTGGCACTCGTTATCGTTAACCCCGCTTCCGCCGACGGCGCGACGCGCGAAAAGTGGCCGAAGATTGCCAGCGATCTGCGCACGCACTTTGGGCCGTTCGCGGTTGAATTCACTAAAAGCGTCGGCCACGCGCAGACATTGGCCGCAGACGCCGCGAAGCGGGGAGCAAAACTGATCATCGCGTGTGGCGGCGATGGCACTATCTCGGAAGTCGCGAACGGCATCATCGATTCAAGTACCGAAGCAGAGCTCGGCATTCTGCCGGCCGGCACGGGCAGCGATTTTCGCCGGAGTATTGGCCTTCCCAAAAGTGTTGCCGCTGCCGCCCGCGCGCTGCGCGACGGTCGCGCGAAAACGATCGATGCGGTGCGCGTGACGTTCATCAATGATGCTGGCGAGCGAGAGACACGCTACTCGATCAATGTCGCGAGCTTCGGCATGAGCACGGAAGTTCTGGATCGCGCTGCGAGCGGCGAAGCCAAAAAATGGGTTCCCGCTTTTACGCCACGCAAAGTTACCAGCAAACTCTCGTACGCCACCGCCACCGTGCAAACGACCCTGGCGGCAACTCCTGCCGAAGTACTGGTGCGAATCGACGATGAAGCAGAGCGGCGTTTACGCGTCGCGGAGTTTTGCGTCGCCAATGCTCGTTACTACGGTGGCGCCATGAAGGTGGCCCCCGACGCGAAACTAGACGATGGCTATTTCGATGTCGTGACCATCGGAGACGCCAATTCGTTCAGGTTACTTACGAATGCTCCGCGCCTTTATTTCGGCGCGCATCTGCGGATGAGCGAAGTCACGCACACACTCGCCAAGCAAGTCGTGGCGCGCCCCGCTAACAAAGAAAAAGAAGTGCGCGTTGAATTGGATGGCGAAGTCGTCGGCCGCCTGCCATCGACTTTTCAGATCGTGCCGAAGGCCTTGCGCGTGCGCTTTCCATGAGATTTGAACTCCCTCTCCCTTTGGGAGAGGGCTGGGGTGGGGGCTTACGCGCCGCTAACAACCCTCACCCTAACCCTCTCCCAAAGGGAGAGGGGAATGCTTGACTAGGCAATGACAGTAGCTTCGCGCAATTTCAAAAACCGAGCGTTCCGATTCGAGCGAAGACACGAACGTCTGGCGCCCGTTTCAGTTTTCGTCCAGCGCATGGCGGCATCGTTTGTCATAGCGCTGGCTTTGATCGCCGCGGCTCTAGCAATTGGCATCGGCGGCTACCACTTGCTGGCAGGATTTGGCTGGGTGGATTCGTTTTTGGAAGCGTCAATGATTCTCGGTGGCATGGGGCCGGTGAATCAGTTACCGACCGATGGCGCAAAGATTTTCGCGTCGCTCTATTCGTTGTTCAGCGGCTTAATGTTCATCGGTATCATGGGGTTGGTGTTGTCACCAATCATGCACCGATTGCTGCACAAGTTTCACATCGATGAGAAGGGTTAGCGTGTCAGAAGCCCGACCGTCAGGAGGGCTTGGTGGCAATGTGGCCCTTGCTCGCGCGCGGGCTTCTAATACTGATTTCAATGGAGGTTCCTCATGTCTGAACAAAATACGCAAGAAGCCAACAAGGCCCTGATACGTGGCTGGTTCGAAGAAGTTTGGAACAAAGGCCGCCCCGAAGCGATTCGCGAGATGATGTCTGAAGATTGCATTAACCACGGCCTTTCCGGAGATCCAAGCGAGCCGTTGCGCGGAGCGAGTGGCTTCCTGCCTTTCCATGCGCAGTTCCGTAAAGCGTTTCCCAACATTGAAGTGGTCGCTGAAGACGCTATTGCAGAGGGTGACAAGGTCGTCGCGCGCTGCTCAGTCCGCGGCAAGCACGAAGGCGACAGTTTGGGAATGAAGGCAACGGGCGCCACCGTCGATTTTGACGGCATCGGCATCGCGCGCGTCAAAGATGGGATGTTCGTTGAATCGTGGAATAGCTTTGACTTCGCGAGGATGTACCGGCAGTTGGGCGCGATGTGACGCTTCACTTGCCACCCAGAAAATTCTCCCTCAAATAACGCACAGTATCGTTCAGCGTGTCGCCCGGATCGCGTGGCATGAAGCTGAGTTCGCGACGGGTGCACGCCGAAGGCGTTCAATAACTCAGCCCAGGGTAACACCCTGGGTTAGAATGGCCTTGTCCGTTTCTACCCTGAAAGGGTTGGACAAACCGCAATGGAGGAACTCCCACAATGTCACAATCTCTCTCAAGAATGTGGACGCATCTTATCTTTTCAACCAAAGATCGATACGCCTTCCTTGCTAAACCGGAGATTCAGCAGCAGACGCATGCGTATTTGGCGGCAATTCTACGCAAACATGATTGTCCCACCTTGCTCATTGGCGGCGTCGCGGATCATGTTCACGCACTCTTTGCGCTGTCGAAGAATCATTCAATAGCGGAGATTGTGTATGAGGTGAAACGCGGGTCCTCGAAATGGATAAAGACACAAGGACCTGAGTTTAAGAGCTTTCATTGGCAGAATGGTTACGGAGCGTTTTCAGTCAGCCAGTCTCATGTGGAGCAGGTTCGGCGTTACATTGCCAGGCAAGAACTGCATCATCGCAAGGTTACGTTTCAAGATGAGTTGCGCGAGTTCTTGCGACGATATGAGGTTGAGTATGACGAGCGATATGTCTGGGATTAACTGTGATCTTCTTTAACCCCTTCAGGGTAGATGTTCATACCAACGTTTACCCAGGGTGTTACCCTGGGCTGAGTTATCAAGTCGCCTTCGGCGAAATATTCCGTACTCGCGCGTGATCACGCCGAGATTCACTTCCCACCCAAAAAATTCTCCCGCACGTAACGCACAGTATCGTTCAGCGTGTCGCCCGGATCGCGTGGCATGAAGCTGAGTTCGCGACGCGCTTTGTCGTGTTTGAAATACCAGAAGTATTCGGCCATCTCGATTTCGTCGGCCTGCACCGGTGGTGTGAAGTTCCATTGCCGGAAAAGTGAGTCGATGACATGCGCGCCGGTGACTGCAACTTTCGAAGGAAAGGCGAGCCGTGGTGAAGCAACTTTCGTCAGACGTTCCAATCGATCGAAGAATTTCACGAACGTCCAATTGACAGCGCCCAGCAGGTAACGATGACCGTGACGGCCTTTCTGCATCGCGACGCGAAACGCCTGTGCGACGTCGCGCACATCGACGAAATTCAGTCCGCC
>DASXTE010000047.1:0-11658 GCA_036505595.1 Pyrinomonadaceae bacterium
GAATTCGCCCATGCGGCGCGAGCGGCCGGCGGCGAGAACGATTGCAGCAATTTGATCTTTGGTCTTTGGCCTTGGGTTTTTGGTTTGTGATGGCTGGTCTTTCATCTCTTCTTCGATGGAAGCACAAAGACCTAAGACCAAGGTCAAAGACCGGCGTTTCGTAACTCTTCGAGCGCGCGAATCGTGTATTGCCGTGCCATCTGCTTGCGCCACTGATAGACAAAATCAGTGTTATCGAGGGGACGTGCCTTGATGTAAGCAGCTTCGGCGGCGGCGGCGATTTGATCTTCGTTCAGGGGCTTGCCAATCAAAGCTTGCGCGGCTTCGTCGACTTGGACGGGCGAAGGAGCAATGCCTCCGAGAACGATCTTTGCATCCGCGACTACGCCGTCAATCGGGGCAGTAGCCCGACCGTTAGGGAGGGCTCCGTCACCGACGCTGTCGTACTGCACGTAAACCGCAACTCCCAACACCGGAAAATCAAACGCTCCGCGCCGTCGCAGCTTCTGATACGACGCGCGCCAACCATTCGTCGGCGGCAGGTGAATATCGACGAGCAACTCATCCGGCCGCTTCTTTAAATAGTCAATTCCGTCGTCATTGTAAAACCCGGCGGCATCAATCATTCGTTCACCGAGCGTCGAGACGAGGCGGAACTTCGCGCCGATTGCGACCATCACCGGAACGAGATCGCTCGATTGCACCGCCCAGCACTTCGAGCTGCCCGGCGCGACCCAACAGATGTCGCCGTCCTTCTTCAGACAAAAGTTGATCGCCTTTCGCCACTCGTAATTCTGATCATAGTAATTGCAGCGCGTGTCGAGCAGCAGGTTGCCGCCAATCGTCCCCATGTTTCTCAGGATGGGCGTCGAGATCGTGCGCGCAGCGCTCGCAATCACTGGATAGTCGCGTTTGATAATCGGATTCTCAACTATGTCGGTCAGAGTCATCGAAGCCCCAATCACCAACCCCGTACTCCCATCCTCCGACACCCTATTCAGTTCAGGAAGTCGCATTACCGAGATCACCGTCTTGGGCATCTGCTGCCGCCGCTTCATGTTGGGATAGAGATCCGTTCCGCCGGCGACGAACTGCGCTTCCGGCCCAGCGTCCGCGACAATCTTCACCGCCTCCGCGATTGTACGCGGCGTGCGGTACTCGAATTTGGGAAGTCGCATCATGGGATTCTTCTCTTCACGCCAACGGCGTGACATATGATAGCCCAGGGCAACGCCCCGGGGTTAACAGCGCCCAATGAATTCTGCGTAAAGCTCAAAGGTGAATTTCAAACCCAGGGTGTCGCGCTTCGCGCTTTACCCTGGGCTATAATATCGAACGCTTTCAGCGTTCCAAATCATCTCGCCACATCTCTTCGCACATACAGCAGCAAATCCACCCCCGGGCGGAGTGAAAAGCTTCCGTTCGGATCGCGCTCTAGAAAGATTCGCGGATCGGAAAGCTTACTCGAATCAATCTGCTGGTACTGTTCGCCGAAGGTCGCGTTGATTTCTTCTTCTTGTCCCGTTTGCCCGATGATGATCGGTTCCGAAGTGGGCACAACCTTTCCGTAATAGCCCACGCGTTTGTAATCGCGGAAGTACCACGGCAGCGGCCAGTATTCAGGCGAGACGATCGCGACGCCTGTGTCATAACCGGTTTTCAACTGGTTCGCAGCCCGATCGATTTGCTCCAGCATGACCAGTGTCTCGCGCCGCGTGTGCGCATAGACGTACGCATACTTGTCATCGTCGTAATGCACGAAGTTGAGCTGGTACATCTGATAGCCGCAGAACGCGACAATCAAAGCCGCGGGCGCAAGAAAGAAGTATGGCTGCTCATATTCGCGCAGCTTTTGATAAAAGACGTCGAGCGCATAGCCGGCGGTCAACGCTAGCGGAATAATAAAATTCAAACAGATCCACGGAGTCTTATAAGTCTGTTCCGTTATCGTGTGCCGAAAAATCAAGTCAGAAACCAAGCGGCCTACGGACATTCCCGCCATCGAATACGCTATCAGCAATCCAAATGACCAAAGCGCGAGGAAGACCGCCAGTCGATTATCCGCACGCCAGACGGCAATCAGTGCAGCGATGCCGCCCAGCACTACGACGATTCCTTCTTCCTGAAGTAGCCAATAGGTGTATTGCCACCACGGATGGGCGTGTTCGACAGTGCGCTTGCGCCAAAGGCTCAACGTCTGCAACGCATCATTCACGCCCTTCGGATAATTTTGGAAGAACGATGAATAGAACAGCACGTTGACGACGATGAAGACGGTGAATGCCACCAGCGCGATGGTCGCAACTGAGACTGGGCCACCGAAGCGGGCAAGAAACTCGCCATCGCCGTTCGCCCTTGGCTCTCCTGATAATCGGCCACGCAACCAGAAATAGAGGCTGGTCGTGAGCAGTGCGATCAAGAGCACCGGGCCGTTGATGATCCAAGTTTCCTTGGTGGCGGTCATCAAAGCCGCGGAAATCGCGACGAGAATCAGATAAACGCCCGCCCCGGTGTCGTAATACTTCAGCGCCGCGACGACAATTCCCAACATGAAGAAAACGAAGAGCGACTCGTGAATAAAGTAGCGCGACAAGTAAACCGCCCCTGGCGAAATCGCAATCAGAGCGGCCGCCGATAAAGCGCCGATGCTTCCGAGTCTTTTTCGCAGCAACAGCGCGAGCCCAATTGTCGCGACTCCAAAAGCGGCGGTGACAAACCGGACATTGAAGGTCGTCAATCCGTATTTGTCGCGCGCCGTCACCCCGCCTACGAATCGCGCAAGCCACGGAGCGACTGCGGCGAAGTAATAAAGCGTTGGGCCGTGATAGTTGTTCGGATCGTAGGTGTATGTGCCATTGCGCACGAGCGACACGAGAAAGTTGCCGTTCACGCCTTCGTCGTGATGAAGCGGGACAAGCGTTAGATACACCAGACGGAGAGCCGTACCAACAGCGAGGATTGCGGCAGCGGAAATCCTCCATGTTCGACCAGACATTTCGTCGTTTGTGACGTTTTGCGCCTCGGGCTTTGTTTTCGTTGCCAACGTATTCGGGTTCCGCGTCTTCTTATTGCGAGATTTTGTAGAGGTGGTAGTCACCGACGTTTGCGACCTCTGGATACTGTTCAAAAAATGCGACGTTCGGACGTACTACTGCAAACTCCTGCGGACTAATGACAACATAATCGACTCGGTATTTGGCGAGCAAGGCGGCAGCGTCCGGCGCGCCCGAATAGATCTCCTGGATCTCCTGCTCGCGTGGACCGTAATCCAATCCGTGCGTCCAGATGTGGCCCGGATAGCCCATGATCGACTTCCGGCCGGTTAAGAAAATCGGCGTGTTGTGAATCGGCGCGTGCAGGATTGTGGCGGTTGCCGGAGTCTGTTGTTTGATCACCTCCGCGAACGTTATGCCGTCGCGATCGAATTCCTGATACTCGCCCTGGCCGATTAGCAGCGGAAAGATATCCAGCGTGCCCGCCAGAGCCAGCATCACGAAGAGACTCGCCGCCAAAACTTTCTGACCAACGTGTTGCTCCCACAGTCGCGCCAGCAACAAAGCGACGATCGGCGCCGACACAATCCACCAGTAGAAAAGCATCTTGATGTTGTCCCATACCCACGGCGCGAGCTTCACAAAATTCGGCACGAAGAAGCACAGCGAGAACGGCAAGTAAAAGAGGAGCAGCTTGCGCTTGATGAGGTAGTCGTCGGGCTTCCACACCAGCGCGATGATCAACAATGGAATGAACAAACCCGTGTTCTTGAGCCAGAACCACATGACGTAGGGCGCACGTTTCAGCCACGCGCGCATCGGCGGCACGTTCGTCACTGGTACCGGTTCCACATGCGGGCCAAGCGAAGCCAGGTATTCTCCAATGGATTGGTGGTCGAGTTGTCTTGGACGAGGCGGCTCCTGGTCGCTGTCCCAGCCAAACTTCCACGAAACAAAGCTTTGCGTTTTCACCGCGCTGTGGTGCGTGGACCAGAGGATTTGCGGCGCGCCAATTACCAGCGCGGCGATGAAATAGCAGAGCCAAAGCCGCAGGTGCGACCACGGCAAGAGAAAATAAAGATTAGCGATGACGCCGAAAGCGATTGCCGCGAACGCGACTTTCATCCAAATCGAGCTGACGGCTTCATACCTTGCGGCAATCACAAAGAGCAGCAACGCAATCAGGATGGCGATGCCATACGCCAGCCATGCGCGCCGGTAAACCCACGGCACGAGAAATACCGCGACCATCATTAATGTAATGAAGCTGTGCGCATGAATCAGCGGCAGAAGCCCGGCGATGATGCCGGCCGCGAGCATGCGGCGAAGCGGCAGAGAGCTAAGGGCAAAGGGCAAAGAGCCAGCTTCGGTTGGCCGCCCGCTTTTGGGATTTTTTGGTTCGTTTGCCTTAGCGCTTTGCTCTTCGCTCTTGCCGCTTTGCAGCCACTCCCACCAAAGCCCGATCACAATCACAGCCAGCGGAATTCCGAGTAGAAATCCGCGTTGGGTAACGAGCAAACTGGTAATCGAATTTCCCCAGCGCCAGCCTTTTTCAATTTCAGGAAGAATCGTGTATGAGTGTGCCAGTTGCCTCAGCACCTGGAACACACCGCCCTGCACTTTGCTGACGTCACCCCAGATCATCGTCCAGCCAAACCCGCCGTTAAGTAGAATCAGCAGCGGCGTTAGAATCGCTGCCGTCCGATTGCGCACCAACCGCTGTCCAAATCTATGCACTACCCCAACCAACGCGACGCCGATGATGTAGTTTTCGATGAACATCGAGTTGCGCAAGCTAACGCCCGCGCGCACGAACATCGCAGAAATGAAGTCGGTGACGAACGGATAAGTGAAGCGAACCCCTGCGAATGTCGGATCCTCGGGAGGGAAATTCTGACCGTAGGCAAACCGTGTAATAACGCTCAGGTGAAACGGCAGGTCGCCGTAATTGTTGAGGACACCGGTGTAGATTCCCTCCGGCTTTTCGAGTAGTGCGCGCGAAAAGATCAGCCACATCGCAACCACAACTGCCGCGTAAAAGAGAAAGTAAATGAAATCCCAGCGATTCGGACGCGTGGTCGCGCGGCTGATGGCCCTGAGCACTTTGTTTATGTCTTCATCAATGCGCGAGCGATAGCGTTGATTGATCAGAAGCAGTAACGGCGCTGCCGTTATCGCGGCGGTGAGTGTTAACGTGATTGCATACAGGCCAAACGCTAACGCGAAGAGGAAACCGACGACACCCATCGCGGCAAATCCGATGCAGGCGCCTGAGCACAAACGCGCCGCGAGCGGCTCGTCCTCTTCAAACGCATAAGTGAGAACGAAGCCGCTCGCAACGGCGATTACCGATAGGATCAAGCTAACGACCACGGCGGCATCTTAGCAGATGAGAATGAAAGACGGTTTTCTCTAGCCCAGGCGTTTACGCCTGGGAAAATTGAGCGTCCGTTATTCGTAGCCCATTAATGGGCTTACAAAAAGTAAAGCCTCCTAAAGGAGGCTCAATTTCGATTTTCGCCGGCAACTTTCCCAGGCGTAAACACCTGGGCTTCAGAAACTGTTCCCGACATCAGCATAGGCTGAAGCTTAAACTACTTAGACGCTCATTATCTCGCGCTCTTTTGATTTCGATAGTTCGTCGATCTTGGTGATGTGCGTGTCAGTGAGTTTCTGAATCTGCTCCAACCCGTCCCGCTCGCTGTCTTCGGAGATGGTCTTATCTTTCAACATCTTCTTAAGTTTGTCGTTTTCGTCGCGGCGGATGTTGCGAATGGCGGTGCGGTGCTCTTCAGCGATTTCGTGAATCTGTTTCGCGAGTTGCTTGCGACGCTCTTCCGTTAGCGGCGGGATCGGAATGCGCACGAGCTTGCCGTCATTCGAAGGATTCAAACCTAAATCGGCGGCACGAATTGCCTTCTCAACGTTGCCGAGTTGCGTCGGATCCCACGGCTGCACGGTCAGCATCTGCGGCTCAGGCGCATGCACGGACGCCATCTGATTCAGTGGCGTGGGCGTGCCGTAGTAGTCGATCATAACGGCGTCGAGCAGACTAACTGACGCGCGGCCCGTGCGCACCGTGCCGAGCTTGCGTTTGAAGTCTTCGATCGCGCTTTCCATGCGCGGCTTGGTTTCTTTGATGACGTCTTTGTCGTTCATGGCGGTCGTGAATAGTAAATCGTAAATCGTGAATAGACAACCGCGAATTTCCGCGTCCATTCACTATTTACGATTCACGATTTACTGCTTTTCCAGGCAGACGAGCGTGCCAACGCCCGCATCATTTCTCACGACGCGCGCGATGTTGCCCGGCGTCCGCATGTTGAAGACGATAATTGGCAGACTGTTATCGCGACACAGAGAGATCGCGGATGCGTCCATCACCTTCAGGCGCTTTTCCAAAACTTCCTGAAAAGTGATCTGCGCGAATCTCGTGGCCGATGGATCCTTCATCGGATCGGCTGAGTAGACGCCATCGACCTTTGTGCCTTTCAGAATCGCGTCGGCCTTGATTTCCAACGCGCGCAGCGCCGCGGCTGAATCTGTTGAAAAAAATGGATTGCCAGTGCCGGCGGCGAGGATCACGATGCGGCCTTTTTCGAGGTGCCGAATCGCGCGCCGTCGAATGAAAGGTTCTGCGAGTTGAGGAATATCGATCGCTGAAAGCACGCGCGTCTGAATCCCGATTTTTTCCAGCGCGTCCTGCAGCACCACCGCGTTCATCACGGTCGCAAGCATGCCGATGTAATCGGCGGACGCCCGATCCATATTTCCGGCGCTGGCGGATACACCGCGAAAGATGTTACCGCCCCCGACGACAACGGCGATTTGCGTCCCGAGTTGGTGCGCCTGTTTGATTTCTTCCGCGACTGAACGCGCGACGTTAACGTCGATGCCGAACGACTGTTCGCCCAGCAGCGCTTCACCGGACAGTTTTAGGAGAACGCGGCGGAATGCGGGGAAATTTTCGGTTGCAGCAGTCATTGAGATTGTTAGTTTCGGGTTTCGAGTTTCGCGTTTCGGGTTTCGTTTGTCATGCAACGCTCGAAACCTCGAACTGGTGGCTGAAGCGCTCCAGTCACAATCGCGAACCTGAAACTCGAAACCCGAAACTGGAAACCTTTCTTACGCGCCGGCTAGTTTTGCGACTTCGCCGCCGAAATCGTCGTCTCGTTTGGCGAGGCCTTCACCCATCTTGTAGCGTGCGAATCGACGCACGGTGACCTTTTCGCCGGTCTTGGCGACTTTTTCGGTGATCAACTCGCCGACGGTTTTCTCAGGCGCTTTAATGAACGGCTGATCCAACAGCACAAATTCCTCATAGAACTTATTTAGCCGCCCTTCGACGATCTTGTCGATGACCTGATCAGGCTTGTTTGCGTTCTTTGGATCATTCTTGGCTTGTGCGCGCGCGATGTCGCGTTCTTTGTCGAGCACGTCCGCCGTGACTTCGTCGCGCGAAACGTATCGCGGCTCGGCCGCCGCGATATGCATCGCGATGTCTTTAACCAATTGCTGAAATTCTTCGCCGCGCGCGACGAAGTCGGTTTCGCAGTTTACTTCGACGAGCACGCCAACCTTTCCGCCCATGTGAATGTAGGATCCGACCACGCCTTCCGCGGCCACGCGACCTTCTTTCTTTTTCGCCGACGCCAATCCACGCTCGCGTAGAATCTCAATTGCACGCTCTTCGTTCGCGTTAGCTTCGATGAGTGCCTTCTTGCACTCCATCATTCCCGCGCCAGTTTTTTCGCGCAGCGCCTTGATCGCGCCTGCGTTTACTTCTGCCATGATTGCTATCTTGCTCCTTTAGTCATTAAAACGCGCAGCCCGGCGGATGTCCGCTTGTAAAGGCTGCGCTCGCCGATGAAAATTAGATCTGGCTTCGTACTAGCTTGCGGCGACAACCTCCGCGTTCTCGGGTTCTGAAGTTTCGTCGGAAGCCGATTCGGTCGGCTCCACAGTTGCCGCCGAAGTCTCCTCAGGCGCGGCCTCGGCTTCAGTTGTTTCCGAGGGCTCGGCTGCGATTTCGGCTTCGCCTTCCGCCATCACCTCGCCGGCTTCCGCTGGCTGTTCGCCTTCTTCGGTTCCGCCTTCGACCGTCGCGCCGCCTTCGGTCAGCATCTGCTGTCCTTCGAGCACCGCATCGGCGATACGCGACGCGAACAGGCGCACGGCGCGCAGTGCGTCGTCGTTGCCGGGAATTACATAATCGATTCCTTCAGGCGAACAGTTCGTATCGACGACCGCGAAGATTGGAATGCCAAGCTTGTTGGCTTCGGCAACGGCAATCTCTTCCTTACGAACGTCGATGACGAAAATTGCATCGGGCAGACGATTCATGCCCTTGATTCCGGAAAGTGTCTTTTCCAGCCCCTGGCGCTCACGATCGAGTTTGATGCGCTCTTTCTTTGTCAGCTTTTCGTAGCGTCCGTCGGTCTGCATCGCTTCCAGATCTTTCAGGCGCTTGATTGATTTCTGCACGGTCTGGAAGTTCGTAAGCAATCCGCCGAGCCAGCGTTGATTCACATAGAACTGACCCGCGCGTTCAGCTTCTTCGCGAATCGCGTCCTGCGCCTGCCGCTTTGTGCCAACAAACAGGAGCATCTTGCCGCGATCCTCGGCGACCATGTTGCTGACCGCCTGGAGCGCTTCGCGAAACATCTTCTGCGTCTTTTGCAGATCGATGATGTAGATGCCGTTGCGCTCGCCGAAAATGTATTCCTTCATTTTCGGGTTCCAACGACGCACCTGGTGGCCGAAGTGAACACCGGCCTCCAGCAATTCTTTCATCGTAACGGTTACCAAATTACTCTCTCCTTAATTGGTTTATGTACTCGCCGCGACTTGGTCCCGACGTTCAGGACAACCAATCCGAAATCGCGACAATGGATTTCAGTTTTATCTCTTCGAGAACTGGAAGCGCTTGCGCGCGCCCTTCTGTCCGTACTTTTTGCGCTCCTTGATGCGGGGGTCGCGCGTTACGAGGCCCGCCTGCTTGAGCGTGGGCCGCAAATCCGCGTTGTATTCGATTAGCGCGCGTGTGATGCCGTGACGAATCGCGCCAGCTTGTCCCGCGGGGCCGCCGCCGGCGACGTTAACAAGCACATCGAACTTGCTCGAAGTCTCAGTCAGGTTCAGCGGCTGACGAATGATCATTCTTAACGTTTCGTTCGGAAAGTATGCTTCGAACGCTTTGCGGTTGACCTGGACGTTACCATCGCCCGGCCGTAAATAAACTCGAGCGGTCGATGTTTTTCGACGGCCCGTTCCGTAGTATTGAATATCTGCCACGTCTTAAATCCTTTTTTACTTTTGAGATGCGCGGGAAGGGAAGTCGAGGGTCACAGGTTGCTGCGCCGTGTGGGGATGCTCGGCGTCAGCATAGACTTTTAACTTCTTGGCCATCGCCCGCCCAAGTTTAGTCTTGGGCAACATTCCTTTCACGGCGAGCTCGATGACTCGCTCGGGATGCTTCGCAAACATCTCGGTGACTGAAGTTTCGCGCAAGCCGCCGGGATACAGCGTGTGGTGACGATAAACTTTGCCGGTCGCTTTTGAGCCAGTGAACATTGCCTTGCGCGCGTTGACGACGATCACGTGATCGCCCATGTCGAGAAACGGTGTCCACTGCGGATTCCGTTTGCCGGTCAGAATCTGCGCGACCTCCGATGCTAGTTGTCCGACCGTTTTGCCAGCGGCATCGACCACGAACCACTTACGATGTTGGGCCAGACCAGCGCCGCTGGGAAAGTATGTTGACATAGATAAGTCCTTCTGTTTTAAGTGCCTGAAAGGCGAACGGCTAGAATAGAAAACGGTCAGTGCATTGTCAAGCGCGGTTCGGACGGTTTTTCGCAGTAATTCCGCGGCTTCCACTTCACTTTTGAAACTCACTGCTGCTAGTATCGTGCGCGTTGGCGGAAGCTTGTGATTGGTCCTTCAACCTTTCGTCTTCATCCTTGTATTCGGGCCGGCGTAGCTCAGTTTGTAGAGCAACTGATTTGTAATCAGTAGGTCGGGGGTTCAAGTCCCTTCGCCGGCTCCAAAATCTTTCCTGCTGCGCGCTTCCGCGTTTCGATTTCGCGCGGGGTGCGTCTTTCAGTTTTTGCGCGGCAGTGCGCTTGCAAATCGCTCTCACGTCAGTTAAAGTGACGAGTTTGCGGCTGGGGCCGGAGTGCGCGCTGTGGAGGGCTAGGAACAGTTTCTCACCGGGTGCATTCGCGTTTAATCAACCGGACAGGCAGGGGTGGTCGAGTGGTTAATGGCACCGGGCTGTAAACCCGGCGGGCTTCACTGCCCTACGTAGGTTCGAATCCTACCCCCTGCACCAGAGCCATTGGCGATTTTCGATTGCCAATTGCCGATTAAGATCGACAGTTGAACAGGAATTAGAATCGGCAATTGAAAATTGGCAATCGGCAATGTAGTTGGGCGGGTGTAGCTCAGTTGGTAGAGCATCAGCCTTCCAAGCTGAGGGTCGCGAGTTCGAGTCTCGTCGCCCGCTCCAAAAGCAAGGCGGAAGTAGGAAGGATGAAGGATGAAAAGAACAAACGCGAGGCGGCCAGGTTCATCCTTCCGCCTTCATCCTTCATCCTTGAGTTGGCCCGCGTAGCTCAGGGGTAGAGCGCCTCCTTGGTAAGGAGGAGGTCATGAGTTCAAATCTCATCGCGGGCTCCAGAATGAGAACTCAATAGAGGACGAATAGAAGATGAGCAAAGAGAAATTTGATCGCAGCAAGCCGCACGTGAACATTGGGACGATTGGGCACGTGGACCACGGCAAGACGACTTTGACGGCGGCCATCACGAAGGTTTTGGGGAAGACCAACCCGAAAGTGCAGTTTGTGGCTTTCGATCAGATCGACAAGGCGCCGGAAGAGAAAGCCCGCGGCATCACTATCGCGACGGCGCACGTCGAGTACGAGACGGCGAATCGTCACTACGCGCACGTGGACTGTCCCGGTCACGCCGACTATGTGAAGAACATGATCACGGGCGCGGCCCAGATGGACGGGGCGATTCTGGTGGTGGCGGCGACCGACGGGCCGATGCCGCAGACCCGAGAGCACATCCTGCTGGCGCGACAGGTAGGCGTGCCGGCGATGGTGGTTTGTTTGAACAAGGTGGACGCGGTTGACGATCCGGAGTTGCTGGAACTGGTGGAGTTGGAAGTGAGAGAGCTTTTGAGCGCTTATGAATGTCCCGGCGACGACATTCCGGTGATCAAGTGTTCGGCGTTGAAAGCGCTGGAAGGCGACGAGCAGTGGGAGAAGGCGATCGACGAGCTGATGGACACGGTTGACAGCTATATTCCGACGCCGGAGCGCGACATTGAGAAACCGTTTTTGATGCCGGTGGAAGACATTTTCACGATTCAGGGCCGCGGGACGGTGGCCACGGGAAGAGTTGAGCGCGGCAAGGTGAAAGTGAACGAGGCGGTGGAGATCGTGGGCATTCGGCCGACACTGAAGACGGTGGTGACGGGCGTCGAGATGTTCAAGAAGCTTCTGGATGAAGGGGTGGCGGGCGACAACGTCGGACTGCTGCTCAGAGGGGTGGAGCGCAAAGACATTGAGCGGGGCCAGGTAGTCTCGAAGCCTGGAAGCATTACGCCGCACACGAAGTTCAAGGCTGAAGCCTATGTATTGACGAAGGAAGAAGGC
>DASXTE010000048.1:0-8423 GCA_036505595.1 Pyrinomonadaceae bacterium
TCGTTGTAGCCAACTTCGAATCCCTGCTGATAACCATTGCGATATTCGTCGAGGCTTCCAAAGCTCGGCGAGTACGCGCGGTCGGCTTGCTGATATGCGGCTTTCGTGCGGAAGTCGCGATCGGCCTGTTTCGCGGAGTCCTGCGCACCGGCCGGGTAACCGTCGGAATAACCCGCTCGGTAGCCACGCATGAGCGCGCTTGCCTGATTCTGGGTGTCCTGTGCCCCGACGGAAACAAAAGACAGCGGCAGCGTGATCATGATGGCCGCCATCGAGAGACTGAGGAAAACTTTTTTCTTATTCATCTTTTGAGCCTTTCATGCCGAAACCTATCGGCCGTTTGAAAGGGAGAGACTTTCTTTGGAGCTTCCCGGAGCCCCGCATCAATCGAATCCTAACATTGCCGGTCAGGCGCGACCAACGCGGGCGCGCGACGGCCACTGAAATCGCTGTTCTGATGCGATAAGATATGAGCGCGGTTGTAAAGAGGAGGCGACGTTTAGAGGCGGGCTACCGCCCGCCGTAGCGTTGATGCACCAAGAGATGGCGGGCAGTAGCCCGCCTCAAAACAATTCACGCATGAAGAGAGTTTATCTCGATCACAGCGCCACGACGCCCATCGACCCGCGAGTGCTCGCGGCGATGATGCCTTACCTGACCGAGCATTATGGCAATGCGTCGAGCGTTCACCTGTTTGGCCAGCAAACCCGTGCGGCGATCGACAAGGCGCGGCGGCAGGTTGCAATGCTCGTCGGCGGGCGCGCCAATGAAATTGTCTTCACGTCGGGCGGGACTGAAGCGAACAACCTCGCCGTTCGCGGGATTTGCGAAGCTGCCGAAGCCCACGGTCACCACATCATCACGTCATCGATCGAACATCCGTCAGTGCGCGGACCCATCGAACTCTTCGAAAAGAGGGGTTGGGAAGTAACCCGGCTGTCCGTCTATGACGACGGCATCGTGCGGATCGAAGACGTGCGCGCCGCGATTCGGCCGGACACGATTCTGATTAGCGCGATGCTGGCTAACAATGAAATCGGCACGATTCAACCCGTGAATGAAATAGGTGCACTGGTCCGTGAAGCGCGCGACGCGGGTCAACGTCATCTTTGGTTTCACACTGATGCGGTACAGGCGACCGGCAGAATTCCGTTTGATGTCTCGGCGCTTGGCTGTGATTTATTAACGCTGTCGGCGCACAAGCTCTATGGGCCGAAAGGAACTGGTGCGCTGTTCGTTCGGCGCGGCGTGCGACTGGCGCCCCAACAAGTCGGCGGCCACCAGGAGCGCGAAAAGCGCGCGGGTACTGAGCCGGTGCCCAACATCGTGGGGTTTGGAGCGGCCGCCGAACTGGCCAGGCAAGAGCTGTTCGAGCGAAACGAGCGCACGCAACGGTTGCGCGATCGATTTGAAGCGGAAGTCGCAAATCGAATTGATGAAATTGTTTTCAACGGCGACCGCGGACAGCGGTTGCCACACCTCTCGAATATTTCTTTCCGATTCATCGAAGGCGAAGGGCTTTTGATCCATCTCGATCTGCAAGGCATCGCGGTCTCCACTGGTTCGGCATGTTCATCCGGAACGTTGGAGCCCTCGCCGGTTATTCGCGCGCTCGGTCGCGACGAAGAACTTGCGCGCGGTGCGATTCGATTCAGCTTCGGAAAAGACAACACCGACGACGACGTCGATTACGTGCTCGATGTTTTGCCACGAGCGGTGGAAAGCTTGCGGGCATTGTCGCCGCTCGCGCCCAAACAGCCTCTCGCGGTATGAAGTCAGTACCATCCGCGTGAGCGGATGGATCACAGAAATCCACTTGAGTTATTCTGAAACGTTCAAAGATCACATCGCCCATCCTCGGAACGCGGGTGAATTAGATAACGCCAACGCGGTCGCGGAGGAGACGAATCCCGTTTGCGGTGATCGTCTGCGGTTGAGTCTTCGCATTCGCGAAGGCCGCATCGAAGCGGCGCGCTTCCTCGCGTACGGCTGCGCTCCCACGTTAGCGTGCGGCTCGGTCCTGACGGAGATGATTGAAAGGATGTCGCTCGAGGAAGCAGCGAAACTAACGCGAAGACAAGTCGTGGACGCGGTCGGTGGTCTATCGTCGCAGAAACAACATGCGGCCGCGCTGGCGATTGAGACGCTCAATGCTGCGCTGGCTAATCGCGGGTGATTTTTCCGGGCATCGAATCTTGAATACAAAGAGCTGACGAGAGAGAAAGCTGCGTAATCCGCGAAAAAACTCAGGGAACAGTTAGACCATGTGGCCTCAGAGTAAACATTCCACTAGACTCGCCAACGCACATCGAACCAAATCTGTTTTGGCTCAACGTAAACAAAATCTCATCGTCTGTGACACGCACAGCGCCCATTTCGGGCGTAAAGAACGTTCCTAATACTTTAATTGTAAATCGATTGATAAAAGACACGCGCAAGACTTCGACTCCATTATTATCCTTGATTACCAGAGTGCTCCAATCTGGCGTCTCGCGGTGAAAAACCTGGCTTGGGTTTATGTGAAACTCGTTGTCGTGAATTTGGGCAATAACTCTGTTTGCTTCGCTGTATACACGCGCAGAGACATAAACACCGCCGGGGCCTCTAGAAAGAGAAAGTAGCGTATCTGTCTCTGTTCGTAGAACGGGCATCCCCTCCGTTGTATAACCAAAGGCAGGGCCTAAGATGAGAATTACCGCGTTGGGCGGCGGCGTAGTACAGCCTTCAGGAAAGGGAGGGGTCGGATCGTTAGCGGGAATGAGCACGCCGTGAAGGTCTGGACCAAAAGTGACAGGAGTTGGCCACGCTGCGCGACCAATGACTGCGAGTATTCCAGCCACGAGCATGAATGCAATAATCCGCCGTCCGTTATAGTCAGCTATCCACCAAAAATTCCACACAGGGTGAATGACCAACAGGAAACACACCGCCAGCAGACCTACGACAACATATGGAGTCTTGGGCACTAGGTAGAGAATTATCGCAACGACTACGCCCCCAATAGCCAACCATAAATCAATTGGTTTAGGCATTCACGCAAGCGCACCTTTCTCCGGACTATGTCGGAAACATAATGACCCACTCTGCTGCGTTTGAATCTTTCGAAAGCAGCGGGAGTAAGGCACGAGAAGAAACCAACTGCGAATTATTGAGCCTGTCGGATACCGCGTCAATGAGACAATTCGCCTCTAGTCGAACCACGCCTGTCCGCCAAATCCGCACTTGCCGACTTAGCGCGTTCGTGGAACGGGTGTTGGCCCAGGCTTCTTATGATACTCGGGTCCGCAGTACTTCTTCGGCTCCTGGCCGATGATGAAAGTTTTGGTGCGAATTACGGGACAACTGTCGACCGCAATCAATCCTGTGGTCGGATCGATGTCGAGCGTGATCGTGCCCTGGAGTTTCGTCGATGAATCGCCGTCGTAAATGTCTTTCGACCGCGGCGTGGGCTTTGGCTTGGGCGGTTCGGGCGGTGGTTCAGGCAAACTGGCCGGCTCGGTCTGACGATTGTTTTCGTCTTCTGTGCCGTCTGTCGTTTGGTCGGCCATGTCCTCGTTAGCCTCGGCAGCTTCCGAACCTGGCGCTGTTCCGTTGATGAAGAGTTCAGTTCGTTTGCTGGCGCTGTCGGCTTTTGCCAACAACCCGGTTGACGGATCGATGTCAGCCTGCTGAATTCCCGCCGGCACCTGCCAATCTCCAGTCCATTCGGGATGGTTAGTCAGCGCGGCGCTCATGAAGTCAGCCCAAATCGGCAACGCGGACGCAGCCCCAGTCAATCCCAACTGTGACCCATCGTCAAAGCCCACCCAAACGACGCAGACCAGGTGCGGCGTGTAGCCGGCGAACCAGCCATCTCTGGATGTGCCGGTTTTGCCCGCGACGTTGAACTTGAATCCGCGCGCGCGAACCGGCGCGCCGGTACCGCGATTCACGACGTCCTTCATGAACGATGTCATCACGTAGGCGACTTCGGGACGCAGCACTTCGTTCTTCTGCGCGGTTGGTTGCGCGAGCGTAGTTCCATCGCCGGTTGTGATTCGATTGATCGCAATCGGAGCCGTGCGCATTCCATTCGCGGCAAACCCAGTGTAAGCCGACGCGATTTGCATCGGTGTCGCTTCGGCAGTTCCCAGCGCCATCGCCGGGTATGCGCGCGGGACACGCGGCAAGCCTGCTTTGGCTGCCAGGTTCATCACGCGCCCAATCGTTATCTCCATCGCGACGTCAACCGTCACGACGTTCAGGCTGTGGACCATCGCGTCACGCAAGGTCACCGGCTGCATCGAGTATTTGTCGCCCATGTTCCCGGGCGAATACTCCTGATTGTCGTAAACGAAGGTCTTAGGTTCGTCTTTGAATACAGTCGCCGGCGTAATCACGCGCGGCACCGGATCATAGGCGGTGTTCAGCGCCGTCGCGTACACGAAGGGTTTGAACGCTGAACCAGGTTGCCGCAGAGCCTCGACGCGATTGAGTTGACTCTTCGAATAATCACGGCCCCCGACCATCGCGACAATCTCGCCCGTCTGGGCATTCATCGCGACGAGCGCTGCCTGCACCGTTCCTTCGGGAACTCTCTTCGCTTCAATCTTATCCAGCGCCGCAAGTTGCTTCGTCACGGCCGCATAGGCGGCGCGCTGTAAATCCATGTCGATCGTAGTGTAGATGCGCAGGTGATCGGCGCCCTGCCCGGTAATCACATCGCTGAGCTGGTTCTGCACGTAATCAGCGAAGTACGGCGCATCGGAAATATCTATGCGGCCCTTGGTTGGCGCGATTTTTAAGTCACTTGCTTCGGCCGCCTGAGCCTCGGCTTGCGTGATTGTGCCGGTCTCAGCCATTGACCCGAGCACCTGATTGCGACGCGCGCGCGCGGTTTCGAGGTCATGGTACGGGTTGTAACGATTAGGGCTGCGGATCAGTCCGGCCAGAAACGCGGACTCCTGAAGATTGAGCGCGGTGACGTCTTTGTTGAAATATGCGGTCGAGGCTTCGCCGAACCCGTTTATCGAAAAGCCGGCCTGTTGACCGAGATAGACCTGGTTGCAGTAAAGCGCAAAGATTTCCTGCTTCGAAAGTCGCGTCTCGAGAATTACAGACATGTATGCTTCCGCGACTTTTCTCCGCAGCGAGTATTCAGGAGACAGCAGCAAATTCTTTACGAGCTGTTGCGTGATACTTGAGCCACCCTGTCGCGCCAGAGGCGAATTCGGATCGCTGTCGTATCGCCGCAAGAGCGCGCGAATGATTCCGCGAATGTTCACGCCGTAATGTTGGAAGAACGAACGGTCTTCCGTTACGACGATCGCGTTCACCAACGTCGGCGGTATGTCGTTGAATCCGATCACGCGGCGCTTGGCGCGCTCGCGACCGGTGACGGAACTGATCAACTCCGGTTCGATCAGCGCGCGATCCAGGCGCGCGCCACTATCCTTGTCGGTGAGGGATGCAATGGCTTTTCCGTCTCGGGTGAATTGAATTCGCAGTGGCTCGAACGCGCGCGCATGGTCGAGCGTCGCGTCATTTCCCGGTTGAACCTCGACGGCCGAACCATCGACGGCATATCGGCCGCGCGCGGCGTCTGCCTGCCGGCCCCGCTCGACATATCCGGCACGTTTTAGGTAAGAGACCAGGTCATCGGTCGAAATATTCTGTCCGGCGCGAATTTGTTTCGGCGCCGCGTAGATGCCCGCCGAGCGCGTGAACACTTCGCCTTTTAATAGATTGTCGATGCGCGCGGAAAAAACAATCCAGTAATAAGCCAGCACCGTCGCGCACAGGGCGATCGCCACGACTGCGGGAATCGCAATGTAAGGCCGCGTCAAAAACCTGAGTACTCTTCGCGGGAAACTTGTCGGCGGCGGTTCGTAACGAATAGCGCGCGGAGGCGGCTCTGCGCTACGCCGAACTATGCGGGGAATATAATCGTCTGGTGGCCGCCGGACTGGCATGGTAAATCGGAGGACGCTTCGGTCTGGGGGCGCGCCGTCAACTCAGATGCTAAACGCTCTGGCCGGTACTGTCTAGAATCAATTGACAGATCGCCCAGTTACGGTTAATTTAACCACGAATTCCCTGACCCCGCCGATTATCGGCGGTGATTCCAAACCCTTCAGCGCAGTCAAGGAGTTTTCTATGAAACCCTATCTCGCCGCAGTGGTGTTCCTGGCTTTCGCGACGCTCATCACGATTAACAATTCAGCGCAGACCAAAACGCAAAGCAAAACAAATGTTACGCTGGATGCCCTGTCTAATCCTGAACGCGATTTACTGAGCGAGATCAATCAAGCTCGCGCCAATCCGCAGCTTTACGCTTCGTACCTGGAGAAGCTGAAGCCGCTTTTTAGCGGCAAGGAATACACACGAGTCGGTCATGATCCCCTGGTCACTGAAGAAGGGTGGAGTGCTGTCGAAGACGCGATCAAGTTCTTGAAGGTTACAAAGCCTCAGCCGCCACTGCGGTTCTCGCAGGGACTCTACCTCGCAGCCGTCGCGCATGTGAAAGACCAGAGTTCAACGGGCAGCACCGGGCATAAAGGCACCGACAGCTCTTTCATCGAACAGCGTGTCAAGCCATTCGGTAACTGGGACGGCGGCATCGGCGAGAACATCACGTACGGGGATGATTCGGCACGAGAAAGAATTCTCTCGTGGCTGATCGACGATGGCTTCCCCAGCCGTGGGCATCGCCGGAGGCTGTTGAGCGTCGATTACAACGTAGCGGGAATCTCGTGCGGCTCGCATCCACAGTGGACGGCAATGTGCGTGCTGACACTCGCAGGGGGCTTTGCCGATGTGACAACTGCCGCAAACGGAAACACGGCCGTCACGGCAAACGCTGCAAAGACGACGACGAGCGCGAAGTCAAAAAACGCGAATCTGAAAACTTCGAATGTGAAGAACCGGAAGATGTGATTGCGCTCGCTGGCGGAGCGCTGACAAATAAACAAAAGGCTTCCCGTTAGGAAAACGGAAAGCCCTTTTTTATGGTCGGGACGACTGGATTCGAACCAGCGACCTCACGCACCCCAAGCGTGCGCGCTACCAAGCTGCGCCACGTCCCGTCAACTGTTTTTAGTATGACGCCAAAATCATGACTGTCAACCGCGACCTGGATCTATTTTCGCGACCTGGCACTCTTCGCTTTGACTTCGCGGTCCGTCTCGTCCAGCAAGTCCAGAATTTCACGCAGCTCTTTGGCAACTTGTCGCATTGCTTCTTTCTGTTGTTTGTTTGGCCCGCTGACTTGCGTCGCTTTTGGTGCTGCTTCCGCGCCAGCGGGTGTTGCGGCAAATCTCGCGGCCAGCGACGGCGGAGGTTTCAAACTGCGCCCGGAAGGCTTCGCCGCGGCTGCCGAATCAGTTTCGCGGACGGACCCGCCACGTAATTCGTTTGCCAACTTTTTTTTCGCTCCTGCTATCGTGTATTGCTCGTCATAGAGTAATTCTTTTATGCGCAGCGCCATCTCAACATCGCGGCGGCGGTACGTTCGCTGCCCGGCGCGATTTTTCTGGGGCGCCAGCATCGGAAATTCAGTTTCCCAGTACCGCAGGACATGCGCTTGCACGCCTGCCAGCTCGCAGACTTCGCCGATCTTGAAGAATAGTTTTTCAGGTATCGCGACGGAAGTCATTCGAGAGCGCGACAGCAAAGTCATTTGCGTCGCCGGGCCGACGTTTGATTGGCAACGCGAACGTGCCTCGGATGTTACTCGCGGCGAGTTTTCCGTGTCAACAGTTACGTTTAGCGCCGATAAGTTCATACGCGAGATTAAAACCAACTTCTCAGGTGCAGTTCGCGACGGTTTTGGCTCCTGCCACTGACTTTCGGCGAGGTCGTTTACCGGTAAGACCGTCGTCGGTAGTGTCCTAATTTGAAACTCTCCACTCATCCTCGGCGGTCTCTGCGCCTACCTCGGCTCTCCTCTGCGGTTAAGCTTTCAGACGTCTCTTAACCGCAGAGGAGAGCCGAGGTTTTCGCAGAGGGACACAGAGGAGACACTGAAATTAGGTCACTAGTCCGTCGTCGGTAGTGTCCTAATAGTGTGTTGCTGATGCCTAAGAAAGTTTAGTTGCTCTCGATCTCGCGTGCTATGATCTTGCGGGATGGCAAAAGATGCAAACGAGTTCGCCCGATCTGTTTTGGATCAAATTATCGCAAGGCACGACCCGGAGGCCGTGCGCGAACAGGGCAAAGACCCGAAGAAAGTCGCCGCTGGCTTGCGCGGTGGTTCTAAGGGCGGCAAGGCGAGAGCCAAAAAGCTATCAGCGAAGAAACGGTCAGCAATCGCAAAGAAGGCCGTTAAGACCCGTTGGCGTAAGCAAGCTCAGTGACCACGCCGATTTGCGCTATCCGCTATCTGTTTGAGGCCGTAGCCAAACGTAATCAATGCCCCTAGATTCAACCAACCACTAACCTCAGGC
>DASXTE010000049.1:0-8648 GCA_036505595.1 Pyrinomonadaceae bacterium
GAGTTCACTCGCACCTACATTCAGAACGCGAATGTGAACCTGGCGGCGCCCACAAGCGCTAACGGAAACACATTTTGGAAATGGCGAGTCGATGGCGTGGATTTCACAACCAGTACGTCAACGACGTTAACGATGGACGCCAACCACACGGCGACGGCAATCTACTTTACGCCGCCACCGCCTACGCCTACACCGACGCCCGTCCCAGGCGCCGGCCCGCAACCCATTGCTTTCGTAAAAGCGGGAACTTCACCGAACAGCGGCGACGACCTTTTTCTCACCAACGTCGATGGCACAAGTGTCGTGAATCTCACGGATGCGCAGGGCAACGACGCGTTACCCGCCTGGTCACCGGACGGCTCCCGCCTGGCTTACACTTGCATGCGCCAACCCGACGGCAGCATCAGTCTCCCGCGGCGCGTCTGCCTCCGCAACGCCGATGGGACAGGTTTCGTCGTGCTGTCTAATACTTTAGCTGACGACTATGGCCCGGCCTGGTCTCGGGACGGGAGTCAAATCGCATTCACTAGTTCTAATTGTTCAAGCTGCCAGACTTTTCTTTCCGTCATTAACGCCGACGGCACGGGTCGTTTCCAGCTTTTATTCTCGGGCGCAGGGGATCCAGACTGGTCACCTGACAATTGGACACTGGTATTCCGGTCGTTCGGCTCGATCTGGACGTATAACCGGCTCACGCAAACCAGTCGAGCCTTGACAAATGGGACCATCGACTCGCGACCGCGATACTCTCCCGATGGTTCCAAGATCGTGTTTCAGAGCTCCCGTGATGGACGGCCCCAGATCTATGTTATGAATTCCGACGGTAGTGGCCAGACGCGATTAACTAACAATACCGCCTACGACACGGCACCTGCCTGGTCACCGGATGGCGCAAAGATTCTCTTCACGTCGCTGCGCGATGGCAATTACGCCCTGTACGTGATGAACGCAGATGGCAGTAATCCGACCCGCGTGACCGCCGGCAGCGACGGCGTTTGGCGACTAACGCCTACCGCGCCGGTTATCTTCACTGAAGAAGGCACAAACAACGCGGTGGCACTCGATTCAGTCACGCACGTTCGCGGCCCGTTCAGACTTTCAAATCCAAACAACTTCAGCTCTGATCAGCGCACGCGAGTAATTCTCTTCACCTCGTACCTTGGCCTGACGCAAGCCGATCTAAGCAATCCTGGAATTTTGGTCGTTGAGACACCGGGCTTCGTTCTGCCGGTTGAAAATGTGGGCACACTGTCCGGCATTCCGGGGCTAGGTGGTTCCTGCATCGTGGTGAGACTTCCTGACGGATTGCCAACAGGGGCGCTTCAGATAACCATAAAATTGCGAGGGCTCACCAGCGACCCGAGAACATTGAACATCGTTCCCTAGAACCCCGCGGTTGTTCCTTTTGATTTGATAATTGAACTCGTCAGGGCACGATCGTAATCGTCGGCGCGTTGGTGCTGTTGATGCCGCGGAGGGTGACAGTCAACGCGTAGTTCCCTTGGGGCAAATCCGGCAGCCGCACTACGATGTAGGACATTCCCGCTATTCCGCTGACCGGCCCGGCGCTCTCTATTGGTAACGGAATCCCGCCAGCCTGCGCCGACAACACTGAGAGGTTATCGCCGGGATTCAATCCGAGATCGGTTGTGAAGAAGATCAGCCGGCGATGCCCATCTGAACTGAAATTGTGCTGCGTCAGAACAGTGAACGGCCCGCGCTCGTGCGTCACCGAATCTACTGCGGACGCCTGCGAGGTTCCCGGTTCGACATAGATCATCAACGGCCCCGTCCACCCAATGTCTCTCAGCAACGAAAAGGTCAGATCGCGCGGCGTGGTCACTACGTGGAGCAGATCGCTGGAAATGTTCGGCTCCATCAATTGATTCGGCAGAGCGGACGAATCCCAATGCGAAACGGACGAACCCTGCTGCACCGGGTTCGGCGCGAACATCAAAGGCCTGCGGCTCGAGTCGGCCCCGGCCAGTAGCGATGTGTCTGAAAGCAAGGTCGCATTCACACCCACGCCTAGCTGCGCCTTGATCGAATTTCCGTTCGCCTGTGTCACGGAAACCGTCGGAATGGTGATGGTGTTGTCCGGTCCGCCGCCCATCTGTGGCGGTGTAGTATTGGAAACATTGTCGACGATGATTACGCCGACGGCGCCGGCGTTCTGCGCATTCAGTGTCTTCGTGATGAAAGTGCAGTTGCCGCGATCAATCAGCGCAATCCGTCCTGTAAGAGAATTACCAATCGCCGAGCAGCCATCGTTCGGAATCGCCTGCACGACATTACTCGTCGTCCCGGACGGAGACAGACTCGGTCCAAAGTCCGCCGTCCCCACCTGGTAGTTTCCCGCGATTGCCGCCGGAGAATTGACTCTGAGCAGAGGTATCCCTGCCAAGACATTCGGAACGTCGGACAGAACCTGAGGTCCGATCCAAACCAGATTGCCGGTGTTGATAGCCGACCCGACGCGCTCACTGTCAGCGGTCATCTGCGCCCACGTTTTCCCCGCACTGCTGTCGAAAAGATACCGGTCGTAGATTGACGGAAAGAAGCCGCCTTGCTGGCTGCCCGCTTGTTGACCTGTCGTTGAACTGGTGAAAGTCTGAAAGCCGAGACCGTGCGCAAACTCATGCAGCAGCACGCTCACGAGGTCGACGCCGTTGCTGCCGTGATTGTTGTCGAGTCCGTAGTACCAATGCAGAGTTTCCAGACAACCTGTCGTGCCGAGGTTCACGTTGAAGGTTGCATTCAGCTCGGCTGAAGCGCCGTTCTGATCTGTCCCGGAGATGGCATTCGCCAGCGCGTTGCCGTACCAGAAGCCAGGAACTGCACCCGGGAAATCTCGCCAGATGTTGCCGGAGTTTCCAGCCGACCCCAAGGTGCCGGAATTCGCCGTGCATGTCAGCGGTGCCCAGCTTGCGCGAATCACAATCGTCGGCGCGCTGGTGAGGGTCACGCCCCAAATGTTCGCCGCCGCTTGAAACGCGATCAGGCGCTGCTCGCCGACTGTGGTCCCACTATTTCCCCCGACCGGCGTTGCCGGTGTTGTGTCATTGAAGCCGACTCCGGCGGCGTCCGCGTTCTGGATCGTGATCGTCGCTTGACTGAAGGCTTCAGACGAAGCGAACAATGCGACAGTCGCAGCGAAGATCAAGACGGAAATTTTCGTCAAGAGGTGTTTCATCGTTAATTCTGAATGTTCGCTCGCTTGCGTGCTGTCGGCGCGTTTTCGATTAGTTTCAAATCTATGCCGAAGAACTTCGCGGCCGCACGCGGATTGTCAACGCACGACTGCTCGACGGTGCCGTCGGCATTCACTTTGGCGACGGTCACGTTCTGAAATCGTCCCTCCAAATCCATCGATACCGAACCATCAGCATGACGAACCTGAACCAATCCATCGGTCGAATTGTCGAGCATCGGCGCGAGACCATTAGCCAATCGCTGCGCCTCTTCCTGCGTCAGCGGCTTGATCTCACCAGTCTGTGTGTTGATTTGAATGTCCTGTCCACCGACGCGTCGCGTGATGAAAGTTTTTCCGGCAGTCGCACCGGCGCTCTTTTCAGCAGTCATCACGCGTGACGTTTCGGTCGCCTTTTGGCGGGAAATTACGGTTACCGCAGCCACGGCAACGATGGCCGCGACGGCAGTAAAAATGAAGACGAAGCGACGCTTGGCGCTGCGGTGCTTGGACGAATCTTTCATGACCTTCTCCGACTATGCGTTTCCGACAAAACTGCGGACAAACTGAGTGCATCGACAATCTCGATGACTAGTTTGAGCTCGCTCGGACGGCGTGAGGTTCGAGCAAGAACAGGGCCTCTCCAGAATAACAAACTGCTTCCACCCTGCGCCATCGTAATTTTTCCACGCTCTTGCGGGCTTGAGGCGAAGGGGAGCGCAACAGATTTAGTCGCTGGAAAAACCGTTGGAGTTGCCTTCGCAAGCTGGGCCTGGACGGCTATGAATCGCGGAACGTTTAAGGGCCGGAAATGCTCAACAGCGGACTATTGCTGGTTGCCACGCCGCGAACCGTCACGATCAAAGGAAAGTCCATCGGAGAGGAGGTCAGGTTCTCTGGCAGGACAACTATCACATACGTTGCGCTTAACCCCAGCGCGGTCAGTGGCCCCACGTTCTCTACTGGAATAGGCAAGCTCCCGGCGTGAACGCTCACCGCCGAAGAGTCAGCCGCCGTCAATCCCAGCCCAAAAATCAGGAACATGACTCGGGTCGCTTGATTTGAGCTGAAGTTGTTGGGATTCTTCAGGTGAAAAGGCCCACGGACGTATGTCACAGAATCAATCGCAGCGATGAAATTGCTGTTGTTGTTTTCTGGGATAAGAAATCGCGCCGGCTCAGTGCAACTGCTCTCAGTCCAGTTTAGTTTCAACGGGCCCATGTCGCCGCCGTCGCCGCCATTGTTGTAGCCATCGACGGCGATGCTGTACGTCCCGCCCGCAATCGCGGAAAAGGTTACCGCGCTGGTGACCTGATGCGGCTGCCCCGGAACATCGGGAATGTCGTCGTTTTGCGCGATGACGGTGAGCGCGTTCACGCTTGAGCCGGTATAAACTCCGAGCACTGTGTCATAAGCGCTGCCTGCGGTTGTGAATGTGACGCTGCCAGTGCTCGGAGCCTGCCACTGATACCAGACAGAGTGAGTGCCCGCGTTGCCACTTGATTGTGACAAATGATTCGGCTCGCCGCTTTCGCGCGTCGCGTTGAGATTGGTTCCCGTTATGCTCCCGGTGCAGCCCACCAGCACGCGTGCACTAGCGAAGTTATCGTTATCGTCCGCTGGAACCGGCGCTGGCGGCGCAACCGAGCTCACCAAATTCCACCCGAGTGTTTCCAGCGCCGAGAAATCGTTTTCCGTCGTCAACATGTGCTCGCCGAGGGCGATGGTGGGATCCATGATGCCAACGTATCGACCCGTCAAATCGTCGTCCTTCCAGTGACTCGATTGACTGCCGTCGCCGGCGTTGCCGTCAGGTCCGCCGGTTGATAAGCCGAGTTCCGTGGTCGCGCTGCCCTCCACGATGAAACTTTGCGTAGTGTAATAGACCTGAGTGCCGCCGGTCGTCATGATTCTTTGCGCGGTCGGGAATGTGCTCGGCATCGTTCCCGATCGAAAGCGAAACAAATCCCAGCTTGTCACCGGCACGTTGCTCCCGCCGCCGGCGTTCGAAATAAATCCCAGCGCGTGTCCAATCTCATGTGTGGCGGTGCCGACGAAATCCAGGCTGCTGAAATTAATTCCATTGTCGGGATTGAAATCGAAGGGCACGTTCTTGTTGAATGAAATCGTTGCGACGGCCGTGTTCGGATCAAGCGGCACAAACCCGAGCGACTGTCCCAGGGAACGCGCCACTTCCAGGGCCGAGCCGATTCCGGTATTCACCGGAACTGTTGTAGCAGGCAAAGAATTGTAGATGGCCGATTCGCTCGAGCTCGACGCGGTCGCCAGCAGACTCGCGCGCCCTGTCGAATAACCAACCACGACTGAACCGGAGCCGGTTGCACCGACGATGTCATCCGGAAATGGACTGCCGTCTGGCGTATTGACGCCGTAGTCAACATTAATTGTGATGGTAATCGGAGTCTTGATGCGCGCTGCCCAGGTCGCTGCCGCGCGTTGAAAAGCCGCGATTACCGTGGCCCGGTTCGAGTCGGTCTGCAACTGCGAGAGCGCGACAAGATTTATCGTCAACCCGTCCGGCGAATTTGGAATCGGCGCGAAAATTCCCAGCGATGAGTCGTCCTGAATCTGCCCAATCGGCACGCCGCGATTGTCGCGCGAAGGAATCGTCAGCCGAGCTTCGTCGCTCGTTGCGGCCCGACAACGCGCCGCGCCATTCTGAAACTGCACGATAAAGCCGCGGACGCTTTCGCCTAACACTTTTTCATTTTGATTTTGTGATTGAGGATCAGCCGAGCGCGTTTGGGCCGAAGTCTCTCCCACGCCGACACCTCGACTGAAGCCGGGCGCCAGCAGCAGCGCTGCGGTGACGACAGAAACCAGACGAGTCGTTCTTCGGGAAAGCCACACGACCGGCTCCTATGGAAACAGTTTGCGAAGAGGATAGATCAAATCCGTTAACCGTTTCGGAGCGGCGGATAAGGCGCTACTGGACGGTGCGGCAGACTCAGCACTGCTTGGCGAAGTAACAATCGTAATGTTCGGACTGTTCGTGCTGTTTACATCGCGCACACGAATGCCAAGCGCGTAGGTTCCGGGCGTTAGGGTGTCCGGCAAACGAAAGACGATCTGCGAGCCGCTTAGCGTCGCATTTGGCCCGACGCTTTCCACGGCGTAAGAGATACCAGAAATCTGTACCGACAGAACATTGACGCTCGGTTGGAACATCCGCTGAGAGAAACCAAGGTCTGTTGTGAAGAAAGTAATGCGAGTGCGGTGGTCGCTGCTAAAATTGAAATTGTCGGTCAGCGCAAAAGGCCCACGCACAAACGTTACAGAGTCGACTGCGGCCAAATTGCTAGTGCCCTGTTCCAGAATCAGCGACGGTGCTGCACAACCGGTCTGCTGCCAGTTTAAGACAATGTTCCCAATGTCAGCGTCAAATCCGTCAACCGCAATCTTGTAGAGCGTCGCAGAAGTTGCGGTAAACGTGACGCTGCTCTGAAAATTGCCGCCGTCGGTATCGATGTCGTCGTTCTTGGCGATCGCAGTAAGAGAGTTGACCGCCGTACCGGTGTACACGGCGAGCAAAGTATCATAGTCACTGCCAATCGTGGTGATCGTCACACTCGCCGAAGCCGGAGCTTGCCACTGGTACCACACCGATGCGCCACCTGGATTACCCGCTGGCTCGTGATTGGGTTCGCCCGCTTCTTTGGTAGCGCCAATGTTCGTACCCGGTACAGTGCCGGCGCATCCGCTGATAGTCTGTGCGTTGGCGAAATTGTCGTTAGGCGGCGCGACGATCGGCGTTGGCGTTGGCGTCGGCGAAGGCGTTGGCGTTGGCGAAGGTGGTGGACCTCCGATGTCCGTAACTTTCGCCCACCACGTTCCCCAGCGGCTGTTGCTAGTTGTGGTCTGGCTATCCTGAACGGTGCGTGTGCCCGCGTATTCCTGGATTGTCCAGATATCCAGATCGTTGGAAGGATCTACAACTGAGTGACTGTAGTCGCCCCAGCGATTGCGAGAGCCGCCGAAATCTTTCGAATAATAATCTTCGCCTTGTTTGAAAATGACTGGATCGCGCATCGTTCCCGCCGCGTCGGTGCCTGCGTGAAACGCGTATCCCGCATTGGCGAAATGCGTTCCCGCGAAATTCGAAAAGCCTAACAGCACATCATTGTTGGCGTTCACCGCAATTGACGGGTACGCATACCACTCGCCACTTGTCGCAGTGGCCGACGGATCTTCGACGCGACCGCCGTCTACGAATGTCCCATTCGTATCAATGCGCGTCCATTGTGCAGCGGTGTGCGTTAGCCCGCTGGCAGGCAGTCCGATTGTTTGCGCGTACCAAATACTGCCATTACGAAACACGACATTTGAACGAAGATGCGCGTCCGCGCTATCAATGGCCCGCAATGTCGTTGGACAATTCGTTCCCGGAGTTCCAACGCACGTTTGCGGAAGTATGTCACCGCCGGGGAAAGCCCAGTTCCCTCCTGGACGTGTCTTCGAAACGGCGTCGACGGTGAAAACTGGGCCCGAGGGCCCAGCGGTAATCTTGTGCAAGCGGTAGGTTGCTACCGAACTGTTGAAGTGCGCCGGCACGTAGAGCGTCTCTTCGCTCGATGAATAAGTCGTCGCCGGGTGCATGCAGAAGTCGGCACCGGTCGTGACAGTTGAAATGTTACTGACCGCTGTTCCGGCACGCAGAGATGGATAATCCAGAATTAACATCTTGCCACCGACAAAACTTGAGCTAGGTGAAGCCGAGTTAAATTGGTTCCATCCCACTGCGACCCAATTCTTGTTGAAACCGAGCATTGGGAAATCCGCCCACTCACCATTGGTGTTGCATCCGGTATCGGTGCCGGCGCATCCGACGACAAAACGAAACAACGTGAACGTTCCCTGTGGGTCTGACGTAGCTGATACGCCAACCAATATTGACGCGCTGGCACTGCGACCATTCGAAGCAGCCGCGACAATCCAGCGGCCGTTGTACGGGTCGTACTGAACGCGCGGGTCGAAGACGCCGGAAACAGGCGACGGTGCCGGCGATGGGCCGGGTGTAGCGGAGTTAAGCGGCCCCCAAAACCCGGCGGTCGGCACAGCAGTACTCGGGCCCATCGCCACTGTTAAATTCTCCGCGCCGGTCGCTTTGTCCTGCACGCGATAGTTGCTGTTCAGATTTGAAAAGATCTTGTTTGGTCCGACAGCGCCCGTCGTGTCTGGCGGAATGAACCGACTCGTCGTTCCGACACGAAATTCGTCTAATTGCGCCACAAAATTTGCTGCTGGCGCCGGCGATACGATTAGCGGTGGCCCAACCTCTCCGGATGCAGCCGCCAGCGGCGCCGGTTCGGCGCCAACATCTGTGGGTTCGGGAATCGTCAGAGGTGGATGAATATCAACTTGTTCCGGAGTCTGATCCGCAGGATTTGCTGTTCTCTGTTCTTCGGCGGCGGCCAATTGTTTGAAATTCACGATAGCA
>DASXTE010000050.1:0-14756 GCA_036505595.1 Pyrinomonadaceae bacterium
AGAGTTAATTCGCCGCCTGCGGCGCGCGAAGATTGCCCGGCAGAAGATTCAGGTCTTCAAACCTGAGATTGATTCGCGATTTTCCGACAATCATATTGTTTCGCATTCTGAGATTCGTCATGAATCGTCGAACGTGCGAACCGCGGCCGAAATCCGCGCGAGGGTTGAACCTGATACCGAAGTCGTCGGCATTGACGAAGCCCAGTTTTTCGACAACGACCTGATTGCGATTGCTAATGAGCTGGCTGAGCGCGGCGTGCGCGTAATTATCGCGGGCCTCGATCAGGACTACACCGGCAAGCCCTGGGAGCCGATGCCGCAGCTGCTCGCCATTGCTGAATACATCACCAAGACGCACGCCATCTGCATGAAGTGCGGGCAGACGGCGAACTACACGCAGCGTACTTTCGAATCCGAAGAGCGCGTCGCGGTCGGCGGCGCCGGCATGTACGAAGCTCGCTGCCGCGCCTGCTTTGTTCCGCACGCAGATGCGCCGACAGTGCATCCTGATTGATGTCGGAATGTAGTATTCTTACGGCCAATGAGTACGCCTAAGCTGCAATTTGACTCCCGCACCGACTGGCCGCACGTAGCTTCAGATTCCTACACAATTTATAACGTCGACGCTTTTGAATGGATGCGGAGTCAACCACTCAACTCCATTCAAGCAGTTATCACTGACCCACCCTACGGGCTGCTCGAATACACCGACAAAGAGTTGGAGAAGATGAGACGGGGCCGAGGTGGCGTGTGGCGAATTCCTCCGGCGTTTGATGGCGCGAAGCGACGACCGCTTCCAAGATTCACAGTTCTAACGAAGACCGATAAGCTTGCGCTGCGACGCTTTTTTGCCGACTTCGCGCAGTCGCTGTTTCCAATTCTAGTCCCAGGAGCGCATGTCTTCGTCGCGACGAATCCGTTGGTATCGCACTTGGTTTATTCACCGCTCATCGAAATTGGATTTGAGCCTCGTGGTGAGATCATTCGTATCGTTCATCGATTACGAGGAGGTGATCGACCCAAGAATGCCCACAAGGAATTCGCAGACGTATCTGTCTTGCCGAAATCATGTTGGGAACCGTGGGGTCTTTTCCGTAAGCCTTGCGAGGGACGCGTCCAGGATAATTTGCGCAAATGGAAAACCGGTGGACTGCGGCGCATTTCGAACGAAGAGCCGTTTAAGGATCTGATTCAATCGTCTCCCACGCGGGGAAAAGAACACGACCTCGCGCCACATCCGTCATTGAAACCTCAACAGTTTTTGCGGCAACTTGTGCGCGCGGCTCTGCCTCTGGGCAAGGGTGTCATTCTCGATCCATTTATGGGTTCAGGGTCGACGATTGCCGCAGCATCAGCCCTGAAACTCAGGAGCATAGGATTAGAGATTAGCTCCGAATACTTCCAGTTAGCAGTTCAGGCGATTCCAAGACTATCTCGTCTGGAAGTAAGCGAACCGCGGACAACCAATGGCAAGAACTGAAGACTTCGATAAATCAGTTGCATTGCCGTCGGGCCTTACGATCGCGGCGATTAAGAAATCAATTGAATATATCGAGCGAGAGTTGTCTAACTTCGTCGAGATCTACATGGAGCAGATGAATGTATTCAGTGCGATCGTAGGAATCTTCGGCACCCTCGCCCTTGATCGTCACAGCGTTTACGAGAAGGTCAGACACTTGGACATTTCGCAAACCAGGTTTCCAGATTTGTGTAGGCGAGGTTCAAAAACAAGTCAGACAAAACATTGCTTGGAATCAAAGGCGAGCAAGCGTCCGTGGGCAATTCAATCGCACTACGATCATGAGGGTTGGTATGTTATCTGGCGGTACCTCGTCGATCCGACTGAAACAATTGAAGCGAAAAAGTCTGTCATCATTTGGCGAATTGATGTGGTTTACCTCACGAAAGATGATTGGAAGTACGAAGGCAGCAAAGCTGGGGCTACGGGCGGCGGACGGACCCATACTTTCGGTGTGAAGTCCGCTGCCAATAAGCTAAAGAATTGCTCTGTTTACAAACGTCGCGACATAGTGCTTTCTGGCGGCAAGCCCATTCCTGTTAACGGCGACTAGAGCGTAACTCTCACTGGCAACTTCTCAACTTAATTTCGTAATCCAACTGCGCAAGAAGTCTCTCCATTCACGTTCTAAACCCACAAAGCCTCCGCGCGTTCTTTCACGGAGCTTCAGGAGAAGTCGCAAGACCGTCGAGGTCTCCCCGTTCAAATTTTTGAAGCGCGCGCCGCAAGACAGCGCCGCTTTCAACTACTGAAGGGAGAAAAGTGATGAAGTGGAATGTGTTTGGAATGCTGTTGACGTTGGCGGCCTTGATTGCCGCCCCGCTGGTAATCGCCGGCGCGTGGTCAGGCAATTTCGGCCAGAAACCTCAGCAAAATGACGAATATCGGCTGGAAGGGCCGTTCACGCACGGTAACCTTTCGGTCTTTCTCGTGCACGGCAAAGACAAAATCAAAGGCCAGACGTTCCTGACGCTGGAAGAAGCCTTGATTCAGAAAAAAGTGGTCGTTCGCGAGACGCGCACCGTGAATGAACTCGCGATCGAAAACCTCTCTAACGAAGAGGTGTACGTGCAATCGGGCGACATCGTGAAAGGCGGCCAGCAGGACCGCATGTTAGTTGTGGACTTGATTCTGCCGCCGCGCTCCGGAGCGATCAAGATCGGGGCCTACTGCGTTGAGCACGGTCGCTGGTCGCAACGCGGCAACGAAGCCGCTGGTGTCTTTGGCTCCTCCGCGAATACCGTTGCCAGCCGCGATGTTAAGCTGGCGGCCAAGTTGAAATCCTCGCAAACCGAAGTGTGGCGCGAAGTTTCCGTGGCGCAGGAAAAACTCAGCTCGAATGTCGGCGGAGCTGTTACGAACAATGACTCGCCATCGAGTTTTCAACTGACACTCGAGAACAAGGCTGTGCAGCAAACCGCCGACGATTACCTGAAGTCGCTGGCCGGAATTATCGATGGCAAACCTGATGTGATTGGCTACGTCTTCGCCATCAACGGCAAAGTGAACAGCGCGGACGTCTACGCTTCGAGTGCGCTCTTCAAGAAGCTCTGGCCGAAACTCTTGAAAGCCAGCGCGATCGAAGCCGTCGCGGAATTGCGTCGTGATGAAAAGTTCGCGCCGCCCTCAACCGAAGACGTGCGCGGACTGCTCGATGATTCAAAAGGTGAAGAGAAACAAAAGGACGTCACCTCACGCGTGCAGGTCATCACGCGCGAATCAAGCAGCAACGTTTCGTTCGAGACGCGTGACCGCGCGAAGGCCGACGCGTGGGTGCACAAGAATTACATCAAGAAAAACTGAGGCGGCAAAGGGCGAAGCGCAGACTCTTCGCCCTTACGTTTTTAGCGTTCTTGAGAAATTTGTGATCTTGCGACTTAACACATCACAGTCCATTAGCAGATCATCGATTTCAGGCGACGCAAACAAGCCGAGAGATTCAAAGACCATCAGCATCGATGCATCTTCGAATAATGATCGCCTGGAGATGTTCAAAAACTGTTTGAATTCTTGTGCGTGCGTGCTACCCGATCCTTCGGCGATGTTATTAGTCAAAGACAGGCCAGCGGCTCGCAACTGCTCCGCGTATCGGTAAAGCCGGCGGCTGTCTAGTTGATCGGCCAAGCGATGAAACTTGACGGCTGGCAGTTTCGAGAGCTGCCAGATTTCCAAATCCTCAAAGCGAAAGTGAGGTCGCATGGCTGTGCTCCTAGCTCTTTGCTCTTAGCCCTTAGCGGCTTCTAGTGCGTTATCTTTGTTGAATACAGAATCGCGTAAAGCTCGTCCTGATGCTTCTCGAAATTCGCGCCGCGGCCTGAGAGGATGAGGTTCACCAGTTGTGTCTGTCCGCCATATTTGCGATAGGCCATCCACTGCAAACGCCGAATGCCGTCCGGATCCTCAGGCTTTGACTCGCGAAACTCAATCCCCTTAAGTCCGTCCAGCTCCAGCCACTTTAACTCGTCGACCTCGCCGTTTTTCTTGCGCACCTGAGCGCCCTGATGAAACCCGCGCAAGCTGATTTCGGTGGGAAAGTCTGGCCCCAGCGTCGAGATGCTCCCAATCAAAAACGCCTCGGTTCCCACGCTAAACTGCGCTGTCTCTGTCGCGACGGTGCCCTTGCTCCATTTGGGCGGCAGCGTCCACGAAATTCCCTGCTGATCCCAACTCGCAGGTTGGCCGCTAGCCATAAGCGCTTGTTGCGCCGCAGTTGGTTGCGGCTTCTCAGCCTCTTCGCTTCCGCTGGAACTTGAACTCGGCGAGGAAGAATTCGAGGAATGCCGCTCCCTCATCTTGCTCAGGTTGCACGCAAGGACGACCGTCACGAGCGCGAAAAGTGCAAAAAGCTTTTTCATAATTGTCCCCACATTCTTAAGGTTCAATACACAACACAGGCCTTTTACGTCAGACGAGCACGAGTGTCAACCGCTTGCCAAGACCGTTAAGCTGCAAGCGCTTCGCGGCTCATTGGTTCGCGTGGTATTCTTCATTTGCAACCCCCTTCCAGATCGTTCTAGTGAAGAAAAGACGCCCCCTCGTCGAACACAGAGGTGAACTATGATTCTGATTAAGAGTCGAACAATTTCGGTTTCTCTGATTGCTGGCTCAGTTTTCTTTACATTCATGGGCTGCCAACCTGCGACCAACACAAATTCAAATGCAAATGTGAACTCGAATGCGATGTCTGCGAATTCGAATGCGAACATGAGTTCAACCAGCGAGTCGACTTCACCGCTCAACGCTCGCGAGCCTGAGAAGTACAGCGCCACGCTGGTCTTCACAATCGAAACTTCAGGTGGTGACAAAGCGGTGGGAATTCCGCCGCTCTCGATTCAGGTCGCGCGCAGTGGCAATGATCGACGACTGGAGTTCAAGCTGCCGGACGGCACACCGCTGGTTTATCTCGATCATGACAACCACCATTACGTGATTGCGCCAAGCAAGAAACAGTATGCCGAGCTGAATCAGGAATCGACGGGAATGCAATTGCAAAAACTGATGACGCCCGGCCAGATCGTTGAAGACCTGAAGAACAAGAGCGGCGTCGAGAAAGTCGGCGAAGAACAAATCAACGGACGCACTGCTGAGAAATACCGCTACAGCACGGCGACGAACACTAACACGAAAGCGGGCGAGGTGAAGGCGGAAGCCTTTGTCTACATTGACAAAGAAACGCGCCTGCCTTTGCGCACCGAAGCTGATGCCGAGAGTTCCGGCAGTGTGAAAGGAGTGAACGCCGCACGAGTTGTCGCCGAAATGCGCGATATCAACACGAACGTTGACTCGTCGATCTTTGATATTCCGGCAGGCTATTCGCAAGTCGCTCCGGAAAAAGTGCGGCAGCAAATCGACGCGCTAACGAGCGCGGTTGCCGCCATCGTGAAGGCGATGATTGCGAACATGAGTAGTCAACCGGGCGCATCGCCATCGCCAACCACCTCACCAAAATAGATGAAGCGCGTACTCTTGGGTCTGGTCGCAGGGTTACTGATTGGCGCGGTGGGCGTGGTGTATTTTCTTGGCCGGCCGCGTGCCGGAAGTTTGCCGGGAACAGCTCTGCGACCGCCAGACGCGAACGTTGGTAGCGCAGGCACCGTCACCGTAGCAATCGACGAGAAATTCTTCGATGCGCTGCTCGGCACGATTTTCCAGCAGCTTGGTTCGCCACAATTGAAGCTGTCGGCATTGCAGCCATCGTCTCCATTTCAGGCGGCAATGTTTCAGAACACGTGCAACAACATCGTTGTCCTGAATCAGGAGGGCGGCAACGTCAAGACCAGCGTTCGCTTCACTGGCGGCAAGATCGTCGCGCCGCTCGCCTTCACCGGCAGCTACAACGTGTTCGGAAAATGCGTGCAGTTCAAAGGGACCGCGAAAGCGACGGTAGATCTTTCTTTCGATTCGTCGAAACAGACCGTGTTCGGCGCGCTGAACGTCGATGAAGTAACTCTCGAGGATGTCAACCCGCTTTTCAACGCAATCGTTACCGCATTCGTACGACAAACCATTAACGCGCAAGTGAACCCGTTCGAGGTCCTGCGCGTGTCACAGCTCGCGCTGTCGCTTCCGATCAAAACGACGGGCGGGTCGCTCAAGGCGGTCGTCAAGGATGTTCGTGCTGAAGTACAGGAGGGCTCGCTGCGTCTGGTGCTGACCTATGATTTCAGCGCGCAAAAGAACACCGGGTAAGGATGCCCAAGTAAGACAGGCTGTCAGCCTGTCGCCCCGCCGAAAAAATTTCTGCCAGCCACTGAAACATTTCGTTTCCTAACACCATTCACGGTCGAATTCAGGAGTTCGGCGAGTTACCGCAATCAGCCGGATAACTGAGTAATTCAGAATCAAGCAGGAGTGACGACCATGACAATGAAAATCCTTGCAGTACTGTGTCTGGCTTTGGTGCTTGGCGCGTGCGAGTCGAGCTCGCCTGAGACCACACCCAGTCCGAGTCCGACGACCCAGGCTACGCAAGTGCCCAGCCCTTCGCCGGAAGCGACCGTCGCCTCGTCGGCGGCTTTGAAAGCCGGCGACAAAGTGAAGATCACGATCAACGGCTCGGCGGTCGAAGCGACGATCGTCTCGATCGACGAGAAAGCGGGTAAGGCCACCGTCAAGGTCACGGGCGAAACAAAAGAGCGAACCGTGAACCTGTCGGAGATCGTAAAGCAATGAACAACCCGCCTGAGATGGCAAGGGCAACTCACACGGGTCGTCCTTGCCATCAAAGCGCACACCGCCATGTCGCCGGCGAAGCAACTCAGGATGCTGCAAAAAACCGATTTCGATCGGCTGCTGGCTTGGCTTGATCCGAATCCGGAACGCGCGGGCGAGCTTTACGAAAGCATTCGTTGGCGACTGATTGCCATTCTGGCGGCGCGCGGCTGCCGCATTCCCGAAGAGTTAGCCGATGAAACCATCGATCGCGTTGCGCGGCGCGTGGCAGACATCGAGGCGAAATACGTCGGCGACAAGTCGATCTACTTCCTCGGCGTCATGAACAACGTGCATCACGAGTATCTTCGACGACCATCGCCCCCACGACTGGTTGAATCGCCCGAGGATTCTAGAGTCAAAGAGCAGACATATCTTTGTCTCGATAATTGCCTCGCGGCACTGACGCCGCACGCGCGACAGATCATCGAGCAGTACTACGCCGCAAACAAGCAAGCGAAGATCAATTTGCGGAAACGCATCGCCGAGAAATTGGGGATCAGCAGCGGAAGCTTGCGCCTGCGTGCGCTGCGCATAAGGGCGAAATTGCAAATGTGTATCGAACAGTGTCTTGAGATATCGGAAGCTGAACTGTAATCGAAAGTTCGACGCTTGAATTTCAAATGAACGATTTGATCAAACAATTACCGCAGCAGCCGTCGCAGGATTTTTCGGACGACGCCATTCATCAATTCCTGCTCGCGGAGTTACTCGTCGACGAACAGACAGTTTTCGAGTACGCACTGTTCACGGATGCATCGTTGGAACCGAGAGTGCGACTTGCGGAGCTGGCACTGGCGGATGATTACGCGTGGCGTCGATTGAGGCCGCGCGAGCGCGCAGCTTTCGAAGAAAGATTTCTGGTGACCGCCTCGCGCAGCAGACAGGTCGAAGTCTCAACCGCTTTGCGCGAACGCTTCTCTGCCCACTCGAAATCGAGAGAGCTGCCGCTACAATCAACTGCGGGGACGCTCTTCACGATCAAACACCCGGCGTGGAAGTGGGCATTCGCGGCAATTGTACTCGTTGTTCTAATCGGGGGTATCTGGCTGGTGACGAAAGAACCGCAAATTGTGAGAAAATTCGTGCCGCCGCGGGTGAGGCCGAGAGCAGTTGTTACGCCCACGCCTGAGGTCACGCACCATGCTGTGAGTTCGTCCGAGTCTCCGACTCACAAAGAGGAACCGCCGTCGTCACCGTCGCATGAGTTCGCGACAGAAACTGTTGTCCTGAATTCGAAGACGCCAGCAGATAACGCAACACTCGTCACTCTTTCGCAGCCTCACGCACCATTCGTTCATCTGCAATTAATGCTCGATGGTGCCGATTCGTCCCGCTATCACGCGGAACTGATGACGCGTGCCGGCGAAACTGTTTACAGTGCCGAAGGGTTGGTTGCCGGCGCTGCCGGAGATCGCATTGACTTAAACGTTCCAATCGGGCAGCTGACGCCAGGGGATTTTGAAGTGAAGCTGACCCGCAGCTCTGATGGTGCAAGTACTATTTATTATTTGCGAGTCCAGTAGGAAGTGAAGATTACTTTACGCGGGACTTTCGCCGGCGGAGAAAATCGATCAGCACGAATTGCGACAGGTTTGAAGGGTTCGCAAAGTAAGCCTTGCCGTTGGTCATCGCCGTCATCTCTTTCACAAACTCGACCAGGTAGTAATCGCTCGCGAGCATGAACGTATTAATCATGATGCCCGCTTTGCGACAGGCCTGAACCTCGCGGAAGGTCGCTTCCATCACCCACGGATCGCCGCCCATGGAATTCTTGTAGAGACGTCGCGATGGGAGCGCAGGCATCCCTGCCTGCGGTTCGCGGGCATCCCTGCCCGCGTTTTTTCCGGCAGGATGCCGGCGACCCGCCCGCAAGGATGCGGGCGCTCCAACGGGCGCTCCAGCTTCAATAAAACACGCCGTCGGCTTTCCATCCGTGACCATCACGATCTGCTTCATATCTTTGCGCTGCGCCTGCAGGATACGCCGCGCAAGACGCAGGCCTTCGGCCGTGTTTGTGTGATAAGGCCCGACCTGTGTCGTCGCCAGTTTGGCCAGCGGCAGTTCTTCGGCAGTGTCGTGGAATAAAACAATCTTCAGAGAGTCACCGGGATACTGTGTGCGAATCAGATGTGAGAGCGCCAGCGCGACTTTCTTTGCCGGCGTAAATCGATCTTCGCCGTAAAGAATCATCGAGTGCGAGCAATCAAGCATCACGACCGTCGCGCATGACGATTGATAGTCGCACTGATGAACGTGCAGGTCTTTGTATTCGAGGTTCAGCGGAACCTGTAAGCCTTCGCGTTGAATCGCCGACAGCAGCGTCGTGTTCACATCGAGATTGATCGTATCGCCAAACTCGTAGGGCTTGCTGGCGCTTTCGGCTTCGACACCGGTCGCCAGATGCGAAGTATCGTGACGTCCCATCGAACTCTTGCCCAAACTTCCGAGCAGATTACGCAGCGTCTTGTAACCCAGAAAATCGAGGCCTTTCTCAGTAACTTCAAACTTTACGTTCCGCGGCAAAGGCTCTTCGATTCGGCCTTGGCCGTTGCCGCCCATCATCTCGCGCTGCTGCTTTGATGTCGGCGGCTCTTCATGAAGCGTCAGGTAACCTTCTTCGACCAGCCGCTCGATCAACTGATTGAGCATTTCCTGAAGTTGCGAGCCTTCATACTTGCCTTCGTTTTCATCGAGCATCTGTCGAACCTGATGCTGGCTCAACAATCCCTGATCCATCAGCGCCTGCAGCAGCGCGCGTCGCAACGCGTCGAGAGAGGTGTTCTGCGGCGCGCGCTCGCGCGTCCAGTAGTAATCGTCGTCGTAACCGGAATAGAGCAGCGAATCAGATAAGCCTTCCATCAAGTCGCCGAGATTGATCCCATAGACGTCGAGGCCGTTGAATTTTGAATAGCGAGTGAAACGCATATTAAATTAGCCGCGGACTTGGAGTCAGTACCGGGAGCGGTAGCGACCGGGTCACAATCTGCGCAACGTCAAGATGGCCAGTCCGGAGACCCGGTCGCTATCGCTCCCGGTACTGACCCCATTTCCCTTAGCTATACCGTCCGGTCTCCGTCAGATCATCATAAATCATGCCGCGCCTGTCCTTTTTCGCTTTAGTCACCGCCGTATATCCACCTTCTTCGTTTCGGCTAATTTTGTTTTCGGCGTACAAACCTTCCAACGCGAATTCGCACGCGGCAACTGTTTGCGCCGAATCGTCGCGATTAAAGTCAAAAGGAATCAGCGCGGTGTCGATCAACTCGGGAACGGATTCGAGCAGCAGCATGCACTCTTCCGCCGATGCCGTATCCGCTAATCGCACATTGTTTCCTTCGTCAAACCAAGCGACCGTTTTCGCGAAATCAATCCCAACGAAATACCCCTCGAAGATTTCGCCGGCGGCGCGCTTGATCAAATCCTTGGCGATGCGGTCCGCGCCGATCTGCTCGCCTTCGTATTCGAGTTCCATCTTGCCGGTCATTGAAGGAATCGCGGCGTAGATGTCCGCGATGCGCGGCACGACGAATTGTTCGTCAGTCATTAGCGCCCGGCGTTCGGCGTTTGAAACGACGGATTCCATTACAGTGATCGGCAAACGCTGCGAGACGCCCGAATGCTTGTCGACTCGCTGGTCATCTCTGGCCTCAAATGCGATCTGTTCAATGGCTTCGCGAATGAAATCGGGAACGTGCAGGCGCTCTTTCAGTCCATCACGCGCCGTCCAGGCTTCCTGTTTCGTAATTTCGACGCCCAGCGAAATCTCTTTCGGATAGTGCGTCGAAATCTCTGCGCCGATCCGATCTTTCAAAGGCGAGATGATCTTGCCGCGTGCCGTGTAATCCTCGGGATTCGCAGAAAATACCAGCATGACGTCGAGCGGCAGACGCACGGGATAACCCTTAATCTGCACGTCGCCTTCCTGCATGATGTTGAAAAGTCCAACCTGAATTTTTCCGGCGAGGTCCGGCAGTTCGTTGATGGCAAAGAGGCCGCGATTCGCACGCGGTAGCAGGCCGTAGTGAATCGTCAACTCATCGCTGAGCAGGTGACCACCTTTCGCGGCTTTAATTGGATCGACGTCGCCGATGATGTCGGCGATCGTGACGTCGGGTGTCGCCAGCTTTTCCACGAACCGCGCGTCGCGTCCCACCCACGCAATCGGTGTCGAGTCCTGATGCAATTCAATCGTTTGCCGGCCGTACGCGCTGATCGGATGAAACGGATCGTCGTTAATCTCCGATCCGGCGATGATGGGAATATATTCGTCGAGCAGATTTGTAAGTTGCCGAATGATCCGGCTCTTGGCCTGGCCGCGCAGCCCCAGCAGAATCAAATTGTGCCGCGAGAGAATCGCGTTCACGAGTTGCGGCACAACCGTCTCATCATAACCGACGATGCCGGGGAAAAGTTTTTCGCGCCGCTTGAGTTTGCAGATGAGATTCGCGCGCAGCTCGTCTTTGACTGCGATGCTGCGATGACCGCTCGCTTTGAGTTCGCCTAAAGTCCTTGCTCGTTCCATTTGTTTATTTGAATTTGCGTGATCCCGGGGATGAAGAGATTGTAACCGCAGCGTGCAAGAACCGCGAGTGATAGCGCAGAGTTTGGAGTGTGGCGGCTTGACGCCGCTTTTTTTGTTTTATGGTTCGGCGTTAAGAAAGGAAAAACGGCCATAACAAAGCGCCGTCAGGCCGGCGCACTCCAAATTGATGCCGGTTTCTAGACTGGCACATGAGTTCCGAAATCGTGCTGCTTAATCAATCCATCCGCTTCCAGCTTCTCTAAATGAGCCAGCACGGCCCGTTCAGCCATCGCGTACGCCTTCGGCGATACATCGGTGTAAACGCGGGCGACGATTTCTGCTGCAGTTGATGCGCCATCGCAAACAGCTTTCAAAATCTTAGCTTCCCGTTCGAGTCGATGCGCGATGTACTCATCGATCTTGTCGTAAGGGTTGGCCGCGGCGGGCCCGTGCCCGGGCAACAACGCGGTCACATTCGAAAGCGAGCGCATCCGTCGCAGCGAACCAAGGTAATCAATCATGTTCCCGTCCGTCGGATCGATCAGCACAGAACCAAATCCAACCACGTTGTCGCCGGAAATCAACACGCCGTTTGCTTCGTCGTGGAAACACAAGTGTCCGCGCGCATGCCCGGGCGTGTGCAATGCGCGCAGCTCGATTGATGGTGCGCCATCGAGCGCGAGCACTTCTTCGTCTTCGATGAATCGATCCACCGGGCATTGATGCTTCAATGATTCAGCAGTAAGCCGATGTGCGGCGACGGGCACACGACCGCGATGCTTCGATTGCAAGTGATCATTTAGAGCTTTCACGCCCGCAACGTGATCGGGGTGAACGTGCGTCAGGACGATCTCGCGCACTATGCGCCCTTCAGCAATCAAATCATCGACGCATTCTGCCAGCGCGCGCTGTTCTTCCTCGTACGGTGATCCGGGATCGATGACCAGAATCTCGTGCGACGTGTAAATCAGATAGGCGTTGGTATGCGTCGCCGGCGGCTTCGTTGGCGTGCGGACCGGGAAGCAGAGGTAGTTTGGCCGAAATTCAATTCGGCGCGTCGGCTCTTGATGCGCTTCGGGAACTGACAAGAATCGTTCGACGAGATCGTCAGTCAAACCACCAGCGACTGTCTTCAGCGCGTGCAACACCGGAGGCGCAACCAGGACTTCGCTGCGTTCCCATCTCGCATAAGCTTCCCGCGCTTCGATCCATTCGCCCGATTGCAGTTCACCGTCGCCGGTCACGCGCGGCTCCTGCTTTGCTGGACAGTTCACAAGAAAGAACCAGGTGTCGAACCGCCGCGGCGCAAACGGCGGGGTCACCCAACGACCAACGAAAGTGAAGTCATTCGCGTCGAGATTCAATCCGTAGTGTGCCAGCAACTCCGGCCAGGACATTCTTCCTGATTCCAAATCATCGAGTACTGACGCTCGCTGACCGACCGTCAATGTTTCTGCGCCACGCGCCAGCAGCACGCTCGTCTCTTCAAACATCTCGCGCGCAGCGCAACTGATCATCGCGGCGCGCGCTTGATCTTCACCGCAATTCTTAACGACAACTTCAGCGTCGCTGCTTTCAGTTTGCCCGCCGGGAAAGGCAGAGAAGCCGCCCAGAAAAACAAGTTTCGGACTGCGCCTTACCCAAAAAACTTCAGGACTGTTCGGATCGGTACTCGGACGGAGAAGGATTACTGCGGCAGCATCTTTGGGAACTGAAGAGTTCATATCCGCAGATTACGCAGATTTCACAGATTCGAACTACCAAACAAGACTTAGCCACGAAAAGGCACAAAAAGCACAAAAAGAGGAAAGCAACAACCTTACGACGCGTTCGTATCCTGCCCGTTCGTGCTTTTTCCCCCGATCTTTCTTTGAGCCTTTTGTGTCTTTTTGTGGCTATACTTTCTGCGTAATCTGCGGATAATTATTTTCCGCCTAACCACGCCGCGCGCATTGCCTTCGCTTCCGCTGACGCGCTCGGGTTCTCTTCAATTCGATAATCAAAAAGCTGCGGCGGGCCCATGGTGATCGTCAAGCGCATCGGCTTGCCGTCGCGTTGCACAACCACCGGCACGCGATCGCCGGGTTTGTAGCGGCCGACGGTTTTCAGCAGATTCGCGGGCGTGAGCCTTGTCCCGCCAAACAGCGTGATGACGTCACCGTCCTCCAAACCCGCAGCCGCCGCCGGTGAGTTCGGCCGCACACTGGCGATTTTGAAATTGGTCTTCTCACTTTCATCGGCGGCGATACCGACAGTGACCGGACCGCGCGGCTCACGCACAAATCGCAGGCCAACTTGCGCGAATGCGTCTTCGTAAGGCGGAGTCTCTACACCGCGCACGTAACGCGCGAAAAAGTCGCTCATGTCTTCACCGGCAACTTCCGACACCACGCGCGCGAAATCTTCCGTCGTGTATCCGCGACCGCGAAGATAATAAGTCGCGTTCGGACTCTTGAGATAAAACTCGTCATACATCCGCCGCATGACATCATCGAGCGAGGCTTTGCCGTGTGTCTTTCCGCGAATCAGCAGGTCGAGCACGACGCCGATGATTTCGCCTTTCGGGTAATAACTGATCGAAGTGTTCTCGAGATTCGTCTCCTGCGCGTGCGGCGCATCATCAATGAACGGCGCGGACAGCGAACTTTGTTCCGCGCTCATCAATTTGCTGCCGGGCGAATTATCGACTTCGCTAATTTGATCGGTGAGGGCTTTGAAAACTTTTACATCGTTCCACAACCCAGCGCGCCGCTGCATTAGATGACCGTAATAATTGGTGATGCCTTCGGCGATCCAAAGCGCGCGCGTGTTCGCCGGACGCGTGAAGTCCCACGGACCAAGCTCAATCGGCCGCAGACGCTTCACGTTCCAGACGTGAAAAAATTCGTGCGCCGCGGTGCTGAGCGCTTCTTCCGGTTCGTCCGAATCACCGAGCGCGCCCGGCAAAATGATTTGCGTCGAAGTCAGGTGCTCCATGCCATCGCCTGAGTGGCCGTCGTTCGCGAAGTGGATCAGGAAAGTGTACGAATCAAATTCCGGCGGGCCCCACATCGCCGTTTCCGCCCGCACAATCTTTTCGATTCCCCGGACAAGTTCGGGGCGCTTCCCACCTTCTTTCCCGAACGAGTGGACGATGACGTGGTACTGCTTGCCGTCAACTGTGAAGCTATCTTCGGTCCAATCCGGCGCGATCTCAGTCGGCGTATCGATCATGATGTCCCAGTTTGGGAAGTGCCATTCGCGCTGATCTCGCGTCTCTGTTCGTCCGTTCACGATGCGCCACCCGTTCGGCGGTGCGATCGATAGACTCACCGGATCCTGCTTGTGATTGACGACATACATGAACAGATTGCCGCCGTTGAAGTTCGCATGCCGCGAGTCGAGTTGCGAGAATGTTCCGGACAGATCGTTGCCAAAGACTTTGTAAGTGATCGTGGCGCTGTGCGTATTTCTCATCGTTACGCGCCAGGTCTGATCGTCGACGCGCCGCACCGGAAAATC
>DASXTE010000051.1:0-3026 GCA_036505595.1 Pyrinomonadaceae bacterium
GTGTTCGGGCTGTATCACGTGCAGAACGCGCGGGTCTTTTTTCAACAAGAAGACGCCTGGAACGTAGCGCAACAAGTCCTTTTGGACGAGCAAAACAGGAAACAGGTTCAGGGGATTGACCCCTATTTCGTGCTCATGCAACTGCCGGGTGAGCAGAAGAAGACCGAGTTTGCGTTAATTCTGCCGTTCACGCCGGCGAATCGAAACAACATGATCGGCTGGATGGCCGGTCGGTCAGACGGTGAGGATTACGGAAAGCTGCTCGCCTACAACTTTCCCAAGTCACGCCTGATCGATGGGCCGCTGCAAATCGAAGCCCGCATCGATCAGAACGCTCAGCTCTCGGCGCAATTCTCACTCTGGAACCAGCAAGGCTCGCGCGTCGTGCGCGGACATCTGCTCGTGATCCCAATCGGGAAATCGCTGTTGTACGTCGAGCCGGTTTATCTGAAGGCAGAAAGCAGTCCGATGCCCGAATTGCGCTTGGTTGTGCTGGCGACGCAAGAGCGACTGGCCTTTGGCCAATCGTTCGACGAAGCGATGGCTAATTTGTTCGGTGACGTGGCCAAACAAACAACAGAACAGAAGCCGGCGGAGCAAAAGCCCTCCGTCGAAGCTCAACCGAAGGCGTCACCGTCGCCACCGATTCAGACAACACAGCAGCTCATTAACCGCGCGGTTCAGGAATTCGAGGAGTATCAGAGATTAACAGCGGCGGGCAGGTTGGCTGAGGCTGGCAAGAAACTCGAAGAACACAAGCGCACACTCGAAGAACTCAAGCGTGCGGCGGGCAAGCCGTAATTACTGCTTTAGTTTCCCCTCAAGGTCGTGTCCCTCCTTCACTGCGTCGTTATATTCAGGCTCATAGCCGGGTTTAGGCCCTTTCTCGAACAAGATTTGAAGTTGCCTACGCGCGTCTTCGGTTCGATGAGCTTCGGCGTACGCCTGGGCAAGTCGTAAACGCAGTAGCCCGTTGTTCTCTCCAAATTTCAATCCCTTTTCGAGATAACTGATCGCTTTGTCCACGTCGCCGCCAAAAATCCTCGGCGCTTTCAAGTACACCTGGCCGAGCGCCATGTACGCACTACCGCCTTCGAAACCCTCATCCAACTTCAGCACGGCTTCCATCTCATGCTTGATGTCTTCAATGTCCGTCAATCCGGCGAGCGTACTGACTTCTGCGTTGCCGCCGTAATTGGCGCCTAGCCAAAAATGTCCCTCTGGTTTCCCATCATTTAGCTTGACTGCGAGCTCCCCAGCTTCGATTCCGTCGCGAAATGCCTTTTCCTTTTCTGTTTCGTCCGTCGTATGCATCCCCAGAAAGTAGTTGAACTTCGCGAGCCGCCAAACGATCTCGTAATCCGTCGGATTGCCGGCCAAAGCCTGCCGTAAGCCGATCAAGCCTTGCCGCACCTTCATCAGGTCGCTTCGTTGGGCGTACAGCCGGTCAGCTTCGACGGCCGCGTCATCCGACGGCGCGGTCGGCGGCGGCGGCATAACGGCCTCTCCGGACGACTTTCTGCACGCCATAACGCCCAAAAGAGCCGCACCGCATAGCCACAGAATGCCCGCTTTTCGGCCGAATTGTGAGAATCGCGTGTTTCGTGAGGCTATATTGTATAGTCGTCGCATACAGAGTATTTCTAGCTTTCCAAACGCCCTCGTCTCAGGTATAGTGACGCCTCAGCACTCGAATCCCGAACGGAGACCCTGTGGCGGCGGCGGCATTTTACGACCTCGAAGGCACTCTAGTCAGCACGAACCTGGTCCACACGCTGGGGTTCTATGCGCGAAACCAACCGGACCTGTTTCGCAGCGTCAAGAAGAGCGCTACAACGCTTCTGAGTGTTCCCCTCTTCGCAGTCAGCGACCAGTATAGCCGAAAAGTCTTCAACGACCTCTTCTTCAAACGCTACAAAGGCGAGTCGGAAGACCGCATGAGGTTTTTCGCGGACGAGCTGTTTGCAAAGGTGCTAAAGCCTGCCGTTTTCCCCGGAGCATTTGAATTGATCGAGAAATCGCGGAGCCTCGGACTGCGGCAAGTCGTCGTGACCGGCGCGCTCGATGTGTCGGTCAACCCACTGATGGAGTATCTCGGCATTGACGATTACGTCGCAAATCGGTTGGAGTTCGTGAAGGGCGTGGCGACCGGGCGTTTGTTGCCGCCGGTGCTCGCCTCAGCAACCAAAGCCTCATGGATTCGCACATTCGCCGAGCGCGAAGGAATCAATCTCAGCGAATCGTTTGCCTACTCTGACAGCATGAGCGACTTGCCGATGCTGTCCATCGTTGGTCATCCCGCAGCGGTCAATCCGGATTTCCGTCTGCGACAAACAGCTCTGCATCACGATTGGCCGATTTTGAATTTGAAATGAGCCACAGATGAACACAGATTCACACCGATTCTTTTCTGCTTATCTGTGCAGATCTGTGTTAATCCGTGGCTGGTCCTAAATATGGCACTTCAACTCCGAAAAAAGACACACGAATCGATCGTCTACATCGACAGTGACAGCGCACCGCGCATCATGCCGTCGGGCGAGGATTTCGTTCTCGAAGACATTCCCGTCGGCACGCGCGTGCTTTATCCGAATCCGCCGCTGAAAGGGTTGCCGAATCGTGAAGCTGCAATTCGCTACGCGCTGAATCATCCGCTCGGTTGTGATCCGCTGTTTGCGCAACTCGAGCCGGGGATGAAAGTCACGATTGCCGTCGATGACATCAGTCTGCCGCTGCCCCCGATGGCTACACCTGACATTCGGCAGACCATGCTTGAAGTGGTGCTGGACCTGCTCGCCGCGAGTGGCATCGACGACATCCACATCATCATTGCCAATTCCCTGCACCGAAAAATGACGCCGTGGGAAATGAAGCGAATGGCCGGACAAAAGATTTACGACGCGTTCTATCCCGATCGCTACTACAACCACGATGCTGAGTGGAAAGAAGGGCTAATCAAGATTGGCGAGAGTCGTCACAAAGAGCCGCTGGTTCTCAACCGTCGCGCCGCGGAAAGCGATCTGCTG
>DASXTE010000052.1:0-10355 GCA_036505595.1 Pyrinomonadaceae bacterium
TATCACAGCACATGCAGCGATGAAGAAAAGCGTCGTGAATGGATGACCGGGAACGCGAAATGTTTCGGCATCGCGCCGCCTGCGCCGCCGAAACACAAAAACGCATGCGGCCGACAGCGCAAAGAAAACCACGTCGACCGAGACGACGTAATTCAGAATTTGCTCAAAGCGAGTCGCCACCAGCGCAATCACGATTGCCAAAGCACCTTGCAAAGCAAACGCGAATGCCGGCACGCGCGCGCGATTCAGCCAGGCAAGCTGTTTGAAGAACAGTTCATCATCGGCCATTGCAAAGTAAACTCGCGGGGCGGTCAGCATGCTTTGGCTCAAAAAACCAATCGTCGAAATCGCGATGCCCGCGGCAATCAGACGTCCACCCTTGCTTCCGAGCGCCAGGCGCATCACCGCGGAAGCCGGAGTCTTCGTCTGTGCCAATCCGTCCGCGCCAAGCGCATGTACGCAAACGTAGTTCACTGACAGATAAACCACGATCACGCCAAGGACACCTAACATCAATCCGCGCGGCAGAGTCTTCTTTGGCTCGCGCACTTCACCCGCGACGAAGCAGGCGGTCTGCCATCCGCCGTACGCAAACTGCGCGGGAATCAATGCGGCGCCAAAGGCAATCAACGTTTGCCAGGTTGTCGATGACGCAACTGCCGGGACTAACGCGACGGTCGAAGGTGATCGACTCAGCATCAAACCAAAAACAACCAGCGCCCCAATCGCGATCAGCTTCAGTATCATAAACACATTTTGCGTTACCGTTCCCGCGCGTACCCCAATGCAATTGATGACGGTCAGCAATGCCAGCGCTGCTGACCCGAGGATTGCCGCGCTCCATTCGCTCGCCGACACACCGGCCAATTCAAAAACGTGATTTGCGAAGATGAGCGCGACCGCCGCCATGCCGCCCGTTTGAATCACGAACAGCAGACTCCAGCCGTAAACAAAACCAACGACGGGATGCATCGCCTCGCGCAGATAAACATATTGCCCACCTGATTCGGTGACCTGCGAAGAGAGTTCGGCGTAGATGAACGCGCCCGCCAAAGCGATCAATCCGCCGACGGCCCACGCGCCGAGAATCAAAAGTGGAGTATGAACCTGCTGCGCGACTGTATAGGGAGTGGTAAAGATGCCCGCGCCGATGATCCCGCCCATCACGATCATCGTGGCGTCGAAAAGACCGAGACGACGAGCCAGGTGCGATTCGGAGTCTGTGTGATGTGAAGTTGGCTTGGCGTTCACTCTTTCAAGAGTTGATTGGCGATGATCAGTTTCTGAATTTCGGATGTGCCTTCGTAAATCCGCAGCGCGCGCACGTCGCGATAGAGTCGTTCGACCACTGAGCCGCGCACGAGTCCGGCGCCGCCGTGGATCTGCACCGCTTGATCGATGATGCGGCCGGCGGCTTCGGTCGCGAAAAGTTTTGCTTCGCTGGCTTCACGTGTCGAACGTTCGGCGCTGGTGTCTTTCAAATGCGCCGCGCGATAAACGAGCAAGCGCGCAGCGTCGAGTTCTGTTGCCATGTCAGCGAGTTTTTCCAGGATCAACTGATGTTCGGCGAGTAGCTTACCGAACTGCTTCCGCGATTTTGCGTGCAGCAGACTCTCATCCAGAGCTCGCCGCGCCATGCCGCAGGCGGCCGCGCCGACGCTCGCGCGAAACAGGTCGAGAGTTTGCAGGGCGAGTCGCAGACCATCGCCTTGTTTGCCGATCATGTCTTCCGCTGGAACTCGACAGTCTTTGAACTCCAGCTCGCCGATTGGATGCGGCGCGATCATCTCCGTCCGTTCGGAGACGCTGAACCCTGCCATACGTGCGCTGACAATCAACGCGGACAGTTCCGCGCGACCATCTTCATGCGTGCCCGTTCGCGCAAACACAGTGTAGAAATCCGCCACGCCGGCATTCGAGATGAACCGCTTGCGCCCATTGATGACATAGCTGTCGTCCTCGCGTTGCGCGGTTGTCTTCAGCGCCGCCACGTCCGATCCAGCATCGGGCTCAGTCAAGGCAAACGCGGCGATTGCCTGGCCAGTGCGGGCACGCGCCAGCCAAAAATCGCGCACATGCTCACTGGCGGCGAGGCTAATGCTGTAAGTGCCCAAGCCCTGCATCACGAACGCGAGATCAGCCAGTGACGACGAGTACGAGAGCGTTTCGCGAATTAGGCAGAACGAACGGAGGTCGAAAGGCTCACCCGGCGTGGCGACCGCATAACGCAGCAGATCATTTTCGGCGAGCAAGTGAACGTAACCGCGCAGGGATTCTTCCGTCTCTGTTTCATCATCAGCGGCGCGCACCTCGATTTCGCGTTCGGCGAATTCGGCAACGCGCTCTGCAAGCGTGCGGTGATCGGGAGTGAAGAATGGAGCTGTGGCGATGAAGGAATCCATTGTTTTTCCCTCTCCCGCTGGGAGAGGGAGCATAAAACTATTCAAACTTCGCGGGGCGCTTCTCTAAAAACGCCGCGTGCGCTTCTTTGAAATCCGGCGTCTGCATGCACAGGGCCTGCGCGACGGCTTCGGCTTCCAAAGCCGATTCAAAACCCATGTGCACCTCGCGATTGAGCAGCTCTTTTGTCTTCGCAATTCCCAGTGCCGGTCCGCGCGCGAGCTTCTCAGCGAATTCACGCGTCGCAGTTTCAAGCTGGTCGCGCGGCACGACGCGATTGTACAGACCGATCGCTTCGGCTTCTTTCGCGTCGATGAAATCACCCGTCATCAACAGCTCAGTCGCTTTCGCCAAGCCGACCACACGCGGCAGGAGATAAGTCGCACCCATGTCCGTGCCGGCGAGTCCGACCTTGACGAAAATGAAAGCAATCTTTGCCTCTTCAGCCGCGATGCGAATGTCGGAAGCGAGAGCGATGCATGCCCCTGCGCCGGCCACTGTGCCATTGAGACTTGCGATAATTGGCTTCGGCAGCGCGCGCATGTTTCTGATCAGCTCGCAGGTCAGCCGCGTGAATTCCAACAACCCTTCAGCGTCACGTCCTTGCAGCGCGCCAATAATGTCAATTACATCGCCACCCGAACAGAAGGCCCTGCCTGACCCGGTGATCACAACGACGCGCACGTCCTTTTCATCGCGCAGCTTCGCGAAGAAGTCAGTCAGTTCGTGATAGACCTCAAACGTAATCGCGTTCAGACGCTCCGGACGATTGAGCGTAATCGTGCCGATGCCGTCGCGTCGTTCGTAGAGAAATGATCTGGGTTTCATTCGTGAATAGTAAATAGTGAATCGTAAATGGAAACGGCCAGGAACCAAACGATCTATTCACGATTTACGATTTACTAAAGCACGGCCGTTCCTTCAATCTCGATCTTCGCGTCGTCTTCGAACAAGCTGGTGACTTCCACCAGAGCCATCGCCGGAAAATGTTTGCCCATACGTGCGCGATAACGTCGGCCGATTTCTTTCAGGCAGCGCCGGTATTCATCAACGTCGGTAACGTAGATCACCAACCGCGCAATTTGCTCCGGCTTACCACCCGCCGCTTCGACTACGGCAATAACATTGGCCAACGCCCGGTCGAATTGCCTAACAAGATTGTCATCGACGATTTCTTGTTGCTCGTTCCAGCCGACTTGCCCAGCGATGAAAAGCAGACGGCCGCCGGGCTCAGTCAACACGCCATTCGCATAGCCACGCGGCGCGCCGAGCGATTCAGGATTGATGAAAGTGAAGCTCATTCTAAGTTGTCCGACAAACTTCAGTTTGTCGGTTGACTCTCGCCCTATTTAATGACGCGACAAACTAAAGTTTGTCGGACATGAGTTGCACGATCTCTAATTGATTTCCGCCCGGATCGCGCACATAAAACCGCGGGACGCCCGGATTCGGGCGGGCGTCGGGAATAATTTCTACGCCGGCTTCGCGAAACCTCTTTTCAGCGGCGGGTAAATCCGAAACCGTAAAACACACGTGGCGTGAGCTCATCAGCCCATGTTCTTTGTCTTCGATCGATAAGTGCAATTGCGTCTCGCCGATTTCATACCAGGCGCCGCTTTGGCGCGAAGTCGCCGGCTTTGGAATTTGCTTCAGCCCGAGTATCACACCGTAGAAATGTTTTGTCGCGGTCTCAAGTTCCGGCGGAACAGTTACGTTGACATGAAGCAGTGCGATGATCATGATGGAGCGCCGACATCCTTGTCGGCGGTTCGCGAGCATCCCTGCTCGCACTTCTATCCACTCGCTATCGTCCGCGGTTCTGTAACCGCGCGCTGAACTCAGCCGACTTGTTTTTGGGCACGCTTAGAGATTCCCAATCGCTCGACTTGAAGTGCTTCGCCAGATAAACAATCTGGCCCACGTGATAGGCGTAGTGCGCGAGCTGCCGATTGATGGCCTGCACGACCGTGTGATCCTGTCCGCGAATTCTGACGGTGCGCATCAGATCGTCAGGCGTCAGCGGCCCAATCGCGTCGAACGTGCAGCTCCAACCCTTTTCCCAATAAGCGAGAATGTCGTTCTTCGTGGCTTCCGGCAGCATCACGAATTCCATGTCGCGATCGCGCTCGGGCTTCTCGCCGTCAGTCGTCAGGAATTCTGTCCAGCGCGAGAGCATGTTGCCCACCATGTGCTTCATGTTGACGGCGATGCTGTTCGATTCGTCGTCGATTGTGCGAAAGAAATCGCCGTCGCTGATTTGCGCGAACGCGCGCTCCGCGAGTTCTTTGTAGTAGCGAAAGGTGTAAAGCGCATCTTCGAGATAATGTTGGCCGAGTTGATCGTTCATCGCTTTAACCACAGAGGACACAGAGAAGGATTGGCCTCAGTTTTGGTTCAGTGCTGCGCGAATCTCGTTAGCGACGTCAGTTTGCATTATCGCGCGCTGTTCGCCGCTGCGCATGTCTTTGATCGCAACTTCACCACGCGCCCGTTCGTCGTCACCAGCGATCGCAACGAATGGAATGCCGCGCGATGATGCGTATTTGAATTGCTTCGCAAGCTTGTCGGCTTCCGGATACAAATCAACGCGCAGCCCACGGCTTCTTAGTTCAGTCGCCAGCGCAATCGCATCCGCGATCGAATCTTCGTTCCAGATCGTCACCATTACATCAGCCGGCGACGACACGAGTGCTTTCGGAAACATTTCGCGCTCGGTCATCACCACGATGATTCGTTCCAAGCCGAGCGAGAAACCGCACGCCGGTACGTCCTTGCCCAAAAACATCCCGACGAGGTTGTCATAACGCCCGCCACCGCCGAGACTGCCGGCGAGATCAGCCACGTTGATTTCAATTATCGCGCCGGTGTAGTAAGCCAAACCGCGCGCCAGCGTCGGATCGAGTTTGATTCGCTGATCGAACCGGCCGGCTTTCGCGAATTGCAAAATCTGCCGCAGGTCGTCAACGCCGCTGGCGCCAATCTCATGCGAGCCGATGAATTCGACCAGACGCCCCAGCACGTCAGCATTGTAAGCCGCTCGCGCATCGTTCGCTTCGCCCAGGTCAACCAAATCGAGGGCGCGCTGCGCACCGGCGAGTCCTTCGAAGAACCGCATCACCTTCACTGCCGATTCGTCGACGATTCCACGTTCTTGCAGATCACGCGCGACACCTTCGGGACCCGCTTTGTCCATTTTGTCGAGAGCGACCAAAGCGTCGTCGTGTTTTTCGCGCGCAACACCCGCCTGATCGAGAATGCCAGTCAAAACCTGTCGATGATTCAGACGTATCGTGAAGTCATTGAAGCCCAGCTCCACGAGGGCATCGGTCGCTGCCGCGATCAGCTCGCCCTCAACGGTCATCGAATGTGAGCCGAGCACGTCAACGTCACATTGATAAAACTCGCGAAAGCGCCCGCGTGCGGGACGATCGGCGCGCCACACTGGTTGAATTTGATAGCGCTTGAAAAATTTTGGCAGCTCGTTGTGATACTGCGCGACCACGCGCGCCAGCGGCACCGTCAAATCGTAACGCAACGCGAGATCGGCCTCACCGGTCTTCTCATGTTCGCCGCGCTTGAGAATTTTGAAGATGAGTTGATTGCCTTCTTCGCCGTATTTGCCCAGTAGCGTCTCGATGTTTTCGACGGCGGGAGTTTCCAACGGCTCAAATCCGTAGCGTTCGTAAGCTTGCTTGATACGATCGATGACGTACTCGCGTTTGCGCACGTCTGCGGGCAAGAAGTCGCGCATGCCGCGCGCCGGTTGGGTCCTGGTTGAAGGCATTAGCGCGCCATGATAACAAACTATCCGCAGATTACGCAGATTAGACAGAACGGAAACATTAGCCACAAAACGGCACAAAAGGCTCAAACAAAGCGGCATATGTAGAGAGCGAGACGCGTCTCTTAGTTACGCCCGTGTCTTGCGGATTTCCTTTTGTGCTTCTTGTGCTTTTTCGTGGCTTCCATCTTTCTCTTCGTTCTAATCTGCGTAATCTGCGGATACTCTTCTTGAATCTTTGTAACTTTCCGCGTATAAGCTGCGTCATTCCAGGAAACGCCGTTTCGCTCTCGAAGCCTGGCGGCCAGGTCCAATTCCAGATTCGAATAGGAGTACACCAATGATCCGTCGCCAATTCGCCGCTCTGGTTCTGCTTTTCGCGCTGCTCGTGCCATACGTCGCACTGGCACAGCAGCCGCAACCACAACAACCACAACTCGATCCAAATGATCCGATCGCGAAAATTCGCGATGAAGGGTTGAATCGATCGCAAGTGATGCAGACCCTTTCCTATCTCAGCGATGTAATCGGCCCGCGGCTGACTGCGTCGCCGAACATGAAGCGCGCCAACGAATGGACGCGCGATACGCTCACGAAGTGGGGATTGCAGAACGCGCACCTCGAAGCCTGGGGGCCGTTCGGTCGCGGCTGGTCTTTGAAGCGTTTCAGCGCGCAAGTGATCGAGCCGCAGGGCATTCCCGTGATTGCTTACCCGAAGGCCTGGTCGCCTTCGATCGAAGTAGTGAGCGAGACGGCCGTCGCGCCGAGCAAAAAGAAGAACGCCCCGGTGGTTGCGACTGCGCCGAGCCACACTCTGACGGCAGAAGTCGTTCTATTTGACGCGAAAGACGAAGCCGACCTGGCGCGCTTCAAAGGGCAGTTGAAAGGCAAGATCGTCCTGACGGCGCCCATGCGCGAAGTGAAAGCGCATTTCGAGCCGTTAGGCACGCGCCGCGACGAAAAGAATTTGCTGACCTTGGCGGATGCGCCGTTGCCTCGCCCTACCGGCCGCGGCGGATTTGGCGGCAATCGCAACGCCGACTTCATCGCGCTTCAGCAGTTCAACGCGAAGAAGCTTCAGTTCTTCCAGGATGAAGGCGCTGCCGTTCTGATCGATCCGGGTCGTGGCGACGGGGGAACGATCTTCGTGCAGCAGGCTGCGGTGCCGCAGCCGTTTCAGCCGCCCACTTTCGGCGCGCCCGCGCCAAACGCGCCGCGCCGCATCAATGCTTACGACAAGGATGCGCCAAAATTCGCGCCGCAGATCGTCATGGCGGTTGAGCATTACAATCGCATCGCGCGCATGATTCAGGCAGGCGAGAAAGTGAAAATGGCAATCGAGCTTGCCGTCGAATTTCAGGATCAGGATCTCAACGGCTACAACACAGTGGCTGAGATTCCCGGCAGCGATCCCACTTTGAAAGACGAGATCGTGATGCTGGGTGGTCACATGGATTCATGGCACGCCGGCACTGGCGCGACTGACAATGGCGCCGGCGTGGCCGTCGCGATGGAAGCGGTGCGCATAATTCAAACGCTCGGCTTGAAACCGAAGCGCACGATTCGCATAGCTCTGTGGACCGGAGAAGAAGAGGGTCTGCTTGGATCGCGCGCGTATGTGGCGCAGCACTTTGGAAAGATGGAAACCCCGGCGACGACGGCTGGTAACGGTGATGGCACGACACCGCCCGCGCCGGTACTGGTGAAGGGACCGGAGTATGACAAGCTGGCGGGCTACTTCAATCTCGACAACGGCACCGGAAAGATTCGCGGCGTCTATTTGCAGGCCAACGAACCCATCGCGTCATTGTTCCGGCAATGGCTTATGCCCTTCCGCGATCTGGGAGCAGAAACTCTTTCGCTTTCGAATACCGGCGGCACGGATCACCTTTCGTTCGACGGCATCGGCTTGCCCGGATTTCAATTCATTCAGGACGAGATTGAATATGACACGCGCACGCATCACTCTAATATGGACGTGTTCGATCGCGTTCAAGGCGATGACATGAAGCAGGCCGCGACGATCATGGCCGCGTTCGTTTACAACACCGCGATGCGGGACGAGAAGCTGCCGAAGAAGCCGATGGCACGATAAGGCAAAAGGAAAAAGCAAAAAGGCAAAAGGGTGAGAGTCTTTCACGACTCTGACCCTTTTGTGTTATCTAGTTCAAAGCCGATGGCCCACTTGTTGGAAGTCAAGAACCTGAAGACTCATTTTCCCACGCGCGCTGGCATCGTGCGCGCGGTCGACGACGTCAGCTTTTACATAGATCGCGGCGAGTTGCTGGGTCTGGTGGGCGAAAGCGGCTGCGGCAAGTCGATGACGGCGCTGTCCATCATGCGTCTGATCGCGCCACCGGGAAAGATTGTTGGCGGCGAGATTCTCTTCGACGGGCGCGACTTGTTGAAGTTATCGAATCGCGAGATGCGGGACGTGCGGGGCGATGACATCGCGATGATCTTTCAGGATCCGATGACGTCGCTGAATCCGGTGTTCACCGTGGGCGAACAAATAGCCGAGGCGCTTCGCCTACACCGAGGATTGTCACGCAAGGCCGCGCGCACGGCGGCGGTCGATGCGATGCGCGAAGTCTCGATTCCTGATCCGGAAACGCGTGCCGATGATTATCCGCATCAGCTTTCCGGCGGCATGCGTCAGCGCATCATGATTGCGATGGCGCTCGCCTGCGATCCGAAACTTTTGATTGCCGATGAGCCAACGACCGCGTTGGACGTCACGATTCAGGCACAGATTCTCGATCTGCTGGATCATTTGCGGCGAACACGGGAACTGGCAGTGCTTTTGATTACTCACGATCTCGGCGTGGTCGCGGAAGTCGCGGATCGTGTTTGTGTGATGTACACCGGAAAAATTGTTGAGGAATCGCCGGTCGATGAATTATTCGCGCGACCCAAGCATCCGTACACGGAAGGTTTGTTGCGCTCGGTCCCGAAGCTGACGATGAAGGACGTCGTGAAATCGGAACGGCTGCAAACCATCGAAGGCGTCGTCCCAAGTCCTTTGAATGTTCCGCCGTGGTGCCACTTCGAGCCGCGTTGCCCGTATCGCATGCCGCGCTGCCGCGAAGGCGAAATTCCGTTGTATCCGGCGGGCGAAGGCGTGACTGTGCGTTGTGTATTGTACGATCCAGCGACAGCCGTTGCCGAACAAGACTCTAACCACCGAGGACACAGAGTAAGCACAGAGTAATTTTCGACTGGTTTTCTCGGTGTCCTCCGTGGTGAATTTGAAAGATCCATTAAGTGTCTGCTGAACAGATAACCACACTCGTTTCAGTCCGTTCACTGGTCAAGCATTTTCCCACTGACGAAGGGCCGCTGCGCGCCGTCGATAGCGTTACGTTCGACATCTCTCGCGGGGAAACGCTGGGACTCGTCGGCGAGTCAGGTTGCGGCAAGTCGACAGCCGGACGCTGCATCCTTCGCCTTATTGAACCGACAAGTGGTGATGTTAAGTTTGATGACCGCGACGTGACCGCGATGAATCGGGGCGAGCTGCGCGCTTTGCGTCGCGAGGCGCAAATCATTTTTCAGGATCCACAAGCTTCGCTGAATCCGCGGATGAAAATCGGCGACATCGTGGCTGAGCCGCTCGTGATTCACAAAATCGGGACAAAGCAGGAACGCCGCGAACGGGTCGCCTGGCTGCTCGGCAAAGTCGGCCTCGATCCCGATTACATCAATCGCTACAGCCACGAATTTTCCGGCGGGCAGTTGCAACGCATCGGTGTTGCGCGAGCGCTGGCGCTGAATCCGAAATTGATTGTCGCGGACGAGCCGGTTTCCGCGCTCGATGTTTCCGTGCAGGCACAGGTCGTGAACCTTTTGCAGGATCTGCAGAAAGAATTTGGGCTGACTTACCTTTTCATATCGCATGGGCTGGCGGTGGTCGAGCACATTTCGACGCGCGTGGCGGTGATGTACCTCGGCCGGATCGTCGAAATCGCAAGCGCGGCGCAGTTGTACGCGAATCCGCTGCACCCTTACACGGTCGCATTACTCTCTGCGATTCCAGTTCCGGATCCGAAACAGAAGCGCGATCGGATCATCTTAAAAGGCGACGTGCCGACCGCCCGCAATCCACCATCGGGCTGTCGTTTCCGCACGCGTTGTCCGATTGCTATTGACGAATGCCGTTCGATTGATCCAGAGT
>DASXTE010000053.1:0-8767 GCA_036505595.1 Pyrinomonadaceae bacterium
CGATTTTGAGGAGAAGATAACGCCCGGCGACGTAGCTGAAAACGAGCTGCCCCGCGCCCTCCCGCCTGCTGTTGGTGGGACGCACTTCGCCGCGCGCCCAGAGCCGCAACAAGAGCGAATCGGCTTCGGTTTCGCGACTGCCGCGCAACCGCAGTTGTCGCGGTCGCAGGCGCCAGTGAGTTCGGAACAGCCCACCCCAATCCCATCGCCGACCTCGCCGCAATCCACCCCACCAGTAGCCAGCGAACTTCAGACAACAACAGAAATCTCAGCTTCTGCTCTCGCGGCATCACCGCTGCCGCCGCTTGATTCTGCGACTAAATTCGTTCGCGAAATGACGGTTGAGTCACTCTCATCAAACATTCGACCGCTCGGTCAGCTTGATGAGAGCTTCATCATCGCAACAGACGACGAAGGCTTGCTACTCATCGATCAGCATGTCGCGCACGAGCGCGTACTGTTCGATAAGTACCGTGCACTGGAAGCGTCGCGGCGAGTTGAATCGCAGCAGATGTTGATTCCCGAAACGTTCGATCTCACGCCGGCGCAAGCCGCAGCCTTCGATACCGTCGCGGAAGAACTGGAGAATTACGGATTCGAATTGATGCGCTTATCGGGACGCACGGTCGCCATCAAGTCAGCGCCCGCAGACTTACCCGCCAGCGAAGCGCGCAACGTTTTGTCAGAGGTTCTGGATACGGTCGATTCGGAAAAGCGCGGCGCCGCCCGCACGACTCTGCGGGAAGAAATTGCTGCCTCGCTCGCTTGTCACGCGGCGATCAAGGTCAACATGCCGCTTGCCCCAGAGAAGATGCGCTGGTTGATCGATCGTCTGTTGACGACTTCGTCTCCAACCACTTGCCCGCACGGACGGCCAGTGATTCTGCGGCTGGCGACGCAGGACATTCTGAAGGGCTTTCATCGAATCTGAAGTGGCACAGACTTCCGTCTGTGTGGTCGAAGTCGTTTTCACAGACTGAAGTCTGTGCCACTGTTCTGCGCTAATGCGCCCACGGCAGACTCTTCAACCGCCATTCATCGTTCGGAAATCTCTCGGCTAACTCCTTCGCGGCCACACCCAGCACCGTGTGATCGTTTGTTGCCTTGTACTTGCATACATCACGCCAGTAGATCGCCTCAGCCGCCACCGCCAATTCGCCGACGCGGTTCGCAACGTCTGCATAAATCTGCTGCGCGTCCGCGAATTTCTTGTGCATAAACGCGACGCGCGCGCGCGCCATCTCGAGCCGTCCACGAAACCAATCCTTCGGCAGATAGCCTTCAATGCGATAACGCTCGACACCTTCCGGGTCCATCACCAAAATTGTCGGCGTCCAGACGGCTTCGAATCGCTTGAAGTAAGCGGGATGTTCTTTAATGTGGGCTTCGAGTGGAACGAAGTTCTGGTGAATGAAGTTTGCGATTTCCTGATCTGAGTAGGACTCGGCTTCCAGCCGAGCACATGCGCCTCAAGCGGGCGCGGCAGAAAAATCGATCAACAACGGTTTGTTTTGAGTTTTCGCTTGCTCAAGCGCCGCATCGGCGTCTTTGATCCAGTTGACGAGCATTGTTCCCTCCTCTGCTGTTCTCGATTCGGCTTGTCAGGGATTCGGAATTGATTATCGCGCGGTGCGCTAGTTCAGCCAAACGTGTCAGGAGCCCGACCGTCAGGGAGGGCAACTTTGGGCGAAAAGTTACCATGAACCAGAGTTGCCCTCGCTTACGCTCGGGCTTCTGACACGTTAATTTACATCGCATCAAGTGTGCGGATGAAGAGTTCAACATCGAGAAGATCAGGCAGCAAAGCATCCGGTTCGCAGGCGCGCAATTCATCGACTGAATGAACGCGACCGGTCGCGACCCCAATAACACGCGCGCCGAAATGGCGGGCACAGGCGACATCGTTCGGTGTGTCGCCAATGACGATGAATTGCTCGGGTTCAAGCTCCGCATCCAAGGCATCATTGATTCGTTTCGCGGCAAGTTGGGGGAGATCGCGTCGATCGAAAGATTCGTCGCCGAATGCGCCCGGCAGTGTGAAGAATTCCGCCAAGCCTGCGATTTCAACTTTCAGATAAGCGGCCGGCTCGATGTTCCCGGTCAGTAATGCAGATTCATAACGCGGATGATCGTGCGCGGCTTGCAGCGCTTCGCGCGCGCCGGGCATCGCCTCGATAACGTGCGCGCCGTTGCCGACAGCAAGTTTCATCTGCTCGATGTAGCAGCGCTTCAGCTCATCCTTGCGGGCGCTAATGTGATCGCGCGTGATGCCTTCGCATCGCAGGGCTTCTTCGACAATTTGCAGATCGGTCATGCCGGACACGATCATTTCTCGCAACGCCCCGGCCGTCCCGAAGACGCTTTCCAACATCGGGACTGTGTAGTCTTTAAAGGTCCCAAACCGTTTCCCGCGCACAAGTGTGCCGTCGAGATCCCACAGAAGGACACGGAGGTTCAATGATTCGAGGGTTTTTGAATTAGATCTATTTGACATTTGAGATTTGATATTTGTCATTTGGTATTTGTTCTACGACGGCGGGTCCAAAAAATGGGCGCGTTCAATTGCTAACAGATATCAAATGTCAAATCTCACATCCCAAATAATCTTTTCTCTGTGACGCTAAGATTCACTCAATAACCGCCAAAACATCGCCGCCATTCACCGTCGCACCAACTTCAACGTTCAGCGCCACAACCACTCCGGCCTTTGGCGATTTCATTTCGTTTTGCATCTTCATGGCTTCAACGACAATGACGCCGGCTCCGGCTTCGATTTGTGAGCCCAATTCGACGAGCACGCGCACAACTTTGCCCGGCATGGGCGCAATAATTCGCGCCACTCCATCGGCGCCTGCGGCTGCATCCGCCGCACCGCGCAAACGTTTCGGATCAATCAGAGTTATCGAGAAGCGTTGGCTGCCGACAAATACATCGACGGGCAGTCCTGATGTCGGTTCGCCTTGAACGCGGCAGTCGAAAACGGCGCCGTCGGCAGTTAACAACAAGCCTGAGGGCGAAGGGCGAGCGTCGAGTTCGTATTCGCGCCCGTCGACGCTTGCAAAAACACGAGTAGCTTCCCGCCGTATCTCGACGTCGGCTTGAGTGTCTCCAATGCTCGCGTGCAATCTCATTTCAACTTTTTAACCATCAGCGCATTAGCTAAAGCTGTCTGCCGTCCAGCGATCTTCCACTTGCTCTGCGGTTCGCGATGATTCGTCACCGGCGTGCGTTGCCCCCGCGCGTAGGCGAGCGCGCCCGCAATGATGGCGATGTCCTGTTGCGGGCTGGAAGCCTGCGTATCCCGAGCTGTCGGGACAAGATTCGGACTCTCCCGTCGCCGCTCGTTGAACCGGGGAATGAAACCGGTGTCGAGTCGCGCAGCAATAAACTCTTCATCACGAACAATCTCGCGAAAGAAAGGGAGTGTAGTCTTGATTCCGCCGACGGCGTACTCATCGAGCGCGCGGCGCAAACGATCGATGGCTTCGGCGCGCGTGCGGCCCCACGCGGCAAGTTTCGAAATCATTGGATCATAGTGAATCGACACCTCGTCGCCTTCGCTGACACCGCTGTCATCACGAATTCCGGGCCCCGCCGGTACGCGCAGAAAAGTGATCTTGCCGGGCGATGGAAAGAAATTGTTGTCCGGGTCTTCGGCGTAAACGCGGCATTCGATTGCGTGCCCTACCCACCGAAGGTCATCCTGTTTGAACGATAGCGTTGCGCCGGCAGCGACGTTGATCTGTTCGCGCACCAGATCGAATCCCGTGACCAGTTCCGTCACCGGATGCTCGACCTGCAAACGCGTGTTCATTTCAAGAAAGTAGAATTCGCGTGTCGCATCGGAAAAAAGAAATTCGACAGTTCCAGCGCCCACGTAGTTCACTGCTCTCGCGATCTTGATCGCTGCTTCGCCCATTCGCTGGCGCAGCGCCGCATCGTTGATAGGCGAGGGACATTCTTCGATCACTTTCTGATGCCGGCGCTGAATCGAGCATTCGCGTTCGCCGAGATGAACGTAGTTCCCATGCGTGTCGGCAAAGACCTGAATTTCGATGTGACGCGGCTTCTCGACAACCTTTTCCAGGTAGACGTCTGAATTGCCGAATGCCGACAGGCTTTCGGATTGCGCGGCTTCAAAAGCTGACCGCAATTCACTTTCTTCACTGACTTGTCTCATGCCCTTGCCGCCACCGCCCGCGGCAGCTTTTAGCATGATCGGATAACCAAACTGTGCCGCAACCGAACGCGCTTCATCAAAACTCTTCAAGGCTTCAGTTGTCCCGGGAACAACGGGCGCGCCCGCAGCGATGGCCGCACGGCGCGCGCTCGTCTTCGAACCCATAACTTCCAACGCGTCCGGCGACGGCCCGATAAAGATCGAACCCGCCTCGGTAACCGCACGCGCGAAGTCGGCATTCTCGGCCAGAAATCCGTAGCCGGGATGAATCGCTTCCACTCCCGCGCGCCTTGCAACGTCAATGATTGCCGAAATGTTGAGGTAACTTTCGGTGGATGTGGCGGGACCAACGCAGTACGCCTGGTCAGACACGCGTACGTGCAGCGCGCCGGCGTCAGCTTCCGAGAAAACTGCAACGGGCGAAATTTTGAGATCGCGGCACGCGCGAATGACGCGCACGGCAATCTCACCACGATTGGCAATCAGGATTTTGCGAAACATTGAAGAACAGGGACGAGTGACAAGAAATACTAAGCGAACAGGTCTCTGCTTGTCACTTGTCCTTGTTTGCGATGTCAGACCACGAAAGAATTCGCCGGTCTTCGCGGATCGTATCGCAACGGAACTCTTGCGCCCGGCAGGTAATCGTGCTTGCGCAGAAGCTGTTGTTCGTCGAGGCGTTGAGATGTCTGGTAATCCACACCGCCAATCGAGTAGCTGTACAAGAGCATTACATCTCCGCTCGCATCAAGCTCTGTTCCCAACACCGTAGCATCCCCGAGCCGGCCTGACTCGAGCAGAATCCGACGACGCTCAACTTCGGGGTCTTCTTTCTTACGACGGAGGCGAGCCAGAAAAGACATGACTCTATGGCGCGCTGGAACGGGGGGAACGATAGGCGGCAAATTCAGAAACAGTCATCACCAGGCCATCGCGGATGATCAGATCATCGTCCGTGTTCAGTTTCTTATCAGGCCCGGGAAGCCGAAGATTGTAATTCGTGAATGATATGGCCGGAGGATCAGGCGCGGTGGTAAGAGAAGCATCGCGCAAAGCTGCGCCGCGCGCGAGCCGTTTGGTCTTCGGCGCCGCCGCGGCCTGTACTGATTCCGCTTCATAACCGTTTGGATCGATAACGTTAAGCGCTTCAGCGATCGAGCCATCGGGATCGGGTAGGGTGCGCAGTTGGCGCACGAGGTCTTCCTGCGGAGGCAGCGTGCCGTGCAAATCTCGATATTCCAGCAAGGCACGGTGCAGAGCGTAGGCTCGTGCGTTCTCGGCCGCTTCCAATGCCCATTGATGGCGACGCAATCGTTCGGGAACCGTGATGCCGATCAGCGTGCCGACGATTAGGGTTACGGCAATCGCCGCACAGTAGCCGGCCCTCGCAGTTCGCAGTCCGCCAAACTGATGTGGCACATTCCGGATGGCACGCACCGATTTCGACCCTGTCCAAATGACCGCGACAGCAAACGGAAGAGCCACCCATTTCAATTGCCAGGCGGCTGTCTCGCCCGCACTCACGATCATCGAAAGGCGCGGAACGGCTTTCATCTTCGTAATCCAGGCGATCAAGGTCAATGTCAAAAACCCAAGCGACACGACCCCACCGACCGCAGCCGTCAGTGCAGCCGGCCCGTAAGACACGAGTTGATGCTCAGGTTTTGCGAGCGGCGGTCCCACGGCGCGTGCGCCGCACGCCGGGCAACCAAAAGAAAGTTGTCCTTCGACAGAAGAGCCGCAAGCGGGGCAGATGATCAAGATTGCTTACCTCGTAAAAAAAAGTGCGCGGAATAAATTAGACTGACAGCAAACGTTCGTCAAGAGCTATCGCGCAGAAAACACAATGACGTGAACTTTATCCGGTTTTTGCCGCCAAAGTTGGTTCCGGACGCCGTTCCGCAACGGGTTGGACTTTGGATGCGGCGGCCGCATCTTTCTTGGCGGCTTCGGTTTTCGATCGATGCAACTCTACCCAGGTGTGGTACATGCGGTGCGCGAACGTCCAATAGGATCCGACCGCCAGAACCCACAAAACGGCTGGCATCCGATTAAGAAAGAAATTGTGCGAGCCCGGATGCGTGGTCAACGCGCCGATGATAAAGAGCACGACGCGTTCGGGGCGCCGAAGAAAACCAACGTCACACTTCGGAATCAGGCTTTCGGCGCGCGCGCTCGCGTAACTCACCATCACCGACCCCATCAAACCTGCGCCGGCGAGAAAGACATTCAGAGTCGAGTGAAATTCCGTGTCGCGCGCGTAAAAGACCATCAACCCGACGAACACCACCATGTCCGATAGCCGATCAAGCGACGAATCAAGGAACCCGCCGAACCGAGTCACGCGCCCGGAGAGCCGCGCGACCTGTCCGTCCAGCATGTCGAACAGATTCGCAACTATCAGAACGATGCCGGCCCAAAAAAAGTGGCCTAATCCGAACAACAAACCTGAACCGACATTAATAGCTACGCCGACCGAAGTCAGAATGTTCGGGTTAATATGGCCGCGCGCCAGCCAACGCACCATCTCATCGATGATCCGTTGCCCTGCTCGCCCAATGCTTGCTCCGAACATGCTTATTACCCTGCGGGATGACTGAGACCAACTGAATGATAGGAACGCAAATCAGAGGTGTCAATGAAGCGAAGCACGGCCGGACGTGTGGAGCGTCACGAGACATTCAAATGACTGACAAAGTCAGCCTTCCGGTGCGTCGTGAAGCGTCTTGAGGCTTTTGATTTCGAACGTGCGCGAGCCAGCCGGCGTGGTCACGATGACTTCGTCGCCTTCTTCTTTCCCCATCAAACTGCGACCGACGGGGGACACAGTAGAAATCAAGCCGGCCGTCGGATCGGATTCTTCCGGCGTAACCAGCCGGTAAGTTACTTCTTCTTCGCGCTGGCCATCGTAGAGAACGACGACTGAGCCGTAGCCAACTTTGCCGCGCGGAACTTTCGAAAGATCGATTGAGGCGACTTCGCTCAGTCTTTGCCGCAACTCGCGAATGCGCGCTTTGACCATCGTCTGGCGTTGCAGCGCGGTTTGATATTCCGAGTTCTCGCGCAGATCGCCGAACTCACGAGCGCGCTTGATTTCCTTTGGCAAGTGAACGCGCAGCTCAGTTTCCAACCCGTCCAGTTCGGTCTGAAGCTTCTGTTTTACGTCGATGCTCAACTATTGTCGCCTTCAGTTTGCAAAAATAAAACCACCCGCTGGCGCAGGTGGTCATGATTACCTGCTTCGATAGTCACGCTTTGCCTTTATCAGCTAAAGCGTCTTCGACGGCCTGCCGCATCAGCGCGGGCGTAGACATCGCGTTGAAGCCCTGAAAATGCTTGACGATCTTTCCGTCGCGCGAAATCACAAAACTTTGTGGGATAACCCCGCGGCCATTCACGCTCTGCACCAGAGGCTGGGCCAACGAACCGTCATCCCAAAGAATTTTGTAATCCACCTTCTGCGTTTTAATGAACTCTTTGACGCGACTAACATCGTCCTGTTCATTGTAAGTCGTAGCCAAGCCGAGCACGACCAGCCCGCGTGATTTGTATTCCTTGTTCAGCTTAACCAGGTCCGGCATCTCCATGCGACATGGCCCGCACCACGTGGCCCAGATATTGACCACCAGGACCTTGTTTTTGAAGTCAGCCAATTTCAGTGAGCCGCCGTCGATCGTTTTCACTTTCATCTGTCGAATGTCCTCGGACAACGGCACGGCCGTGACTGCTGGAGGGGCCGCATTCGTCGCCACAGTGTTTGGTGGCGCAGTCGTCGGAGGATTGGCTGATCGATTTGGCGGATTGGACGACGCCACGCCGGCGCCCGTCTGATTGGTTTGCGTGCCGGTGTTGCGCATTGACAACCAAATTGCAACCGCAACTCCGACGATTACGCAGATCGACACGATTCGCATCGGCGTCCAGAACGAGGGATGAGTTGAGTTTGGTGGTTCAGCCATACCTTCAAACTTATTCAGTGCAGCGATTCTCCCGCGACTCGAAACGTCGCAATCCGCGCCAAGTCGTCGCCAATAATCGCATATTCACCCGGCACAAGCGAAGCGCGCGGCCGTAGTTCGATGAATACCTCTTCGCCCGACTTTGCCAGCACTCGCACCGTGGGCTTAACAATGTCGGCGGAATCGATCGCAAAACCGGACATGCCGGCCTGCGCAATTGCCGTGGCGCGTCGCGCCCCGCGTCTCGGTGTCAACCACACGATGAAAGGCGGATGCGTACCCTGTCGTTCGTTCGTGAAAAGAAAAAGCCGCGGCATCGCTGAGAGTGTCGTCGCTGCGCGTTCGCCGCTGATTTCGACGTAGCTTGTCTTGAAGTTCTTCGCCGGCGCCGAGACCTTCAGCGGTGTCCGTCCCGTTTCAAATGGCAGCGGCACCAAGTTGTTTTTCTCATCCAGAGTGTAAACGAGCGTCTTGTCGGCGGGCGGCGCCGGCAGAAATTCCTGAGCAGAAACAGTCCGCAGACCAGCCGTACCCGCCAGAATCATGCCGAATAGCAACAGATGTTTACACACGCGACACCTCATGAAAACTATTAAATGTTGCCCCAGCAGCAAACGCAAGCGACCGC
>DASXTE010000054.1:0-16113 GCA_036505595.1 Pyrinomonadaceae bacterium
GGTTCTATTCACACCGATCATCAAGAACAACGGCACTCCGTTTCCCGGTAACGGGTTCCTGACCGCGCATCAAAACACGAAATGGTTCGGTACGCTGCGCCCTCGCCTCGGGATAGCCTTCGACCGCGTACTGCTTTATGGAACTGGCGGCTTGGCTTATGGCCGCGTGCACTATTCAGCTAACGCAGACTTCCGGCCCGGGGCGCCGACTTCAATACCGTTTTTCCAATATCCGGCGTCGTTCAGCAAAACGAAAACAGGATGGACTGCCGGCGGCGGACTCGAAGTCGGAATTAACAAGCGCTGGAGTTGGAAGGCCGAGTATCTCTACTACGACCTGCGCAAAGAGTCGTTCACCGCCAACCCGGTTCCCGCGAACCCGCCCTTCCAGGTTGCCTACAGATGGGAAACGAGGGCGCACACCCTCAATACCGGCCTTAACTTCCGATTCTGAATTAAGGAAAGAAAAAGGAAGCGGCTGTAATTCTGCTTCCTATTTCCATGCACACCGGCCGGATGATTCTGATCTCGAAGATGTTCGCGGAAGTCGATCTTGAATTCTACGATTTCAGAAGCGGCGCACCGGTGCTCACGTGGAAAACTCAATCGAAGACCTCAAGTTGAAATTGCGTGGTGCTGGGTGCTCTGTGTTAGGATGACCGCGCTCTTAATTCTTGTTTGAGCCGCAGTAACTGAATCACACCTGGAGGATGATTCGTTTATGACGTACGTGGTCGCCGAACCCTGCGTTAACTGTCGTTATACAGATTGTGCAATTGTCTGTCCGGTCGATGCATTCCACGTCGACGACGACATGCTGGTGATCAATCCAGAGACCTGCATCGATTGTGACGCGTGTGTGCCGGAATGCCCCGTCGAAGCTATTTTTGCCGAGGACAAGGTTCCTTCGGAATGGACGCAATTTACGGCCATAAATGCTGAACGCGCGACGAGCGGCCTGCCCATCTATCCGAGCAGTGCCGGGAAACTCGACCCATTGTGTCAGTAATTCGAAACCCAAATTGAACAAAAAGCGCGGTGACCGCGGCAACGGAAGCGGAAGCCGCGTATTCTTATTTAGGAACGACTGTTGCAGGCGATACGTTAGAACCAATTAGAATTCGACCGCTGGTTTGCTGCAACAGTTATTTTAGGAATTGACGGAATATGAAGAAGGCGACGAAGCGGGTCTTGGGAGGATTGGCTTTGGCAGGCGGCGCAATAGGCGCGATTGGAGCTTTGATGATTCGAAATAATGGTGTGCGCCGGAAGCGCCGCGGCAGTCGTAATGTGGCGGATATTTGGGCTCGTCCGGGAATGGAAGTGGTTTTCCGCGCTGAACTGATGCCGGGCCGTGACGCGTCGGAACGCACGTTTCGAGTGCAGGAGTTGTTGCCAAGCGGCCGCGTTGTGCTTGAAAATTTCGCCGGTGAGCACGTGGAAAAGGAATTCGAAGCCGCACGGTAGCTGGTTTGACAAGTAAGGCAGGCACGCGGCCTGTCTTGCAGCTACCATTCGTACACTCGTCCCGCTTCCATTACGTTCAATCCCTTAATTTTCAACCCCTCGAGTTCCTTAATAAGCGTTGTCCGGTAAGCAGCCTTCAAGTGCACCGCAAGGATGTCCATTCCGTTGTGGCTTAGTTTAGTCAATTCCTGCGCCATCGTTTGCGGAGTCAGATGCTTCGAGGCCTTCGCGAGTTCTCGCATGGAATTCGGAAAAGAAGCTTCGATGAATAGCGCGTCGAGTTGTGGTTCGGCATTGATAACTCTCCACAACTCCTCCGTATCGGCGGTATCAGAGCTAAACGCGACCGTTGTTTTGCGATCAGTTAAGACAAGTCCGACTGTGGGCACAATGTGGTTGACTGTCACGGCAGTTGCTCGCAGGTGAGCGACTGAGAATTCTTCGCCGGCCTTAAACGGTACGTATCTCATCACCGGCCCGTGCTGATTTCGTAGCTCGGCGAACCGCGGATAGACATTGTCATTAAAAACATCGCGCTCAAGCAGATCCACAACCTCACGTGTTGCGTGGATCCGAATTGGCTCGGTCAATTCGGCAAAAAGATCATCAACGAAAATCGGCAGACTCGCGATATGGTCCATGTGAGTGTGCGTGACGATGATGTCGCGAACTGTTTGGCGTTGGCCCTCAGTCAGCGCGAGGCCGATGCTGCCGGCGTCCACGGAGACGCGATCGTCAATCAGGAAGCAAGTGAGGCGCTGCGCCGGTGTCGCCCGTCCGGCGGCATCAAAAGAGCTGGGTAGAAGTTGAATCTTCAACGGGTATGTTTAGCTGGTCAGGCTTTGCGCGCAGTTCGCGTTAAGTATAAGGCAAGAATTGCGGCTAGCGCGAAGTTTTTCTGCCAAACGCCTGCTATCCCAAGCGTTGCTGGCGTTGGGCGATCTGCTGGCGAAGCTGCTGCAAATTTGAAAGGTACATGGCCTCGCGTTCCTGAGCGACCTGTGGATTACGGCTGATGCCGCGCGCGACGCGGCTGCGATGAAACGCTAACTCGCTGGCCACCTGATTGCAGCGCATGCGAGTCCGCCAACCCGAAAAGCCGTGCGACCAGAATGCGTTCCAGGACATGCCCATACGGCCGCGCACGGTGCAGAGCTTTTCATATTCGTAATTGTCGAACAAACCCTTTTGGTAATCAGAATAAAGAAACTCTCGCACGATCCGTCCTTCGCGTCGCAGGGAAAAGTAAATGACCATCAGGATCGCAATGAACGCAGGCCCCATAACCATGAAATAGACAACAAAGAATCCCAGACCACCTCCAAACGCCGCCGATCCATTCCACGTTGCATGCATCAGAACCGCAAACATGAAGCCAAAGACTGGCATCGCGAACTTTATGAAAGTATTTCCTGATTGTCGCGACCAGCCGAGGCCAATGCCCGTCATGCTGGTAAAGAGCGGATGCGAGAACGGGGCCGCCATGCCCCGCAGAATGAAAACTACGGTCAGCACTTCCGGCCCTTTTTGAATGGCCCGGCCGTAGTAAAGGATGTTCTCAGTCATGGCAAAACCGAGCCCCGCCATGCCCGCGTAAACGATTCCATCAACGATTCCGTCAAACTCGTCTTTTTTCCAAAAGAACAGAATCACGAGGATCAAAGCCTTCGCAGATTCTTCTACAATCGGAGCAGAAATGACCGCGCCGACGTTCGCGCCGACTTCATCGCTGTGTGTAGCGATGGTCGCGATGATTTCAATCCCTGTGTTAAATACCAACGCAATAAAAATGGCGACCAGAGCCCCCCAGAAAAACGTAGTTGCCAGCATCCAGAGTGGCTCGGATTCATAGCGGTCGATCCACAGTAGTAGCATCACGTAGATCGGCACTGGCAAGGTCGCGCAGACCATTCCGATCATCAGCTGGACCAAACCTGTTTCGGCCCCGATTAGTAGCAGAATTATTAGGCCAAGGAGCAGCGCAAACATTGCCGCGATAATCACCGCGATAATTTTAATCGCGCTCAAGCGGCCTGGACGCGCTAACCCGACCGCTGGCGGCGGAGGAGTCGCATTCGGTGTGAAAGCTTTCATTGGTTCACCTGCGATCATCGCGCAAACCGCTGGCGCAGTATATCCAGAATTGCTGGAGCCAGCTACTTTCCGTTTTGATAACTCAGGCGGGACTGCTCATCCAGTGAATTTCACAAATGCAACCGCAAGTGAGCGCAAATTGCCGTGGGCGCTGGCGTAGGGATAGTTCTGCTGCAAATGCAGCGACAGGACGTAAGCAGCGATCTATCATCAGTTAGCAACTCAATGCAATTTTGGTTGCAAAGCAGACGCGGGCAGTCTATGCTACGCCACTCTACGGCCTCTGAGGAATTGAGGCCAACAGGTAGGGCCTGAGCTTCTCGCGGGGGCCAACCATCCGAAGACACACGTAACCCCGTCGCCGGGTGCAAGTTTATGGCGACGCGCGATCTTTGAGATCCAATTTGCTGCTACTGGAAGAGCAGCAAAGACTCTACGGCTATCTCAGCGAGCGAGACGTAGTCGATCGCCTGCGGCGTGGCGGACGTTTCATCCGGGTCAGTGGCATCTCCTGAGGTTGCTGGAGCTGAACCGCACGGTGGGCCGGTAGGTGTCTCACCGGGCATGTAGCAGGGTCCGTCAGCGTATGCGGGTACCGTTAACGCAAAGGCCAATAGCGCGGCGGCGAAAAATGATCTAACGTTCTTCATGGTTTTCTCCTTAAATTTGTCGGGGTTGGTTGGTTCATCAATCGAAAGTGTGGCTGTTGATCCTAAATGAAATTGAGGCAGCTCCGAAGCAGGTTTATTATCAAAACGAGAGAAAGGCAAGCCTCACATGAAGTTAAATACTCAATTAGGCAGACTTACCTCAACAACTCACGAACTCAGCCGGACGCAACGGGCTGCGTTCGCGTGCCAGGTGGCACGGGAATTCGAAAAGACCAGCGAGTATGACAAGGCCCTGGAAGTGCTGGGCGAGTTCTGGTCGGAAGCCTCGGACTCACTGGATCTGTCGGACCTCGATGAAGCGACAAAAGGCGAAGTGCTACTGAGAGTAGGCGTCTTGGCCGGTTGGCGTGGAAGCGCAGATCAACGCTATGGCACGCAAGAGAAGGCCAAGGACTTTATTACGCGGAGCATTGAAACCTTCCACGCTCTCAATCAACCAAACCGCGTAGGTGAAGCCTTAACCGCTCGGGCGATTTGCTATTGGCGAGAAGGGTCCTTTGATGAAGCGCGAATCACCCTGGCTGAGGCACTGAAAGAATTCGACGACAGTGCCGATGATCTGCGAGCAGCCGCCCTCGTTTGGTCTGGCCTGATCGAAGCTGATGCGGGTCACGTTCATGAAGCCCTCCGATTGTACGATAGGGCGCTCCCAATAATTGAAAGAAGTGATGACCATGCGCTGCAGGGGGCTTTTCACAACCAGTTTGGCCTCGTGCTTCGGCGTCTTGCGGCCCCAGATAATCGCGAAGACTACATTGATCGCGCTCTCATTGAATACGCCGCCGCAAGTTTTCACTTTGAACAGGCAGGCAATACGCGGTATCTGGCGCGTGTAGAGAACAACCTGGGTTTCCTGTTCCACACGATAGGTCGATACGACGACGCGCACACGCACCTGGATCGGGCTCGTCAACTGTTCATCGAACTAAGAGACTCCGGAACCGTCGCCCAAGTTGATGAGACGCGGACCCGCACATTCCTGGCTCAGGGTCGCTATGCCGACGCCGAACGGTTGATTCGTTCTGCCGTGAGGGTGCTTGAACGAGGTGACGAGCAGGCTGTGTTGGCGGAAGCACTGACGACGTATGGAATCGTGAAGGCGAAACTGGGCAAGTTTGTCCGAGCGCGGCAACTGCTTGATCGCGCGATCGAGATTGCCGAGACCTGCGGGGACCCCGAAGGCTCGGGCCGGGCGAAGTTGAGCATCATAGAAGAACTGACAGCACAAACTTCGGCGCTCGAACTTGCTGAGATGTATGAATCGGCGGCGGATTTGTTGAAGCGGTCGCAAGATCCGTCAACTACGACTCGATTGGTCAGGTCTGGCTTGATTGTAATCGATGCTCTCAGGGCCGCCGACCAAGAGACGGAAAGTACGGTTGCCGAGTCATGGGAAAATTTCTCGGTGAAAAGACAGGTGCGCGCTTTTGAGAAATCGCTGATCGAGCGAGCATTGCGTGATTCAGGAGGTGCCGTAACGAAGGCCGCGCACTTGCTTGGTTTCAAGCATCATCAGAGCTTGATTTCGCTAATCAACAGTCGCCATCGCGATCTATTAGGCCAGCGTTCCGCGGTACGGCCCCGGCGCAGCCACCTGTTTTCAAAGGCGCGCAAGGCTAAACGGAAAGCGGTTTCGCCTCACAGACAGCCGGGTTCGCAAATTCGCATCCTTCACGTCGAAGATCAGAAGCCGGTCGCAGATCAAGTCAGCGAGCTCTTGATGGCGGAAAACTGGAAGGTCGAATTGTGCCCGGACGTGGACACGGCGCTCAGGAATCTTACCGGCAACGAACATTACGATGTCCTGCTAATTGGCAACACCGTCAACGAATTGAGCGGTTTTGAATTGGCCGAGCGAGCGCGCAAGATTACGCATCGTCGCCGCACACCGATCATCATGCTTTCGGCGAAGGATTACGAAAGCGACGCCTGGCGGGCTGGCATGGATGCATTTCTCAAGCAGCCACAGCAAATGAGCGAGCTGACGACAACCGTAAATCGGCTGTTGCGCGAAGGCTCGAGAAACCGTTAGTTCAACGGGCGCAGGTCAGCGCACGTCCTCCGTCAATCGAATACGTCGCCCCGGTTATCCATGCTGCTTTTTCGGAGGCGAGGTACAGCGCGAGATCGGCGATCTCGGAAGGATCGCCGACACGGCCGAGTGGGTGTGTAGTTCGGGAGTGCTCGAGAAATCTTGCGTAAGCATCTTCCGCCATCCCCCCGCGTTTGTGGATTTCAGTCACTACCACGCCCGGATTTACCGCGTTAACACGCACGCCTTTTGGCGCCAACTCAAGCGCCGCGCAACGCGTTAATTGATCAAGCCCCGCCTTCGAAACGCAATAGGCAAGCACGCCTGGAAACGATCGCAGTCCGGTGACGCTGGAAATGTTCACAATGTTTCCCTGCGTTTGAATTAGGTGCGGCGCACAAAGCTGCATCAAATGGAATACCGCGCGAAGGTTAATGTTCATCATCGCATCCCACGCCGCGAGCGAAGTGTCTTCAATCGTGCCATTCGAGATGTGGCCGGCGGCATTTACCAAAATATCAAGACGCCCGAATGTGCTGACCGCTTGTTCCACCGCACGCCGCATCTGGTCTGAATCAGTCACGTCAGCAACCAGCGTTAGCACTTCGCCTTCACCGCGCATGGTGCGTTGCAGTTCGCTCAAAGCATTCTGATTTCGGCCAATCGCTGTTACGCGCGCCCGGCTCTCCGCGAAACGGCGTGCGATCGCCCTGCCGATACCGGATGTCGCTCCAGTAACCAACACGGACTTACCGGCAAAATCGTTCTCCATTGATGTCCCTCCGGCCTCCGTCTGACCGGCCGATGCGTAGTTCGCCATGATATTAATCGCAAGAAGCGGGTGCTTATGTTTGCACACCAGCGCCGTGATTGACCATGAGTCACTTCAGAACTTTGAAGCCGAGGGCCCCAACTAAATGCAATTTGGGCTAGGTTGAGCGTCTTTTCTCTTGTTATTATTTGCCGTTGTGCAGCGCCCGCAACGCAGAGATAAAGCGACTCACAACGCGCGTAATTCCCGAGCGCGGCCCGCACGTCGCCGAATTCCCTCAACGTCAGCCTACATGGTTGCCGCCGCGGCCGCGTCGGCAGCGCTCTTCTTTCTCTTGTGGTGGATGCTGCAAGGCGAGGAGAACCCCTGGGTGCCGGCCGGACTTGCGGCCAGCGTGGTAATGCTGGTGGCCGCGTCGGCTCGCGAAGTTGTCATGCGCCGCGCATGGACCCGGTATCTGCTCGACGACGAGCCGCGCGAGAAATTCGACCGCCCACATTTTTCAGAACAACGGAGTCAGGCGCCGGCGTTATCGCAAACTGAGATCCTTCGCGTGCTGGAGAAACAATCAGCGGACGCAGACGCAAACAACTTGCTTCCGGAAGCGCACCTGAAGGTATTTCAGATGTGCGGCGACTTTCTCGAGGCTGCGGAGAAATCTTTGACCTCGCCTAATGTTTCGGCCGAGCGTCGCTTGACGGTGCGTGCGCGGCAGGATCGCGTCCGCATTCTACAGAAACATCATCTGCTCGCGTGGGCGCGCAACTCCGCGCGTTCGCTAACCCATGAAGCTCAACAACGCGCGCGGCTTCATGAAAAGATCGAGGCCGCGAATCGCGCGCTCGAGTGCATTGACACAGCGCTGGCGAAGTATCCTGAAGAAGAGGATTTGCGGCGATCGGCGGCCGCGGTGCGCGAATTCATGACATCCAGTCGCGTGGCTCACTGGGTGGAACTCGCCCAACGCGCGAGTTTTAAGGGACGTTATCGTCGAGCGATTGACTGCTATCGTGATGCCCTATTCTACTTGACGCGCGCCGATGGCGATCATCAGCTTGCGGCCGAGCAAATTACCAGGGAAATTGAACTGTTACGGGCGCGCATGGTGACGAAACGCGCCGTCGATACCGAGTCGCGCGAGGGCAACCGGTCTCAGAAAGAATAGTTTTGCGAAGTATCACGCGCAAATGTCCCAAGTGCGGCAGTAGCAGAATCCGCCGTGGTTACCAGCACACGCCGTGGTACCTGCGGTTGGTTGGCATACGCCGCCTTTTGTGCGATCATTGCAACTGGTTATTCACCGGTTTTGGCATCTTATTGTCTCCCCGCAAATCGGCGAAGCGTCGCGCCTGATGCGAGCTTTCGTTTGCGCTTAGGATCGGCTGCTAACGTGGTTCTTCTTCCCAATAAATCGAGGTAGTGATGAGCAAGAAACTCCTTTTTACGTTCTGCGGAATATTTGCGTTGTCAGGCGTCTTTGGCGCCGCGGCGCAAACGCCATCCCAGACCACCACGCCATCTCAGAACACTTCGCCGGAAACTCAGCCGGGACCTTCAGCGGTTGATAACCAGGGAGTAAATCGATATCGCCTCGGCCCGGGCGACATTCTCGATGTCCGCGTGTTCGGTCAGTCGGATTTGAATTCAACGGTAGAAATTGACGAAGACGGGAACATTTCGTCGCTGCCTTTTATTGAGGATCCGATTCCCGCGAAGTGCCGCAATGAAAAGGAAGTTCAGAAAGCGATCACTGAAGCCTATGCGAAGTACATTGTGAAGCCTCGCGTAAGCGTTCGCGTCCTCGAGCGGCGCAGCCGGCAGCCTGCCTCGATATTTGGCGCGGTACGGACGCCGACCCGGGTGTCGATGCTGCGGCGATTAAGGCTGCACGAACTGCTGGCCACAGCCGGTGGCATAACCGCCAACGCCAGCGGCACCATTCAAATCATGCACACTGAACCTGAGTTGTGTCCGGAGCCGGAGGATGTTGCCGATAACCTCGTCGCGAGAAATTCAGTAAACCCCACGGCCGCAAACACAACGGCGGGCGCTCCAACGGCCACCAGCGATTCGACACCAAATACCGCCGGCTCAAAGGAGCCGGGGATTGGCGAACTGAGAATAATTACCATCAACACGCTCAAGGGTGGGTTTGGATCGGACGATCCCTACATTCGTCCGGGCGACATCGTCATTGTTACGGAAGGACTACCCGTTTATGTCACCGGATTGGTAGCGCAGCCGGGCCCAATTGTTTTGAAAGAGCACATGACCCTGCAACGAGCGATCGCGATGGTTGGCGGTCCACAAAGAATGGCGAAGTCGGAAGTTTTCATCTATCGCCAAAAAGACGGAAAGAATGGTGTCGAACCGCTCAAGTTCAACTACGACGATATCAAGAAGGGGCGAGCTGAGGATCCACTGCTACAGCCTTACGACATAATTGACGTCGGTCGTAGCTCCACATTTTCCGGCAAGGGCCTGGCTGATCTGTTCCGAGGAATGGCAACGAGCACTCTTGGAATCATCCCACAAAGATTGCCCGTATATTGATTTCATCGGATCGATCAAAGCGACGAATGAGTCAACGAATAAAGCCTACGAAAACGAAGCGCCGCGGCCTGACGTATCTCTGGATATTTGGTCTCGCGGTCGCGGTCTTTCTCCTGATCTATTTTGAGAAGACCGAACTGCTGTATGTCCTCGCGACCCTCGGTGTCACCGCGCTGCTCGTGATTGTGGCCACTGCCGACCTCGGCGCGGGCGAGCGGTTGTCAGAAAGTGCCCTTCCTGATGCGCAAACCGCAGGCAGCGGCATTAGCTCCAGCCCGCCAAAACTCTCAAACAAGTAAGCACGTATTACTGGACACTTCGTCAGCTTTTTGGCGCGACGTAACTGCGTCGTGCTTTCACTATCAGTTTCCTTTTCGATTTCTGCGCCGATCTTGCCATCTCGATCTTTAGTTTGCGAGTCGTACCGTCGCGTTTTCTGTTAGTCGAAACGAACGCCAGGTTGTAGCGCGTCCGCAAGTGACTAATCAGCGTCGCGAATGTTGTATCGAGGTTCTCAGGCTTGTCCTGCAAAATCTCGCCGCCGGTTTCATTCGCCAGCGTCTGAATGTCGATGTAAGACGCGCCACCAAGTTTCCCTAATCGTGTCGCCCAACGCATGAAACCATTCTCCATGGTTTGCTCGCCGCTCTTCGGAAGAATGGCAGAAACCACCGCTCCTGATTCGTAAACCGCTTGCGACGCGGCTTTAGCTGACAAGCCACCGTCACAGTCGAAATCGCGTGTGACGCCGGTGATGGCTATGATTACGCGCCGGCCGATTGGATTGCCGGCGTGCTCGAGGTAACTCGAAGCCTCTGCGAATGCTTTGTTCAGACAATGCCGCGCTTCTTCATCATGAGGCGGAACGCGATCGAGCGCTGCTGAAATCAACCCGCGATCCCGCGTGAACGCTTGCAACAATTCGACATCGTTGTGGTAAGTCATCAGTGCAACTTCGTCAGTCGGTTTCAGACGAGCGATCGCGTCCCGCGCGGCGGCTCTTACCTCAGTTCCAAACGGATCGAGACATCCGCCGCGATCGACAAGCAACAGCACCGAGAGCGGCAAACTGTCCTGACTGAAATGCGTGATCGTCTGCTTGACGCCATCTTCAGAAATTACGAAATCACCTTTCTGAAAATCGCCGACCACCCGCGCCGTCTCTTTTTCCAGCACCAGCGCATCGACTGTCACCAAATCGACGTCAACCTTGACGATCTCGTCGGTGCCGCCTGAAACGTTCGAGTTTGCCGCCGCAGAAGTCGTTCGCGGCCGCGTCTGCGAATTAGCAGATAACAGAAAGGCAAGGGAGACTAGCGAGACGACCGCCGCTGCCAGCGCCACCAATTTTGCGAACCTGTAATTAGCCGAAGGGAGAAAATTGAGAAATGCCGGGTATTTCATTAGCTTCTCCTCCGATTGCTATGAATTGAAAAATCGAGGAGAGCCTGGTTGCTGCTTGTTACGCGTAACGCGGGGAAAGAGTTTCAGCCGAAACCTGTGGAGAGAGCCAAACCTATGGCGCGAATAATAGCCAATTCGCCGGCTAAGATAAAGAACTTTCTTTTGCCCGTGAGACGTGAGTATTTCCGGCCGCGACGGCTTTGGATTTCGGCCGTGCGTCGATTAAAGTATCTGCGCCCAGACACAGAATTCACGAAATACTCGGAGGCTTTTCGCATGAAGAACATGAAGTCGCTGTGCTTGCTGCTCGCGCTGCTGGCCGTTTTGTCACTTTCTGTTTCCGCGCCACTGCGTCTGGTCGACGCGCAAAAAAATGGCGATGGGAGCGGCAACTCTCCCATCACTTATCCTGAGACAAAGAAAGTTGACGTCGTCGATGATTACTTCGGCACCAAAGTCCCAGACCCTTATCGCTGGTTGGAGGACGATCGCGCTCCCGAAGTCGCCGCATGGGTTGAGGCGCAGAACAAAGTTACCTTCGCTTATCTCGACCAGATTCCGTATCGCGCCGCGATCAAAGAGCGGTTGACGAAACTCTACAACTATCCGAAGTACGGCGCACCGACGCGCCGCGGCGATTGGTTCTTCTCGACGAAGAACGACGGCTTGCAGAATCAGAGTGTCTGGTACATTCAGAAAGGTCTGGACGGCGCGCCCGAAGTGCTGCTCGACCCGAACCAGTTCTCGAAAGACGGCACTTCACGGCTCGGCTCGTTTTCGATCTCTCATACGGGCAAATACGTCGGCTATGGCGTGTCTGAAGGCGGTTCTGACTGGAACGAGATTCATGTCCTGGACGTGGCAACTAGAAAGCCTCTCGCAGATGACTTGCAGTGGGTCAAGTTTTCCGGGGCTTCATGGAAAGGGGACGACGGTTTTTACTACAGCCGTTACCCCACGCCCGCAGAAGGCAAGAAGATGGCCGCCAAGAACGAGTATCAGAAGACCTACTATCACAAGGTTGGCACGCCACAATCAGAGGACGTTTTGGTTTACGAAGATAACAATCATCCAGGCCAGTTCAACGGCGTCGGTGTGTCGGATGATTTGCGCTTCGAGTTTCTCACGCATAGCGACTCGACTATCGGCAAAAAGGGAAATTCAGTTTTCTTCCGCGATATCTCGAAGAACGAAAAAGAGTTCACCCCGATCGTGGCCGAAATTACTGACGATGATTACGGCGTCATCGACAACGTCGGTGACAAATTCCTGATCGAGACGAATCACAACGCGCCGAACGGCAAAATCGTCTTGTACGATCCGAACACGAAGACATGGAAAGATGTCATTCCGGAAAAACCGGAACCGCTGGAGATATCCAACACCGTAGGCGGGAAGCTGTTTGTGACTTATCTGAAGGACGTGACTACGCGCGCGTATGTTTACAGTCTCAATGGAAAAATTGAAAACGAAATCGCGATGCCCGGTCCCGGCTCGGCCAATGGTTTCGGCGGCCGAAATGATGACAAGTTCACGTTCTACGGCTTCACGTCTTTCAACTATCCGCCGACGATTTACAAGTACGACATCGCGACAAAAAAATCATCTGTGTTTCGCACGGTAGCCATTCCCGGCTTCAATCCCGCGGATTACGAAACAAAAGAAGTTTTCTACAACAGTAAAGACGGCACGCGCGTGCCGATGTTCCTGACTTACAAAAAGGGCATCAAGCTGGATGGCAAGAATCCGACGTTGCTGTACGGCTACGGCGGCTTCAATATTACGACGAATCCAAACTTCAGCGCGCTGCGAATAGCTCTGCTCGAGCAGGGGCTGGTTTTTGCGTCGGCAAATATGCGCGGCGGCGGCGAGTACGGCGAGAAGTGGCACGAAGCGGGGACTAAACTACAAAAGCAGAATGTGTTTGACGACTTCATCGCCGCAGCCGAGTACTTGATTAAGAGTAAATACACTTCGCCGAGCAGGCTTGCGATTGAAGGCGCTTCGAATGGTGGCTTGTTGGTTGGCGCCGTCACGAATCAGCGTCCGGATCTGTTCCGCGCGGTGCATCAGCACGCGGGCGTCATGGACATGCTGCGCTTTCACAAGTTCACCATCGGCGCGGCGTGGATTTCCGACTACGGCTCGAGCGAGCAGAACGAAGCGCAGTTCAAAGCGATTTACGCCTATTCACCGGTTCACAATGTGAAGCCGGGAACCAAATATCCTGCGATTCTGGTGACGACCGCCGATCACGACGATCGTGTGGTGCCGGCACACTCGTTCAAGTACGCCGCCGCATTGCAAGCCGCTCAGGCCGGTGACAATCCGGTGATCATTCGCATCGACACGAAATCGGGACACGGCGCCAGCAGCACGACAAAGCAACTGGAACAAACCGCGGATATCTACGCCTTTTTCTTTTACAACCTCGGCGTAACGCCGAAGTGGTGATAAGACGCGCTCGCGGAGCGAGCGTCAGTAGAGCGCTGAAAGCGCTCCAGAAAATAGCCCAGGGTAAGCGCGAAGCGCGCCACCCTGGGTTTGCAGTTTAGTTTTGATTTTATCGCCCTGAAGGGGCGAGGATAGATTGGTGCATTATTCTGCCCCTTCAGGGCGATGAAAACTTCGTTAACAACAAACCCAGGGTGGCGCGCAAAAAACGCGCTTACCCTGGGCTATTCTATTTCACGCTTTCAGCGTGGGAATACTACGAACTAAAGCCACGCTTCTTCATCAGCGCTTCTACCCTCGGGTTGCGGCCGCGGAAGTTTCGATACGCCTCCGCCGGATCCATTGTGTTGCCGACTGAGAAGATATTTTTGCGCAAACGTTCCGCGACCTTTTTGTCGTATGGCCCGCCCGCTTCCGTGAACGCGCCGAACGCATCCGCGGTAAGCACATCAGACCACAGGTAGCTGTAGTAGCCCGCCGAATACGAGTCGCTGGAAAACACGTGCAGAAAATGCGGCAAGCGGTGACGCAAAACGATTTCTTTAGGCATGCCGATTTCCGCCAACGCCTCTTTTTCGAACGCGTGCGGCTCGACTTGCTTGTCGCGGAGCAGGTGCAGCTTCATGTCGAGAATCGCCGCCGCCAGGTACTCGACCGTCGCGAATCCCTGATTGAAAGTTTTCGTCCGATTGATCTTGTCAACCAACTCCTGCGGAATCGGCTTGCCGGTTTGATAATGCACGGCAAAACGCTGAAGCACTTGCGGCGTAGACAGCCAATGTTCCATCAACTGGGAAGGGAACTCGACGTAATCGCGCGCGACTGCGGTCCCTGAGAGCGAAGGATAGGTGACGTTCGAATTCAGACCGTGCAGCGCGTGACCAAACTCATGGAACATTGTCGTCGCGTCATCCCATGAAATCAGCACGGGCTCGCCGGGCTTGCCCTTCACGAAGTTCGCGTTGTTCGAAACGATAGTGGTGATCTCGCCGTTGACGCGCTCCTGACTGCGATACGCATTCATCCAGGCGCCGGAGCGTTTGCCCGGACGAGCGAACGGATCGAAGTACCACAGGCCGATGTGCTTGCCCGTTGTCTTGTCCGTGACTTCCCAAACCTTGATGTCGGGATGCGCAACCGGAACATTCGACGCCGGCGTGAATTTGAAATTGAAAAGCTCACCGGCCACCCAATGAATTGCTTCACGCAGCTTGTCCAGTTGCAGGTAAGGCTTCACTTCGTTTTGATCGAGGTCATACTTCGCCTTGCGCACACGCTCCATGTAGTAGCGATAATCCCACGGCGCTATTTCAAAGGTCGAACCCTCTTTCGCAACCAGGGCTTGCATGTCAGCCACTTCCTGATGCACGCGCGCGACCGCTGGTTTCCAGACGGCCATCATCAATTCCGTCGCGCGCTCAGGCGTCTTGGCCATCTGATTCTCGACGCGCCAATGCGCATGCGTCTGGTAGCCGAGCAGCTTCGCTCGCTCAGCGCGAAGCTGAAGAATCTGTGAGATGGTCGCGTTGTTATCATGCTCGTCGCCGTTGTCGCCCCGCATGATGAACATGCGCCAGACTTTTTCGCGCAGGTCGCGCCGATCGGAATAGGTGAGAAACGGATCGACTGACGAACGTGTGTTCACGATCAGCCAGCCTTCCTGCTTCTTGGCAGCGGCGGCCGCAGCGGCCGCGTCTCGCACAGACTGCGGCAAGCCGGCGAGGTCCGCCTCGCTCTTTAGCTGCACAAATTCATTGTCTTCCTCAAACAGCACGTTGTTGCTGAACTTCGTGAAAAGGCTCGCAAGCTGCTGGTTGATTTCCGTCAGACGCGCTTTTGTTTTTGCGTCCAGCTTCGCCCCCGAACGTACAAAGTTCGTGTAGTAAAGCCAAACCAGCCGTTGCTGCTCCGGAGTCAACTTCTTCTTGTTCGGTGAGTTGTAAACCGCTTCAATGCGTTTGAAGAGCGCTTCATTTTGCGTAATCTTGTCGCCGAACGCCGCGAGCTTCGGCGCCATCTCTCTCTGCACTGCTTGAAAATCGGGCGAGGACATCGTCGATTGCCACACGTTGTAAATCGTCCCCACACGATCGAGAATCTGCCCGGCTTTTTCCATGGCGACCATCGTGTTCTCGAACGTGGGCGCGGCCGGGTCCTTTGCGATCTTGTCAACCTCTGCCAGGTTTTCCGTCATCGCGGCTTCGAGCGCCGGCTTGAAAAGTTCGACCTTGACCAGATCGAATCGCGGCACGCCGCCATAAGGCCCGGTCCACTCCGCCAACAGCGGATTTGGATCAACCGCCTTCGCTGTGGCCGTGCTCGTCTGGAAATTATTGTTAAGCAGCGAACAGGTCATTACCGTCAGCAGGAGCAGCATCATGCTGCGCGTCAGCATATTTCGCATAGTGAATCTTCCCTTGAATCAAGCTTTCTCGCGGAGAGACTGGATTAGTGCGGCTAGTATATTCGTGGTGCGAAATGGTTGTACAGCAGGGAGAACAGTGCGCGGCGCCCGGCGTAGTAGAAAAGTGAGCGGTGTGCGGTGGGCAGTGAGCAGCAGGGTGACTAAGTTGTTCGTGCGTGTCGCCGTATCGACAATGGTTAGAAACTATGGGCGCTGCCTACGACTGAGTGACTGCCCACTGCCCACTGCTCACTGCTCACTG
>DASXTE010000055.1:0-12134 GCA_036505595.1 Pyrinomonadaceae bacterium
ATCGCGGCGACGCTCTGCGCACCTTCGACTTTGTGTTCGGGCGCGACCTTCTGCCAGACAAAGAGGAAGCGCATGAAGTCGGCGGCCGAAACCGGCTCGATCTCTTTCCGCAGACGATTCAGCGTGTAGCTGTGAATTCGAGCGAGCAAGCGGCGTGAGCACCACTCTATGGGAGCGCGGACGCCCTCGCCCGCATTCTGGAGCGCAGGCATCCCTGCCTGCGGTTCACCGGCATCCCTGCCGGTGCTTTCTTCTACTCCCTCCCTCACGGTCGGGCTACTGCCTCGATCTGTCGGCGTGAACTGCCCCTGCATCGCGAAGCCTTCGCCTTCGAGTTTCGCCAGCGCTTGCTCAATCTGATTTGTTGAAAGCGAAAAAGATCCTGCGAGTTGGGTAACCGTCACCGGCCCGAGTGCTTCCAATCTTCCGCGCACAACCTCAACCAGTGCATCCTCAAACGACCATTTCTCGTTCGCATAACTCGCGGGCGGTTCGATTTGTGGATTAAGTGGAGCGTCCGGATAGATTGCGTGCAGTTGATTCAAACGTTCAGCAGCGATCCAAAGATTAACCGCGGAGGACGTGGAGGTTCGCGCAGAGGTCGCAAGGTCAGACGTCTTCTCTGCGTTGCTCTGCGAAATCCTCTGCCGCCTCTGCGGTTCAGATTCCTGAGTCAACAAAGTGGCCCGCCGGTCACGCACCAACTGATCAAACAATCCCTGCCAATCATTTTTCCGCCCTTCTTCCGCTGTGATGAATCCAAGCTGCATCAGCGCATCGTGCAACTCATCTGCATTCTCCGCATAAGGCCAAGCCTCTTCGCGCACGCGATCGATTGCTGCCTGATCCAATCGGCCAAGATCAGCCGCGGTCTCCGCGTCGAGAAAACGTCGATTCATCACCGCCAGCGTGCGCCGCTCTTCCGCCGGCGCGTCATCGAGAAAAGCGTACGGCTTCGCCGTCAGAATCTCTTGCGCCAGCGGTGAAGGTTCGTTCATCTCGCGTGCAATCAACGTGCGCTCGCCGCGCTCGATTGATTCCAGCAGCCGCTCGAGGCCGTGGATGTCCATAGCCTCTTCCAGACAGTCACGGACAGTTTGCTCGACCAGCGGGTGAGCCGGCACTTCAATCGGTCCCGAAAGATTTTCCGCGCAGGCAAGTTGGTCCGGAAAAACCAACGCGAGCAAATCTTCGGCGGCCATCCGCTGAAGCTGCGGCGCAACCTTGCCGCCGCTCCGCCAACGAGGGATTGCCAGAGCGCGTGTCGCATTCCAGCGCCAACGAATATTGAACATCGGCGCGTTCAAAAGCGCCTGCGTCAGCACATCGCACACACCCTTCGAATTCAGGTAGTTGAAGATTGTCTCGAGCGGAAAACTATGAGTCGGCCCAAGCGAGAGAACGATCGAATCTTCAGTCGCTGCCGCTTGTAGTTCAAAATTGAAAGCGCGGCAGAAACGCTTGCGCAGCGCCAGACCCCAGGCGCGATTCAGACGGCTGCCAAACGGCGCGTGAATCACGACATGGGTGCTGCCATTTTCGTCAAAGAATCGCTCGACAACGATCTGTTCCTGCGTCGGCATCGCGCCCAGCGCGATCTTGGTCATCGCGAGATATTCGACAATTTGCTCGGCTGCGCTCTGGCTGATGCCGACCGTGTTTTCGAGCCAGTCGAGACTGGGACCGCGGGTACCCTCGCCCGCATGATCGTTTTCATCAAGTTTTCTCGCGATTTCTGCGCGCAATCTCGACACTGACTGCGATAATTCTTCTGACCTCCCCGGCGCTTCACCTAACCAAAAAGGAATCGAAGGCGGCTGGCCATGCGCGTCCAGCACTCGGACTTCGCCTGCGCCGACACGTTTGATTTCGTACGAGCTGTTGCCAAGTTGAAAAATGTCGCCGGCCAGACTCTCGATCGCGAAATCTTCGTTCAAGGTGCCGACGAAAGTTTCCGACGGTTCGAGAATTACTCGATAGTCCCCTGTGTCGGGAATCGCGCCGCCATTTGTGATGGACATCAGTCGCGCGCCGCGCCGTCCGCGGATTCGATGATTGACGGCATCGTGATACAGATAAGCCGCACGACGCCCGCGTCGCGTAGTGAAGCCTTCGGAAAGCATCCGAATGATTTCATCGAACTTTTCGCGCTTCAGATTTCGAAACGGATAAGCACGGCGAACCATTTCGAACAGCGCGTCCTCTGTCCATTCTTCGGGCGCGGACGCGGCGACTATTTGCTGCGCGAGAATGTCGAGCGGCTGTTCGGGTATCTCCAAATGATCGAGTTCGCCGCGACGCACCGCGTCGATCAGCGCCGCGCACTCCACCAGTTCATCGCGCGATAACGGAAAGACGCGGCCTTTTGGAAAGCCGCTGACTGTGTGATTCGACCGGCCAATGCGTTGGAGCAAAGTTGAGATCGCTCGTGTCGATCCGATTTGAATCACAAGATCGACGGCGCCGATATCGATACCGAGTTCCAGTGAAGCCGTCGCGACGAGCGCGCTTAGCTCTCCGGATTTCAGACGTTGTTCGGCGGCTAAGCGGATTTCGCGCGCCAGGCTGCCGTGATGTGAAGTTACATTTTCATCACCGAGCCGCTCCCCCAAGTGGCGCGCGACGCGCTCAGCCATGCGACGCGTGTTCACGAAGACGAGCGTGGTTTTGTGCTGTCTGATGAGTTGCGTGATGCGATCGTAGATCTCTTCCCAGACTTCGTTCGACATCAATGATTCGAGCGGCGAGTTGGGAATCTCGATCGCGAGATCGAGCCTTCGTACGTGGCCAGTGTCGATGATTGCGCAGCGTGGCGTGCCGTCTGATTCGATGTTCGCAGTGCCTACGAGGAAGCGCGCGACCTCTTCAATTGGCTTTTGCGTGGCTGATAAGCCAATGCGAACCAGCGGCTTTTGAATCTGTAATTTGGAACCTGAAATCTGAGATTCCGAATGCTGCCCGACCAGCGCCTCAAGTCTTTCGACTGACAGCGCCAGATGCGAGCCGCGCTTGTCGTCAACCATCGCGTGAATCTCATCGACAATCAGGGTTCGTGTCGTGCTCAGCATCTTCCGGCCGCCTTCACTGGTCAGCAGGATGTAAAGCGATTCCGGTGTCGTGACGATGATGTGCGGTGGCTTCTTCGTCATCGCCGCGCGATCCTTCGCCGGCGTGTCGCCGGTGCGCACCAGCGTGCGAATCTCAACACCTCTTATCCCGGCTCTCTCAAGATTTTGCTGAATGCCGTTGAGCGGCTCCTGCAAATTGATCTTGATGTCATTGCTCAGCGCTTTCAGCGGCGAGACATAAACGACTTGGGTTTCGTCAGCGAGTGTGCCGTTAACTGCTTTCCAAACCAGATCGTCAATGGCCGAAAGAAATGCGGCGAGTGTTTTTCCCGATCCGGTGGGCGCGGCAATTAGCGTGTGCGTGCCCGACTTGATTGCCGGCCAGCTTGCAGCCTGCGGTTCAGTCGGAGCAGGGAACTCCTTCAGGAACCATTCGCGAACGGCCGGGTGGAAAGATTCAAGCATAAGAGTAGCGTAGACTTTAGTCTGCGGATTCTTGTTTCAACAGGCTCACCGTGCTTAATCAAAGCATCACAGACTGAAGTCTGTGTTACAAAGGGCCGCCAGTGTACCATGAATGAAACAGCGTGTTAAGTCGGAAATTGAAGGCTGCGAGCCACAGATTACACGGATTAACACAGATCGGAAAACACGCTAAAGTTCCATGTTCTTATCTGCGTCCATCTGTGTAAATCTGTGGCGAAGTGACTAAGACGAAAGCTCATCGCGATTATCATCCGGCAAAGCACACGCGCGCGAGTGGCGCGAAGGCGGTGCGCCGCCGGGTCGAGATTCCGAAAAATGTTGAGCAGTTTGAAGTCACGCTCTCTGGCCGAACGGTAAAACTCACGAACCTGAAAAAGCTCTTCTGGCCTGAACTGAGAATTACGAAGCGAGAACTAATCCAGTACTACGCTGACGTGGCGCACGTTTTGTTGCCGCATCTTCAGGATCGCGCGATGGTGATGAAGCGTTATCCGAATGGCGCGGCCGGCGATTTCTTTTTCATGAAACGCGCGCCGTCGCCCAGGCCGGATTGGATCGAACTCTGTTCGATCGAGCATGGCTCAGGCAACATCATCGACTTTCCCATCATTCAGGATTTGCCGGCGCTGCTTTGGGTGATCAATCTCGGCTGCATCGATCTCAATCAATGGTACGCGCGGTGTGACGACGTCGATCGGCCGGACTATCTGCACTTCGATCTCGATCCCGTCCCCGGTGCGAGCTTCGAGAATGTCCTGGATACGGCGCTGAAAGTGCGCGAGGCGCTCGACTCTTTGAAGATGCCGTCGTATCCAAAGACAACCGGTTCCAAAGGCATTCACATTTACGTCCCGATCGTGCGCGGACCGACGCAGAAGCAGGTTTGGACGATCGCGAAAGAGATCGCGCAGGTGCTGGCATCGGCGAACCCGGAATTGATCACGGCGATCTACAAGGTCGCCAAGCGTCCGAAGGGTCGCGTGCTCGTCGATTACAACCAAAACGCGTGGGGCCGCACGCTGGCGTCGATTTATTCAGTTCGGCCCACGCCGAAAGCCAGCGTGTCAACGCCGGTGACTTGGAAAGAGATTGAGAAGGGAATTCGCATCGAAGACTTCCGCATCGACAACGTGCGCAAGAGAATTGAAAAGCTGGGCGATCTTTGGAAGCCCTTGTTGGATAAGCGGAAGCGATTTGATTTGAAACCGTACTTGAAATGATCAAATCAACCACAGAGGACACAGAGGAAAACCATCAAAAAGGGAAACGTATTTTGGTATCGTTGGAAACTTCTGAATTGACCTCTCCTCACCTGTTTTGTTTTCCTCTGTGTCCTCTGTGGTGAAATGTTTCGATGACGTTACCTCTCAAACAACCCTACATGCCGATGGAAGCGAAGTCTGTCGCACAGCTTCCATCCGGCGAGCAGTGGCAATACGAGCCGAAGTGGGACGGCTTTCGCTGCATCGCGTTCCGCGATAGCAGCAAAGTCGATCTGCAATCGAAGAGCGGACAACCGCTCGCCCGATATTTTCCTGAGCTTGTCGATGCATTGCTCAAACTGAAGGCCAGCCAGTTCGTACTCGATGGCGAGATTGTTGTGCCTGTTAAAGGAAAGTTCTCGTTCGACGATCTGTTAATGCGGATTCATCCCGCGGCAAGTCGCATCAAGAAGCTTTCACTGGAAACTCCGGCGAAGTTGATCGTTTTCGATTTGCTGGTTGACGATCGCGGGAAATCGCTGGTCGATCTTCCGTTGAAGGAAAGAAGAAAGAAGCTCGATGCGTTTGCGAAGAAATACTTTGCAAGAAACAAATCGATCGAACTGTCGCCGTGCACGCCAGATTTGAAAATCGCGAATGACTGGTTGCGCGGAGCGGGCGTCGATCTCGACGGGGTGATCGCCAAGCGGCTCGACATGCCTTATCAAAGCGGCAACCGTCACGGCATGATCAAGGTCAAGCGGCTCCGCACCGCGGACTGTGTTGTCGGCGGATTCCGTTACGCGTCGGAAGGAAACGTGGTCGGCTCGTTACTGCTCGGCTTGTACGACGACGAAGGACTGCTGCATCACGTCGGTTTTTCTTCCAGCTTCAAAGCCAGCGAGAAACCGGCGCTGACGAAGAAGCTCGAGAAGCTGATCAAACCACCGGGCTTTACCGGCAACGCTCCCGGCGGTCCAAGTCGCTGGGCCACAGAACGTTCCGCCGAATGGCAACCGCTCGCGCCGAAACTAGTGGCCGAAGTTCAATACGATCACTTTACTGGAGGCCGCTTCCGCCACGGCACAAAGTTCCTCCGCTGGCGTCCAGACAAGAAGCCGCAGCAGTGCACGTTTGAGCAGGTGCAGCGCTGATTTTTGGAGTGCGGCGGCTTGGCGCCGCTTTCTTACGTGTCATCGTCCCTGGAAACGTAATCCAAAGCGCCGTCAAGCCGGCGCACTCCAAAATCACTGCAACACAAAGTTGTAGGTAATCACTCCCTGCACTTTCACCGGCTGGTTGTTCAAAAGCGTTGGTGTGAAGCGCGCGCGCCTGGCGGCGTCTTCAGCGACGTGATAGAACACCGCACTTCCGGAAACAGCGTGCGCCGAAATTACACTACCGCTCTCATCCACGAGAATCTGCACATTCACTGGCCCTTGCGCATGAATTTGTTTGGCGAAGATGGGATAGGCCGGCTTCGGAAGATTGATTATTTTCGAGACCAGCACAATCGAGCTGACGCGCTGCGGCCCACTTGGCTTTATTGGCGCTGGCTCAGGCGCCGGTTGTGGCGTTACAACTGGCGGTGTCGTTGGTCCCGAACAGGTTGCGCACGCGTCCTTTTCGTTGGACGAATCCGGCGGGTTAGCATTCCTGCCCGTCAACTTTACCAGCCCTTCGACAGGTGGACTCGTCGGGCCGGTGACGCCAATCTCTTGCGGCGTCACTCTCAAATCATCTACGGGCGGAACTTGCGCGATCCTCTCCGGTATGTCGATGTGCTGATCGACCGGCGCTTTCGATGCGGCATGTCTATGTACCGGTTGAGAAGGTCGCGGACCTTCGGGTGTAACCGGTTTCACCGGCGGAATCCAATAATCCAGAAGCAAGTCGCGATTTTGCGCTTCGACGCGCGCGTCATAGGTCAGCACGCCAACGACGCCCGCAGCCGACAAAACGAGGGCATACGCAGCCACCGTGGCAAAGAAAAACGAAGTGCGGCGCTTGAATGCCGATCTATCGGCATTCGATTCGACTAGGTTGGTAAACATCTTAGCTTCTCCTGTTTGCCGGTGCCGTTCGGGTCGAGAAGCTGTGTGGTTAGACAAACCTGACGTGGCGTTGTTCCCAAATTTGTTTTCGAATCACCTATTTTGATTTATGATTTGGAGCTCTCAAAAGGCGCAAACAAAGCCAGGAACGCTGCTCGCTCAGGAGGACCAAATGCTCAAATCGACGATCGGCCTTCGATCCTTTCTTGGAATCGTTTTCATTCTGATTGTTTCGTCGGTTACGCAGGCTCAGGCCGCACGCACCTGGATATCAGGAGTGGGTGACGATGCGAATTCGTGCAGCCGCACAGCGCCATGCAAAACCTTCGCTGGGGCCTTGGCGCACACTACCACCGGCGGAGAGATAGATTGCCTCGACTCAGGCGGTTTCGGCAGCGTGACCATCAGCAAGTCAGTGACGCTGGATGGGACAGGTTGCCAGGCGGGAATCATTGCTTCAGGCGTGAACGGAATCAACATCAACATCACGTCGGCAGCCGACACGGCCAAAGCGGTGCGTATTCGTCATATTTCGATCAACGGCACAGGCAGCGGCAAGAGCGGCATTAGAGTAACCGGCGCGCGCAGTGTCTTTTTGGATCACGTGCTGATCGATGGGTTTGACGATCATGGCTTGCGGGTCGAAACGGATCGGACGGAGGTGTTTGTCAGCGACACGACTATCAGGCGCATCGGAAAAAGCGGAATCAACATTGTGCCAACCGGTACCAGTCCGGTAATCACGTTATTTGTCGAGCGAACGTCTTTGATGGCTACGTTCACCGGATTATCGGTTAGCAAAGGGGGTCGGGCGACGATTCGCGATTCGTCGCTTTCCCAGAATCGAAACGGGTTGATCGCCGACGCAGCCGAACTGAATGCCATCAACTGCGTGCTGACCGAGAACGAGACTGCGGTAACGGCGCGTGATCGTGCCTACATACGCCTTGCCGAAGTCGTCATCGTTAATAATCGAACAGGCCTGCTCAATGTCGGCGGTAAGATCCTGGCCTTTAATCATGTTCTGATTAGCGGCAACGACACTGACGGCGCACCGTCGGCAACGATTCCAACGCCCTAAACTCTCAGTGCTGAGTGCGCGACGACTGGCGACAGCAATCACATCCATACCAGGGAACCATCAACCGAACCCTGCGCCTCGGGCCGCAAGGTTCTGCCGCTTTGAACTTTCCTGTATTTCCTTTACGATAGCGCCGCCTTATAACCCTTAATCAGCAAGGAGGGAGATTTATGTCAGCCCCCCAACCCGCGCAGGAGCAACTCAATCCATTTGAGATCGCCAAGCAGCAATTCGATCGCGCCGCCGACTATCTGGAATTGGAAGAGTCGATGCGCAACGTTTTGCGCAGCGCCAAACGGCAATTGATCGTCTCGATTCCAGTGAGGATGGACGGCGGCGAGACGAAAGTCTTCGAGGGCTATCGTGTGCAGCACAACATCGCGCGCGGCCCGGCAAAAGGCGGCATTCGTTATCACCCGAACGTTACGCTTGACGAAGTTAAGGCGCTCGCCTCGTGGATGACCTGGAAGTGCGCGACTGTCGGCATTCCTTACGGGGGCGGCAAGGGCGGCGTAGTTTGCGATCCGAAAAGCATGTCAAAGAATGAACTCGAGCGACTGACACGAAGATATGCTTTCGAAATCGCGCCGATCATCGGCCCGGACCGAGACATTCCCGCGCCGGATGTTTACACAGACTCACAGACCATGGCGTGGATCATGGACACGATTTCCATGGTGCACGGGCACACCGAACTCGGCGTGGTAACGGGCAAGCCGCTGTCACTGGGCGGTTCGCAAGGACGACACGAAGCCACCGCGCGCGGTGCTCTGTACGCGCTGCGCGAGGCGTGCAAAGTGAAGGGAATCAGTCTCAAGAACTCGCGAGTCGCGGTTCAGGGCTTCGGCAACGCGGGCTCGATCATTGCCCGGCTGGTGGCTGAAGATGGAGCGAAAGTGGTTGCGGCGTGCGATTCAAAGAGCGGAGTTTATTCGGCGACCGGTCTCGATGTGCCAACGGCGCTGAAGCACAAAGATGCAACCGGCGCGTTGCGCGGACTGGCCGGAGCGAAAGAGATTGCGCCCAACGACGTGCTTGAAGTTGATTGCGACATTCTTTGCCCGTCGGCGTTGGAGAACAGCATCACGCTGAGTAACGTCGGTCGCGTGAAAGCAAAAATCATCGCTGAGTTGGCGAACGGGCCAACCACGCCCGGCGCGGATCGCGTGCTGGAAGACAACGACGTCATGTTAATCCCTGACATTCTCGCCAATGCGGGCGGCGTGACGGTCAGCTACTACGAATGGGTGCAGGATCAGTATTCGTTCTTCTGGAGCGAGAAGCGAATTAATCAAACGCTCGAGGACACGATGGGCGACGCTTTCCAGAAGGTGCATGAAAAGGCGAAGCATTACGGCGTCGACATGCGAACGGGTGCGTACATTCTGGCCATCGATCGCGTGGCCGAAGCGACGCGAGTGCGCGGAATCTTTCCGTAAATCCATCCTCTGTGTCCTCTGTGGTTAATAATCGTCGTTTCACCACAGAGGACACAGGGAAAACATCGGACGAAACCGAGCTTGCCAAAACAATCCAACACAACCTTCATCTGCCAAAACTGCGCCTACGAGTCGCGCAAGTGGCTGGGCAAGTGTCCCGAATGCGGCGAGTGGAATTCGTTGGTCGAAGAGCGCGTTGTTACCACCAGGAAAGGCCGCGGCGGCAACGGCTTTCGTTTGCGCGAGGCAAAGGCTGTTTCGTATTCCGAAATCGAATCGCAGGATGACACGCGAATCTCATCCGGCGTAACGGAATTCGATCGCGTGCTGGGAGGTGGCATTGTTCCCGGAACGCTGGTCTTGCTCGGCGGCGATCCGGGAATCGGCAAAAGCACTCTGCTCTTGCAGGTCGCGGACAAACTCAGTACGACTGGCGCCACTGTCCTTTACGTCTCAGGCGAGGAATCTGAACGGCAAATCAAATTGCGCGGCGAGCGTCTGCGCATTGCCGCGCCAAATCTGCTGTTGCTGCCGGAAACGAATCTCGAAAATATTTTGCGAGAGGTCGATCGGGTAAAGCCCACCGCGATCATCGTTGATTCGATCCAAACTACTTTTTCCACTGAGATCGAATCGGCGCCGGGTTCTGTGTCGCAGATACGCGAGGTGGCGGCGCAGTTTCTCTTGCTCGCAAAGAACCAGGGCATTCCGGTTTTTCTCATCGGCCATGTAACTAAAGAAGGGTCGATTGCCGGCCCGCGCGCGCTGGAGCACATCGTCGACACGGTGCTGTACTTCGAAGGCGAGCGCCATCACAACCATCGCATCGTGCGCGCAACCAAGAATCGTTTTGGCGCGGCGAACGAAGTCGGCGTTTTTGAAATGACGAATTCGGGTCTGACACCGGTCGCGAACCCTTCGCAGATGTTTCTTGCCGAGCGCCCGGCTGATGCGGCAGGCTCTGTGGTGACGGCGTGCATGGAAGGAACCCGGCCGGTGCTCGTCGAGATTCAAGCGTTGGTTTCAAGTTCCAAATACGGCACAGGCCGGCGCATGACGCAGGGTGTCGATCAAAATCGCGTCGCTTTGATGATCGCAATGCTGGAAAAACACGCAGGGATGCAACTGCTTGGCGACGACGTATTCGTGAACATCGCCGGAGGACTGGATGTCGACGAGCCGGCGGTCGATCTGGGTCTGGTGACGGCGATCGCTTCAAGCTTTCGCAACAAGGCGATCGATGCGCACACCGCCGTCTTTGGTGAAGTCGGCCTGACCGGCGAAGTGCGCGGCGCGTCACAGGCTTCGGTACGCGCGCGCGAAGCACAGGCGCTCGGCTTCAAACGAATTATCATGCCCACGTCGAATACGTCGGGACTTGAGAAGCTGCTGGGGTTGCGCGTCGTCGGTGTGCGCTCGGTTGATGAAGCGCTGCAGGAATTGTTCTGATCGGTTCTCGCCGCGTAGCGGCGAAATGTTTATAGTTGTAATGTCGTTCGAAGAATGTGCGGCTGAGACGAAACGCTGTCGGCGTTTCGTCTCAGCCGCGCACGATTAAACATGCCTTCGCCATCTACAAATATTTCGTGCCTACGGCACGATGCGCAACGAATTAGATTGTCGCGCTTCCGGTTCTTCTCATCCTTTCTTTTACTGTCTCTTTTCATCTGCGCAACAGCCGGGATAGCCCAGCAGCGCCGCGTTGACGATCCCGACGATCAGGAAGATCTCAATCGCGAACTTTGGGAGTTCGCGCGCCACACCTCGTACGATTCGATCCTGCCTTACGTAGCTGCGGCGCAGAAGCGATCGAAAGCCGGTGAAGTGGCGGAAGCGGAATTGCCGAACGGCTGGCGCATCGCACCGGCGGGCACTCAGGTCGAAGTCGGCCGCTTGCCGTACGCAGCAGTCATGTTTGCGGGCAGACTCGTCGTGCTCGACACGGGTTACTATCACCCGAAAGACAAAGAACCGCAGGAAGTCTCGATCGTGGATATGGCGACGGCCAGGGTCGTCAAAACCTTGCGCATCACTTCGCTCTTTCCAAGCGCCGTCGTGGCCGGCGACGGCAATCTGTACATCAGTGGCGGCTACGATCAGAAGATTTATCGAGTGAATCGGCAGTTCGAAATCGATCACGAATACCAACTCGACGGGTTCGCCGGTGGACTAGCGGCCATCGACGCGCAGCATTTGGCGGTGGCGACGATGGCGCTGAAGAACGCGAAAGGTGAATACCTCAACGGCCGTCTGAGCATTCTGAATACTTCGAACGGGAAGACGGACAGGGAAATTGACCTGGGATATTTTCCCTACGCCGTGCGATTTGTCGCCGGCAAATTGTTCGTCACGCTGCTTGGCGAAGACAAGCTGCTCGTGTTTGATGGCGGCCTGAAACTTCTCAAAACAATTCCCGTCGGCCGCACGCCGCAGGAGATGTGCTCGGATGGGCGAACCTTGTTCGTAGTCAATACCAGCTCCGATGACGTTTCTCGGATTGACGCACGCACGCTCCGCATCAACAGCAGCATTTCCGTCGCGACAAAGGGCAGCCGTTTCGGGACGACGCCGTCCGCTTGCGAAGCTAATTCGCAGAACGTCTACGTCACGCTCGCCGGAATTAACGCCGTCGCCGTGATCGATCGGAACACGCGAAAGCAGACCTCATTGATTCCTACAGGTTGGTATCCGACGAATGTCTTGTTTGAGAAAAACCAGCTCATTATCACGAGTGCGAAAGGCATACGCCCGCGCCGTCCGAACCCGGAGGGGCCGCAACCCAACCAAGCCAGTCGCGTCCCGGG
>DASXTE010000056.1:0-15087 GCA_036505595.1 Pyrinomonadaceae bacterium
GGTTCGCGCCAAATGCGCTCCAGACCACTCCAGGTGCTAACCGCGCGAAGTTATGAGCCGCCGTCGCAACGAACAACCGACCTGCAATCTCTACACAGACACCGGAACCTGCTTCGATATCGTCACGACCATATTCGAAACACAGTGAGAGCGATCGGTTGCGAAGGTACAACTGAGCTGCCGCCCACGCGGCTCCAAGTATCCCGCCACAGTGAGGATCCATCGCCTAATTCTCGCTTCCGAGCCCAGCCCGATCCACTGTCGCCGATTCAGTTTCCGGCATCTGCTCCAGTGCTGTCTCAGTCTGCAAGCGATTTTGAAATGCGGCGTGGACAAAGGAAGCGAACAGCGGATGAGGCGCGAGAGGCTTCGATTTGAATTCGGGATGGAATTGGCAGCCGAGGAACCATGGATGCTCGTCGCGTGAAAGCTCGACGATCTCCACGAACTTGCCGTCGGTTGAGATGCCGCTGAAGACAAGCCCGCCTTTCTCCAGAGTCTCGCGATACGCAGGATTGAATTCGTAACGATGACGGTGGCGTTCGCTGATCTCGGCTGCGCCGGCGTAAACGTCTCGCGCTAAGGAGCCTTCAGCCAAACGGCACACCCACGCGCCGAGGCGCATCGTGCCGCCCATCTCTTCGACGTTCACCAGATCGCGCAGTTTGAAGATGATCGGGAAAGGCGTCTCGACATTGAATTCAGTCGAATCGGCATCTTTCAAATCGCATGCGTTGCGCGCGAATTCGATGCACGCCGTCTGCATCCCCAAACAAATCCCAAAGTAAGGCGTGCGCGTTTTGCGGGCGTAGGAAATCGCGCGAATCATGCCTTCGACGCCGCGTTTGCCAAAACCACCGGGCACCAGGATCGCGTCAAAGTCGCGCAAGCGCGCTTCGTAGTTGTCCCCCATCAACTCTTCCGATTCGATCCATTTCACACTCACGCGCAGGTTGTTCGCGACGCCGCCATGTGTCAAGGCTTCGCGCAGAGACTTGTAGGAATCTTCCAGCTCCACGTACTTGCCCACGATGGCGATTGAGGTTTCACCGGCCGAAGGTTCACGAATCGTATCGACAAGTTTGCGCCATGCGGTTAGGTCAGCGGATGCGGCAGTTTCGCTCAACTGAAGCGACGAGATGATAAGTTCGTCCAAACCCTGATCATGAAGCGCCAGCGGCACATCGTAAATCGTATCGACGTCCTGCGCGGTGATGACAGCCGATTCTTTGACATTGCAGAACAGAGCGATCTTCGATCGCAGGTCGTGCGCCAGTGGTCGATCAGAACGACAAAGCAAAATCTCAGGCTGAATACCAATCTCGCGCAGCTCGCGCACAGAGTGCTGCGTCGGTTTTGTCTTCAGCTCGCCCGAGGCCGCGATGTACGGCACCAGCGTCACGTGAATGAAGAGCGCGTTTTCTCTGCCCTGTTCGTTGCCCATCTGGCGAATCGCTTCCAGGAACGGCAGCGATTCGATGTCGCCAACCGTGCCGCCGATTTCGACGATGACGACGTCGGCTTCACCGTTCATCGTCACCGAGCGGACCGCATCCTTGATTTCGTTGGTGACGTGCGGAATGACCTGAATCGTTTTGCCAAGATAGTCGCCGCGGCGCTCCTTCTCGATCACTTCGCGATAAATGCGGCCGGAAGTCCAGTTGTTCGCCTGCGAAAGGTGCGCGTGGGTGAAGCGCTCGTAATGCCCGAGGTCGAGATCGGTTTCCGCGCCGTCGTCCGTGACGAAAACTTCGCCGTGCTGAAACGGTGACATCGTGCCGGGATCGACGTTGAGATATGGGTCCAGCTTAATCAGCGTCACGTGCAGTCCGCGCGCTTCGAGCAACGCGCCGATTGAAGATGCTGCCAGGCCTTTGCCCAGGCTGGAAACCACGCCGCCAGTTACGAAGATGTATTTAGGCATTACGACCTCCGGTCAAAGTTCAAAGTAAAAAGGAAAAAGGCAAAAGTGGTTGCGAATCGTTTTTCCTTTTGCCTTTTTACTTTTGCCTTTGGTTTCCGGCTTCCGGCGGATCGTCCGCCTCTTCTTTATCGTCATAAATTCCACGTCGCAAATCCTGTTGGACCTCAGCGGCTTTCTTTTCTGCCGGATCGAGGATTCCCTGCAATCCCTTCATGCCTGCGACCATCATCCCGGCGCTTTCTTTTCTCCGCTTCTCGAATTCTTCTTCGTTCTTCACGTCGTAGGGCTTGGTAATTTGATTCAAAAGCAAGAGCCCGCCGATCACGACCAGCGCAATTATTCCAATTCCGATCCAACTCTCAGCACTCATGCCGTCACTTTCATCCCCGGCTTAACGATCCCGCGGACGCGTTCCAAATCTTCCATCGTGTCCACGCCAATCGAGGGCGAAGCAGCTTCGACAACTTTTATCTTCACGCCGCGATCGAGCGCGCGGAGCTGTTCCAGTGACTCGCGCTTCTCTGATTCTGATGGCGGCCAGCGCGCGAACTCGAGCAGAAACTCACGCCGATACGCGTACAGCCCGGTGTGCTTCTTAAAATCAAAAAGCGGTCCCGACGCATCGGGACTGCTTTCTCTCGAGCCGTTCTTGATCTCGGCGTGATTACGAGAGGGAATTGGATTCCGCGAAAAGCCCGTCGCGTAACCTTGCTCATCGAAAGTCACCTTAACCACCGATGGATTGCTAACGTCGTCGACTTCCGTGATTGGCTCCCACGTTGTCGACATCTGGGCGTTCGGATCTTGGATAAGTGCATTCACGGCTCGATCGATTGTCTCTGGATCGATTAGCGGCTCATCCCCCTGCACGTTCACGATGATATCGGCATGCAGGTTGTGCGCGACTTCGGCGATTCGATCCGTTCCGCTCAGATGATCCGCGCGGGTAATCACTGCATCGAAACCCACTGCATTCACTGCATCGACAATTCGCGGGTCGTCAGTCGCGACGATCGTCCGCGAAATAGTTGACGCGGCGCGCGCGCGCTCCGCCACCCAAACGATCAGCGGCTTACCGGCAATCGGCAACAAAGGCTTGCCGGGAAGACGGGTCGAACTGTAGCGAGCGGGGATTACTGCAACGGCTTTTGGCTGGGAATTTGAACCCGTGTGAATCACGGGATTACACAGTAACGCGTCTGGTTAAGAGTGTCAACGTGTCAGTACCGGGAGCGATAGCGACCGGATCAAGGTGCAACTATCGTGAAGTCAGACATCATTGACTCACTCGGCCCACGTACTAGCAGAGGCTGTGGTCGATCCGGTCGCTACCGCTCCCGGTACTGACACTCTCGTAATCTGTGGATTAACTACTTCTTGCTAATCACAAACGTCGGCACCATGCCTCCACCGGCCGTGACGTTCGCCAGTTCATTCGAAGACAAACGGGTGAAAGCCGAGCCAACTTTGCCGTTGAAAAGCAAAGGATCGAGATCAACTAGCTGCTCGACGAACTGAATCGTATCGTCAGGAGTGAGCGCTGGAAAAGTTTCGCGTGCGGTCGGCACGCGCTCCTGCACGAGATAATCGCCATTCGCCAGCGCGTTGTGAATCGCTTCGTCCCAGCCAATCTCGTCAGTGTTCCAACCGATGTAAATTCCATGACCGCCGTAGTCGTCGTTCGGCTTGAGCACCAGCCGATCGCGGCGTTCGTTTATGAACGCAAAAAGATCGATCTCGTCGCCATAGTAATCTGACTTCCCTCCGCGCACGCGCCGTGTCCACGGAATGTGACCGGCGATCATCTGTTGTTCGTCCGCGGTAAACAGCGATTTGAACCGTGCGTCCGTCAACACCGCGAACAGAGCCTTTTTGTGAATAATCTTTGAGCGGAAACTGTTAACCATACAGACGGCGTGCGCGCGATACGCGTCAAGGAGCGCCGGCTGATCCTTCATAATCGGCAGGTATTCGTTCACGAGCAGACGTTTGTAGACGATATCAATTTCGAAATCGCGCACGCGCAAGCAACCATTACTGAACTCGAGTTCATCGGGCGAGGCAATAATCGAAGGACAGCCGCGCGATTCGAAGTATTCGCGGAACAGTTCGAACTCTTTCAGCGTCGGCATGCCTTTCAGATCGACGATTGCGATGTGCGCCGCACGATCGGGCTTCCGCCCAATAAATTCTTCGTAGCAATCGAGCAGAACCTTCAGCATCAGCGGGCGGCCTTCGAATCGCCGCACGTTGTACTTCTCGGCAAAGCGTTTCATCACCGGGAGCTGCGCGAAAATTTCGAATGCTGCGTCGCCATAGGCAATTCCCGCGGGACTCTCGCCATTCAATTCAACGAAACTGTAGGCTTCGTCGGTGAGAAACGAATCGAGCCGCGCGGTGGGCGAGACAAAACGATAACCTGGATCGATCTTCACCAGCTCACGCTCAATCGGCGTCAGGCCAAGTTCGTCGAGCAATGACTCGTCTGCAACTGCGGCATCTTTCACTTTCTCGATCGCGCCCCAAACCGTCTCGCAGACGCGCACGACTTGTGCGAAATCTTCTTCACTCACGAAGTGTGGCCGGAGATAAGGCGAGAGGCGCCGGCCACCGAAGATCAACTTCGCGCGTTCGAGTCCTTCATCGAGCAGCCTGAGCGAGCTTTGGGCTAACTCCTGATCGTCAAGCAGCTTGTGGTAGTAAGCGACGGCTTCGTTCAGCATCTTTTAGAGGTAGGACAACCACCAATCTTTTCTTCGCGCTTTCACGCCCGCGAACCATTTACACAGCGGATACAGAAGCAACACGCCGGCAATCCATGACAGATAAACCACCCACAAGTCAAAGCCCTGTCCTTTTGGTGGATTTTGGAAAAGGGTGATCGGGCTCATAAACAGCCAGCGCACCGGCTTGCCAAAGGCCAAATGCAGCAGGACAGAAATCCCATGCGCCGTGAACCATTGCAGCAGGTAGAAGAAGAGCGGCACGCGACCGAAGGTGATGAAGAAGCGACTAATGGGGCCGCGGTTAGCGACCTCGAACCAAGCGAGCGCCACGATCGCCGGCCCCAAGGTCATCAACAGAAATAATAGCGACGGTGGATACTTCGACGTGTTGACGAATGAAAGAACGGTGAAGATAGCGTTCTTTTGCGGTGCCCACTTCGATCGATCGCCATAGAAATTAGTGGCGCGGATCAATACGAAGAGCACGGTCAATGCGCCGCCAATCATCAGCAGAAGCTTTCGGCGACGTTCAGTACTTTGCTGATAGAGCGCGCCAAACGCGTAACCGACAGCCATAACGCCGATCCACGGAATCAGCGGATAGACGACGAATACTACTGGACTCAGTACCGGCAATATCGGAAACAATCCTTGCTGGTGCAGCAGTATCCAGAGCTTCGCGCCGGTCGATGGCATAGGCGTGCCCGGCCCGAAAAATGGCTGCACTTGAAATCGATCCAGCAGATTGTGCAGCGCAATCATCAGCAGCCCAAACGTGGCAGTGATCTTGAGCGGCAAGTGAATCAAAGCCGCAAGCACGATCATCGAGATTCCGATCACCCAGATGACCTGCAAGAACGCGAAGAATCTATAGTCAAGACTGAAAGTCGCGCCGAGCCGCACAAGCGTTACTTCCAAAAAGATCAGCCACAGTCCTCGCGTCACCAGAAATCGCGAAAGCTCGCGCTTGCTCTTGCCACGCGCGAGTTGGAGATAAGCGCCCGTGCCCGCGAGGAAAACAAAAACCGGCGCGCAGTAGTGCGTGATCCAGCGCGTAAGGAAAAGCTCTATGTTCGTTTGGGCCAGGTTGGTGGGATCGAAAAAGAGGCCGCCTTTGTGCACGAAGTCGCGCGTGTGATCCAGCATCATGATCACCATCACAATCCCGCGCAGCAAATCGACTGAATCGATGCGCTGACGCGCGGGCTTTGCGGGCTCGGGATTCACGGCGCCTGCCGGTTGCACGTTCGTTGGCATTTGATCGGGCATCGAACAGTCTCAAATTCAGGTGTTGAAGAGACCGCGGAGTTTATCGCAGAACGTTCTGGAATTCGAGAAACGAATTGTAAATTCTTGTGAAATTAAGTCAGGAACCTGATCGTTGCACACGCGCGGAAGATTCGATTCGCTAAAGCTCAATCTGTCGAAGGGAAATCACCGGAGCAAACGCCAGCAGATTATCTACAGTGGCTCTGTTGAGCGGCGCGTCAACTTCAATTATGGCCATCGCTTCCCCGCCCCGTTCGCGGCGTCCCAGATGAAATGCGCTGATGTTGATGCCCGCATCGCCGAGAATGGTTCCGACTTTGCCGATGACCCCCGGCACGTCGCGATTGTGCATCACCAGCATATTGCCGCGCGGAATCGCTTCGATCCGAAAGCCGTTGATTCTGGTGATGCGACCTTCGCGATAACCTTCCGCCGTCGTGAATACTGATCCGGAAGCGGTTTGTTCGCCTGTTCTGCTCACGACTGAGGTCCGCATCGCAGACGCGACGTTCGCGCCGCGCAGGTAGGACGTGGTGACAGCAATCCCGCGCTCCTCTGCGATGACGAACGCGTTGACAACATTCACGCGCGCGCTGATGTCGCGCAGCAGTCCGGCGAGGAACGCGCGGGTGACCGGCGCCGCATCCATCTCGACCAACTCGCCGGCAAATTCAAGGTGCACACCGCGCACTGGGCTTTCCATTAGCTGGGCTTGAAAACGGCCGAGACTTTCTGCGAGCAAAAGATACGGGTGAAGCGTCGCAAGTTCTTGCGCTCCGAAGGCCGGCATGTTCACCGCGCCGCGCAACGCGCCGGTCAGTAAGTAGTCGCGCATTTGCTCGGCCACGGTAAGGGCCACGGCTTCCTGCGCCTCGGCTGTTGACGCGCCGAGATGCGGCGTCACGATTACCTGATCGAGAGACAGCAAAGGGTGATCAGAAGGTGGGGGCTCTTGTTCAAATACGTCGAGGGCAGCGCCCGCGATCTTGCCAGAAGTAATCGCATCGTACAGAGCGCGCTCATCAACCAACCCGCCGCGTGCGCAGTTGATAACTCGCGCCCCTGGTTTCATCTTCGCGAACGCATCTGCGCTGATGAGGCCGCGTGTCTCGTTCGTCAACGGCGTATGAATCGTCAAAAAATCCGCACGGGAAAGCACTTCGTCCAGCGAGGCTACTTCGATTTCGACATCCCCTGTTTGATCGACAGCGACGAAGGGATCGTGCGCCACGATCTTCATGCCCAGCGCTGCTGCTCTTTGTGCCACCGCGCGACCGATACGACCCAACCCAATTACGCCCAGCGTCTTGCCACGCAATTCTGCGCCGACGAATCGTTTCCTTTCCCAGCGGGCGGCCTTCACGCTGCTGTTGGCCTGCGGGACGTTACGTGCAAGTGACACGAGCAAGGCAATCGTATGTTCCGCGGTGGTGATCGTGTTACCGTCCGGCGCGTTCATCACCACGATCCCGCGCGCCGTGGCCGCGGGCACATCAATGTTGTCAACGCCGACTCCCGCACGGCCAATCACGCGAAGCGACGATGCCGCATCCATCAAATCCGCGGTGACCTTCGTTTCGCTGCGAACCACCAAGCCGTCAACATCAGTCAACGCTCTTCCCAAATCCTGACCAGGTAAGCCAGTGCGCTTCTCGATCGCGAACGAATCGGAACGCAACGGCTCGAGTCCGCTCTCGCTGACATCATCGGCAACGAAAATTTTGATGGGCATGGAACAGTTCAGAAAGAAATGGCTTGCCTGTGAAAGGCCTGTATGGTAACAGTCTGCCGAAGACACGTCGAGTTTGTGTAACGCAGGCTGCCAGCCTGCATAAGGTTTAGCGTCGGGCTACTGCCCGACGATAAACAGGCGGTAACCCGCTTCTAAACCGGTGGAGAGAGTAGATGGAAATTATCGTCTATCGTGAAGGCGGCGAAAAAATCGAAACCGGCTTTACTGCCGAACAGTTGCCAGAGTTACTGAAAAACGAAAAGTCGGTCATTTGGGTAGACATGGAAGCGCCCGCGGAAGCCGATGAGCAAATTCTCCTGAACGTCTTTCACTTTCATCCCCTGACAGTCGAGGATTGTCGCGAGACGCGCAATTATCCCAAGGTCGAGGAGTTTCCCGGTTACCTCTACTTCATCGTTCATGGTGTGCGCGCGGACACCAGCCCCGATCACTTCAATACGATTGAGCTCGATGGTTTTCTCGGATCGAATTACGTGATCACCTACCATCACGACCCGTTCCGCAGCATCAACAATGTGAAGAAGCTCCTCAGCACCAGCCCGGTGATATGCCAGCGAGGTCCGGCATTTTTGCTGCATCAAATTCTCGATCAAATCGTGGATTATTACGCGCCAGTGCTGGACGACTTTGACGAGCGTATTGCGAAACTCGAAGACGACATCTTCACGCTCAGTCGTCCGAACAAGGCGATTCTTGAAGAAATTATGGATTTGAAGCGAGGCGTGTTGCGGCTGCGGCGCATCACCGGAAGGCAACGCGAAGTAATTCTTCGCACCAGTCGCGGCGAATTTGCGCTGATTCCCCCACAACTGCTCCCGTTTTATCGCGACATCTACGACCACATCATGCGCGTGACCGATATGGCCGAGAGCTATCGCGACCTGCTCAGTGGCGCGCTCGATGCCTATATGTCCGTCGTTGGCAATCGCATGAACGAAATCATGAAAGTGCTGACGATTTTTTCTGCCGTGATGTTGCCGCTGACTTTCATCGCCGGAGTCTATGGGATGAACTTCGACTACATCCCTGAGCTCCATAAGGCGTACGGCTATTTTGCTGTTTGGGGAATAATGATAACCGTCGCAGTAGTAATGCTCAGCCTGTTTTGGCGGGCGGGATGGATTGGGCGTGAACGAAAGAAATAGCCGCGGCGCTACTTCATCAGCAGCACGTAAAGGCTTATGAGCAAACAGTTCACAATGAAGGCGTAGACTCCTGCCACTACATCGTCAGCCATAATACCCAAACCAGATTCCAGAGCTTCCAGTCGGCGAATGGGATAAGGCTTCCAGATGTCGAACGTTCGAAATAGCAGGAACGCGGACAGCACCGGCAGCCAACCAGTGAAAAATGCAGGCACCGATAACAGCGCGATCATCTGACCTGCGACCTCGTCGATGACGACTAAGCCGGGATCTTTGATTCGCAAACGTGCTTCAACCCGCGAAGCCGCCCAAATCCCAATCAAGGTCAGACCAAGAATAACCAGCGACTTTATCGCGAGTACCGGCGTGTCAATCGGAAGAACGAACGCCGGTATTTTTGCTAACAACTGGCGAGTGCCGTATTCGAGTGGAAGGTAGATCGCAACTCCGACAAGCGAGCCCAGCGTTCCGGGTGCAATCGGAAAATACCCAACTCCGCAGGTCGCAATCGCCAGCGCCAGATAATCGGCCGCATTGCGCCTTTTCGGGGCAGGGATTTCAGTCGGCGAAATCGCAACCGCCGGATTCAATTCATCGCTGGATTCTTTAACCGCCGTCATTGATACAGGTTAGATCGCAGTACAAGCCCTAATTTGTACTCCAGCTCAAGATCCGACGCAATGCGATTGGCTTTTTCCTGCACGAGCCAATCCGATCGTTTCCGACTGCCGCCCGAAGTGTCGGCACGCGAATTTCATAGTTCAGGCAGCATTATGAGGTGCTGCTTGTGTCGTCGTGCTGATAAGTCTATTGTACAAACTCAAGTTCTCCCCATCGGCTGTAAACGATACCTATCCCTGCAATATTTTTCCGACGGACTGAATAATTTTTTGGCGCTGAAGTTAAGGTTATACGGCAGACTCCTGTTAACAGCAGCGCGGCGTCCGGGCGCTTTGCTGGTCAGTGTGCTTCTGCTCGGAAGCGTTTCCCAGTCATCAGCGGCCATCACGGAACTTCAACCGAGCGGCCGCATCCGCGGGACAATTCTCGCTGTCTCCGGGGATCGTCTTGAACGCCTGCCGGGTGCGGTCGTTACTCTCGGCGGAACGCCGCTCGCTAATAAGAAACTCGAAACAGTAAGTGACGAGTCCGGTGAATATTCTTTTAATCGTTTGGCAGCAGGCGAATACACGTTGACCGCCAGTCTTCGCGGCTTCAAGGCCGAAGAGCGGCGTGTGATTGTGGCCATTGACGCGACGATAGACCTCGACGTCCTCTTGCAGCCGAGCGCGATCCAGGCAACCGTTACCGTCTCGCGCGGGGAAGACCGCATCAACACGACCGACACAACGGTCGCGGGGCAATTGTCAGGTTCAAAATTGCACGACGTGCCACTGGTGAACGAAAAGTTTCAAGACGCGTTGCCGCTGCTTCCTGGAGTCACGCGCGGTCCCGACGGAGCGCTGAACATCAAAGGTACGCGTCCGGACCAGGGCGGCGTGCTTGTGTCCAGTTTGAATGTTACGGATCCGGTCACGGGCGACGCTGCGATCGATTTGCCACTTGAAGCGGTTGAGTCAGTGCAGGTTTTCTCGAATCCATTTTCGGCGGAATACGGCAGATTCACCGGCGCCGTTACGGCGATTGAAACGCGTTCAGGAAGCAATCAGTGGCGCTATCTGCTGACGAATGTGGTCGTGCGTCCGCGCATTCGCGAGGGCAAGTTCTACGGCGTCCAATCCGCGACGCCCCGTATTGCCGTTGGTGGTCCAATCAAAAAAGACAAGGCATTTTTCTTTCAGAGTTTCGAATATCGATTTGTGCGGTCAGAAGTGACGAGCTTGCCCCCGGCACAACGTGACAGCAAACTTGAAAGCCTTGATTCGTTTACGCGTCTGGATTTCAATCTCAACAACGTCCATCGTTTGGCGGTGAGTTTCTCTCTCTTTCCGCAAAAACGCGACGGCGCAAACCTGAATACATTTACGCCGCTCGAAACAACGGCCAATGTCCATCAACGCGGATGGTTCTTTTCAGTAAACGAACAGGCGACCTTCAAAAACCGCGCACTGCTGCAGTCCAGCTTCAGCTTGAAGCAATTTGATCTCGATGTCTTTGGAAATAGCGAAGCACCTTTTGTGATTTCTCCTGCCACGCGCTCCGGCGGCTGGTTCACTCGACAGCAGCGCAACAGCCGGCGTGCTGAGTGGCTTGAGACGTTGTCCCTGCCGGAAAAGAAATTTGACGGTGAACATGAATTTAGATTTGGAATAGATGTAAGCCACACCACGTTCGATGGTGTTGACACATCGGCTCCAATTCGGATTGTGCGCCGCAATGGAACGATGAGCCAGCTACTTACGTTTGCCGGCGCCGGAACCTTGAAGCGTAACAACACTGAGCTTGCAGCGTTTGCGCAGGACACCTGGCACCCCAATGGCAGCTTAACAATCGATTTTGGCTTGCGCTGGGATCGCGACGCGATTAGTAAAGACAATAACTTTGCCCCGCGATTGGGCTTTGCGGTGCTGCCTTTCGCAAACGACCGCACTGTCATTCGCGGTGGCATAGGACTCTTCTACGACAAGATTCCAATCAGCGTCGGGATTTTCGACCAGTATCAACATCGCGTCGTGACGACCTTTGCCGCGAACGGTTCGACGATCGTTGACGGCCCGATAACACTTCGCCACATTGTCGACGCGAACGGCTACCGCAATCCGTACAGCGTCGCAGCAACGCTTCAGATCGATCACGAAATCAAGCGGTTACTGCTGCGGTTTGGTTTCGAGGAACGTCGGACGCGACGCGATTTCATCCTTGAACCTATTGCTGACGGCAGGTTGCTACTCAGAAATGACGGCGTGTCGCGTTATCGCGAATTCCAGATAACAGGTCGTTTGCGTTTACAGGAACGAAGACATCTCTACATCGCATACGTCAGCTCACACGCGACGGGCGACCTCAATGCCTTCAATAATTATTTCGGTACCTTGCGCAATCCGGTGATTCGCGCGAACGAGAGGTCTCTGCAACCATTCGATGCGCCAAATCGGCTGCTTTTCTGGGGGGACATTGGACTGCCAAAACGGATTACAGTCTCGCCGGTGATGGATTGGCACACCGGCTTTCCATTTTCGCTCGTTGATGAGAACCAGAATTTTGTCGGTCCGCGCAACCGCGCCGGCCGCTATCCAGCGTTCTTCTCAGTTGATTTGCAGATAACGAAAGGTTTGGCGCCGCGTGTGCCGAACTGGGGCTTCATTCCCGCGAAGTTCCGCGGTCGCAAGTTTCCGGGACGATTCGGCGTGAAGCTTTTCAACTTGACCAGCCACTGGAACCCGCGCGATTTTCAGAACAACATCGACGCGCCCGATTTCGGAACTTTCTACAACAGCCCGCGGCGAGGCCTGCGCTTGAAGTTTGAGTTTGTGAAGTATTAGAGGATGCGCCCTACTAGATCGTAATCCTGGGCGTTAGTAATCATGACGTCTAAGATTTCACCTGCAATAGGTGAGATATCTTCCGGCGCGTCATTGATCAAAACGCATCCATCAATGTCCGGCGCCTGGGTTTCCAGACGTGCCTGCCAGAGCAAATCGCTTTCAGTTGATTCGCCTTCGAACATCGCGCGAACAGTTTTGCCGATCATCGTCTGGTGTTTGCGTTTCGCCATCTTCGATTGCACCTTCATCAGGCGGTCGCGCCTATGCTTTGCCGTCTTTGGATCGACCTTGTTGGGTAGATTGAACGCCGGCGTACCTTCTTCGTCTGAATAAGTAAACACTCCGACTCGATCGAATTCGACGTTCCTAACGAAAGCCAACAGCTCTTCAAAGTCTGCGTCAGTCTCGCCAGGAAATCCTGTGATGAAAGTCGTGCGCACTGCAATGCCCGGGACGCGCGCGCGTACTCGTTGAATCAATCTTTCCAACGATCCGCGATTTCCGCCACGTTTCATTAGTTTTAGGACGTTTTGAGAAGCATGCTGCAAAGGCATGTCGAGATACTTCACGGCCTTTGGCTCTTCCGCCAGGACATCGAGAAAGGCATCGCTGATGTGGGTCGGATAGGTGTACATCACGCGCACCCATTCAATGCCATCGGTGTGCGAAAGCTCGCGCAGCAGATGAGCCAGCGCATCCTGTTTTCCCAGGTCTTCACCGTAGCGCGATGAATCCTGCGCCACCAGCACCAATTCCTTCACGCCTTCTTCGGCGAGTTGATGCGCTTCGGCGACAATCGATCCGAAACGCCGGCTGCGAAAGTGTCCGCGCATCTGCGGAATGAAGCAGAAAGCACAGGGACGATCGCAGCCTTCCGCGATCTTGATGAATGCGTAATGCGAAGGCGTGGCGAGTACGCGCGGTGTCGATTCATCGTAAAGATAGGTCGCGCTCTGGTTGCCCAGCGGAATCACCGGAAGCGAGCGCGTGTTCGTCTTCGGATCGCAAGCGGTGAGGATATCGTTAATTTGACTCGTGCCGATGAACGCATCGACTTCCGGCATCTCCGCTTTCAGTTCTTCGCGGTAACGCTCGACCAAACAACCGGCAACTACCAGTCGTGTTGCTTTCCCGTCAGTCTTCAACCGTGCAGCTTCGAGAATCGCTTCGATCGATTCCTTCTTGGCTGAATCGATAAAGCCACAGGTATTCACAACAACAGTGTCCGCTTCTTCGGCATCCGCGGTGATTTGATAACCATTTTGCTTGAGCTGACCCATCATCACCTCGCTATCGACGAGGTTCTTCGGGCAGCCCAGACTAATAAAACCAACTTTATTCATGAGATCTATTCACCACAGAGGACACAGAGGAAAACCAAAATACAAAAAGAGTGAACGCCGTCTCTCAATCTTTAGTCGTTTTAAGATTCGTCTTTGCGATCCTTTGCGACTCAGCGCCTTTGCGTGAACTTGTTAGGCCAGCTTTATTTCACGCCAAATCGCAAAGGCGCAAAGAAACGCAAAGAACTATTGTTCATTCGGATTTGTCTTTTCCTCTGTGTCCTCTGTGGTTAATTATCCGTTCGACTCTGCTCAATTCGCGTCAATAAACTCTCGATTTGCGAACGCTCAGATTCAGACAACTTCTCTTCCCCAAACCGAACTCGATTGTACGCATTGGTAATCGCTCGCGCTTCGTTCACGCCGAGCGCGGAAGCAAACTCCAGCGGTGTTTCGTACAATTCGCGCTTGATCCCCTGCCTCTCCAACGTGCGCAATAGTCGTTCGTAAAAGGCAACGCGCGTGGTTTCTGTTTCAGCTCCCGTTTGCCAGACTCTCAAACCCTTTTGCCAACCAAATCGGCGCACACGCCGAGTTACGAATACGGCCATCAGTAACCCCAGCGCGGAACCGGACACCAACAGAATTGGCCTAATAAGCGAAGGCAGAGCAGCTCGCACCTGCTCGAATTTGCTGATAGAGCCTCGCTGCAAATTACTTAGTTGTCTACGCACTGAACTGACGAGCGAGCGTTGCTCCTCTTTGTCATATCCAACGACATACTGAAACCACATTAGCTCCAGCGCTTCAGAATACTTGCTCAAGGCTCCTGCCAGCCCCGTGCGCTCATGCGGTTTGCGTCCGGCCGGCGGCGTCGGATCGAAGGTCACCCACGAGTTCGCCTGCGGAAAATAAACTTCAACCCACGAATGCGCGTCGCTCTGGCGCACTGTGAATGCGCCCGCAGCTTCGTTGTACTCGCCGGGCAGGAAACCATTCACCACCCGCGAAGCAATGCCCTGCGTTCGCAGCATCACGGCCATCGCTGTGGCGAAGTATTCGCAATGTCCGGCTTTCACGTTGAATAGAAAATCGGAAAGGGGATCAGGGCCGCCAGCTTTCATCTCGAGCGAGTAGCCGTAGTTGTCACGCAGGTGGGATTCGACAGCGCGAACGGCGTCGTACCACGTTCTCGCACCGCTTTTTTGGATCACTTCGCGCGCAAGTGTTCCGATGCGCGGATCGAGATTCGCCGGCAATTCAAGGTATCGCGCCGATTCAACGAAGTATTGCAGACGATCTGAGCGAAGCGTTGCTGGACCCGGCTCCGTCGTGTCCGAATAGACTCTGTAAACGACTCGCTCCTGATCGTGGGGACGAGTTTGAATCGCGCCTTCGGCATCAACGCGGACGAACGGCAGCCGGCCCTGGACTGCGACAACGCGCGGCGCGCCAAAAAGAATAGGGGTATCGACTGGTTCGAGAATGTAGGTTTGTTCCGTTAAGCGGCGGACGTCCTCGGTTGTGCCCAGCTTGAAAAA
>DASXTE010000057.1:0-3335 GCA_036505595.1 Pyrinomonadaceae bacterium
ATTCGAGATTCGACGGCGGCTGAAGTTTCTGGTCGACGTAGGTTTGGATTACCTGACGCTGGATCGCCTTGCTTCGACTTTGTCTGGGGGCGAAGCGCAACGAATTCAACTTGCGACAAATCTCGGTTCGTCTTTGGTCGGTGCTCTTTATGTGCTCGACGAGCCGTCCATTGGTCTGCATCCGCGGGACAACGATCGTCTGATTCGCCTGCTGCACAATCTACGCGACATCGGCAACACGGTGCTGGTCGTCGAGCATGACGAAGAGATGATGCGGGCGGCGGATCACTTGCTCGACATTGGGCCGGCGGCGGGTGAACTCGGAGGAAAATTGATTTACGAAGGCGATTTTCCGGGGCTGCTTGAGAGTCCACAGTCGCTGACGGCGCGCTATCTCCGTGGCGACGCAGAAATCAAAGAGCCGAAACACCGGCGGCCTTTGCAAATAAAACGACTCAGCATTCGCGGCGCCAGCGAACACAATCTGAAGAGCATCGACGTTGAAATTCCGCTAGACATGCTCGTCTGCATCACCGGCGTCAGCGGTTCAGGCAAATCGACGTTGGTTCACGATTGTATCTACGCAGGCCTGAAGAAGCAGCGCGGCGATTGGCAGGGTCACGTCGGCGCATTTCACAAACTCGAAGGTGGTCAGCACATCGACGACGTGATTCTCGTCGATCAATCACCAATTGGCCGCACGCCGCGCTCGAATCCGGTGACTTACATCAAAGTTTACGACGCGATTCGCGAAACGTTCGCGTCGACACGCGAGGCTCAGGCACGCGGTCTTGAGCCCTCACACTTTTCTTTCAACGTGCCGGGCGGCCGCTGCGAAGTTTGCCAAGGCGATGGCACCGTCACAGTCGAAATGCAGTTTCTCGCCGACGTTGAATTGGTCTGCGAAGAATGCAAAGGCACGCGCTTCAAACAGCAAATTCTCGACGTGCGCTATCGCGGCAAGAACATTCACGAAGTTCTGAACCTGACCGTGCACGAAGCGCTCACGTTCTTCCGCGATGTTCCGAAGATTACCAACAAGCTCCGGGTGCTGGATGATGTCGGGTTGGGTTATCTGCGTCTCGGCCAATCGGCGACAACGCTTTCGGGTGGTGAAGCCCAGCGCGTGAAACTGGCGGCGCATTTGTCGAAACGCGCCGGCGCGCGTGCGCTTTACATTTTCGACGAGCCGACAACGGGTCTGCACTTCGACGACATTAACAAACTGCTCACTGCCTTCCGCGCACTGATTGACGCCGGCGGGTCGTTGCTCGTCATCGAACACAATCTCGATGTGATAAAGACCGCGGACTACGTCATTGATTTAGGTCCGGAAGGCGGCGAGGCGGGTGGCCAGGTGGTGGCGACGGGCACGCCGGAAGAGATTATGAAAGCGAAGAACTCGCACACTGCTCGATTCCTCAAGAAACATCTCGCGTCCGGCAATGGCAAGCCCACTAGGTTTACTGAAGAATGAACGTCGCTACGATCACGAATGTCGCGACCAAAGTCAGCAACGCGGATGAGATTACAATGCCAGCGACGGAGAGGCCTCTTCCGCGCAAGGCGCCATTCGACCTTTTTATTTGCACCAGCGAGCCAACGCCAAACGCAACACCGCCGACTTGAGTAATTCCAAACAGCGGAATCAGCGCACAAATCAGACTGGCGATGGCCATGCCGTTCATTTTTGCGTTCGAAAGCGACGGCGACGGCGGTTGACTCTTAACCCAACGACCGACCTCCGGCAAACTCAGCAATACGAATGCGAGGATTGCGACGAGCGGCCCGAATACAGTCAAACTCAATGGCAAATCGAAATGAGGAAACAATTGTCGAACCGGGGGACGAATCGAGTGTTCTTCCACAAGCCGCGTGACGTATCCGCCCAGGATATATGCGGCGAACCAGGCGACGAAGCATGAAACCCCTGCAGCATATCCGACAGTCCGGCCCCATCGGCGATTGAACGCCAGCGCCGTCCCGGCGATGATGAAAAGTAGTCCCATGTCGACGTAGATCGACAAGTTAATGACATAGGGGAAAAATAACGCGTCTGGCATGGGGCGACTATAACTGTAGGTTCCCACCGTACTGGAAATCCCAACGATGTCCCAAATCGCGAGCAAGGAACCCATCACGATGAGAAATAAGGCGATCGACTTCACGACTTGCGACGCAGGCGCATGCCATGGTGAAGCGGATGCTGGTTGTTCATCAGTCATGTGTTCAACCTCGTCAGGGTGTTTCGATGATGACGTGACCTTAGCCCGCGTGCTGCTAAGACTTATGAAATGAATAGCGACTCTGCCGATCCGCGCATTGCCTCGCATTGGCTGCGCTCGGCAATGGTCTACGAGAAGAACGCGCGGCATCTTAGCGAAAACTGTCCTGATACGCTAGAGTTTTGGAAACATAACTATGAGCTTGAAACAACAAATCATTTCCGATATGACCGCAGCGATGAAGGCGCAGGACGCGGCGCGCACTTCAACTTTGCGCATGGTCAAAGCCGCTATAACCAATCGTGAGAAAGAGGGCAGCGGCGAACTAACGGATGAAGACGTGCAGAAGCTCTTGCGTTCGCAGGTGAAGCAGCGTCGCGATTCAGTCGAGCAATATCAGAAGGGCGGGCGTCAGGATTTGGCTGACAAAGAGCAGGCTGAGATTGCCATCATCGAAGCATATCTACCGCAAGCCGCTTCCCAGGACGAGATCGACAGCGCCGTCGCCGCGGCGATCGCCGAAACCGGCGCGTCATCCATGAAAGACATGGGCGCGGTGATGAAAGCGGCAATGGCGAAACTGGCGGGAAAGAACGCGGACGGGAAGGCTGTGAGCGAAACTGTGAAGGCGAAGCTGAGTTCATGACTCCCTCTCCCATTGGAAGAGGGCCGGGGTGAGGGGCGAAGCTACGGAAAAGAAAGAAATTAAAAAGTCTGGTTTTCTCGCTACCTTCGGCCCTCACCCTAACCGTCTCCCAAAGGGAGAGGGAACCAGACTGCAGCCTGTTCTACAAACTCTGTTCTACGTTTGCCTCATCCCAATCCTTTCCGTATAATTCACCTTCTTATCGGGTCTGCGGCGTCGTTGTCCGGTGGGTTTTCGCCCACTTTTTCTTTTGGGCGAAAGTAGCGCAAGTTGGCAACTTGCGGGACTTAAAAAGAACGCAAGCTTACAACTTGCGGTACATGATCATGGATCAGGGGTCGGTTGCAGAGCGCGTTCACGAACTTGCCGAGCAAACGGCCATCGACCACGGCGTCGAGCTGGTGCACGCGGAAGTCGCCGGTCCCGAAGGCCACCCGATAGTCCGAGTGTTCATTGATAAGCCG
>DASXTE010000058.1:0-4282 GCA_036505595.1 Pyrinomonadaceae bacterium
GCCAATTAGCCTTTGGCTCCGTGGGAGCCGCATATTTATAGATCAAGATCTTCCAAACAATTCGAAGCTCCGTTAGGAGTGACATATCGCCCCTACGGGGCTGGAGAGTTTGTGGTCGCCCGTTACTATAAATATTTCGTCACTACGGGACTCTGAACAAAACAAGCCGCATCGTGAGGCATCCATGAAACATTCCGAAGGATTTCTAAGAATAGTTAATGATTCGAAGACCCGGATCAAGGAAGTCACAGTCGCGGAAACGCGCGACCGGCTGACCGCGAACCCGAACGCGCAGTTGATCGACGTGCGCGAAGACAATGAATGGGACGCAGCGCACGCGGCCGACGCGGTTCACCTCGGCAAGGGCATCATCGAACGCGACATCGAAACGTCCGTCGCGGACAAATCTACCGAATTGATTCTGTATTGCGGCGGCGGCTACCGCTCAGCGTTGGCCGCGGACGTCTTGCAGAAGATGGGCTACACGAACGTGTTCTCGATGGCTGGCGGCTGGAAGGCGTGGAAAGAATCGGGTGCGCCCGTCGAAACGCCGTAAACAGACCTGTTTCTCGTAACCGAAATGGCCACGGCCACGTCAATAGAGTTCTAGTCAGAAGGTTTCGTTTTAAACGGGACTAAGTAAGTCATCAATCATTCCAATCCTGGCGGGCTATCGCTCGCCCTCTAAACAGTTGTCTGGTCAGGAGTAAAGCCATGAAGAAACTCTACCTGCTTGCCATTAGCCTGTTCGTATTCACGTTTAGTTCGATTGTTTTCGCCCGCGAGGCGAAGCTGGTTCGCTACCCCAGCTACTCGAACGGCCGCGTCGCGTTCACTTATCTCGCAGACATCTGGGTCGCGGATGAGAACGGCGGCAACGTTCAGCGTCTCACAGTCAATCGCGCGCGTGACGCTTACCCGAAATTCTCGCCCGATGGAAAATGGATCGCGTTCTCGAGTGATCGCAACGGCAATCTCGACGTCTACATCATTCCGTCCACGGGCGGAACGGCGAAACAGCTTACGCATCATTCGGCTGACGATACGGTGCTGGGTTGGACGCCCGACGGCCGTGGGATTCTCTTCAGCAGCCAACGCGGCGAAGATTTTATGGCCCAGCTTTATGTCGTCAGCGTCGATGGCGGCATGCCATGGCACGCCGGGCCAGACATGGGCAATGCCGCGAGCTTCTCTCCCGATGGCAAACGCATAGCCTATAACCCGAAAGGGCAGGTGTACTGGCGCAAATATTATCGCGGCGCGTACGCGACGGATGTTTGGATCGAAGACGTCTCGGCAAAGAAGTTCACGCAATTAACGGATTTTGACGGCCTCGATTCGTGGCCGATGTGGAGCCGTGACGGTGACATCTATTTTGTCAGCGACCGTGACGGCAACGGTCTGACGAACATCTGGCGCACTGCCGAGGCCGGCGGCAAGGCGGACAAGGTCACCTCGTTCCGGAGCGGGGATGTGCGATTTCCATCGATCAGCGCGGACGGCCGTACGATAGTTTTCGAACATGACTTCGGCATCTGGAAGCTCGACACGGCGAGCAAGAAAGTAACGCCGATCAAACTCGACATCGATGCGGAGACGGCCGAAAACGACACCGAAATGCGCGCCTTCAGTTCTGAGTCTGACGATTACGACCTCGCGCCGAGCGCGCGGCGGCTGGTCGTTTCAGTGCACGGCGAAATCTTCACCGTGCCGGTTGAAGAAGGCGACATTCGGCAAATCACCGACAGTTCAGCACGCGATCGTGCGGTCGGCTACTCGCCCGATGGCAAATCGCTCTCGTTCATTTCCGACAGTAGCGGACGCGAAGAACTCTACGTCGTGGCCGTCGATGGCTCAGGCGAAGCGCAGAAGCTGAGCGACATCGACACACTGAAGCTTGGCTACAACTGGTCGCCTGATTCGAAAGAGATTGCGTTCACGACCTCAGACAGCAAGCTCCGGAAGGCGAATGTGGGCACGAAGCAGACTGTCGAGATTGATTCATCGCGTTACGGCAACATCTCGACGCCGGAATGGTCGCCTGACGGCAAGTGGCTGGCCTACTCGAAAGCCGACGCGAGCCGCACGACCGACGTTTACGTGATTGCGTCTTCAGGTCAGGAAAAGGAAGCACACAAGGTCACCTTCGATTCTTACGACGATCGCAGTCCGCGTTTCGCTCCCGACGGTCGCAAAATTTTCTTCATCCGATCTGAATCTGCCGGTGGGGGCGGGTTCGCGAATGCTTCAGTGCAAATCTATTCTCTTGGGCTCGAGAAACTCGATCGCGATCCGGACGACCCGGAAGAGCGACCCGACGCCGAAGCTGCGCCATCTGGCGCCGGTGAAGGTGGCGAAGGCGCCGGCCCGCAGCGTCGTCCGCCGATGAACCGACCGCCACATGAAACAAAAATGGATTGGACCGGCATGAAGCGTCGTACGCGACAAGTCACGCGCATGCCATTCCCAATTTCCACGTTCACGGTGGCGCCTGACAGCCGCACCATTGTGTTTGTCACTTCCGAACCGTCCGCAACCACGCAGGTTCCGGTGATTTATTCGATTCAGGAAGACGGCAAGCGCCTGGCGCGCATCACTTCCGGCGGAGCAGCGCAAGGTGAAGGCGAAGGCGGTCCCGGCGGCGGCGGGTTTGGCGGCGGCATTGGCGATCTCAGTATCACGCGCGATGGACGCACGCTGTTTTTCCGCGAACGCGACGGGATTTATTCGATCGCGTTGGGAGCAGGCGCCGCATCAGTTGCGGCCGGTCGTGGACCGGCGACCGGCGGCGCTGAGGGCGCGCGGCGACGTATCAACTTCAACGTGCGCGTAAAGATCAATCGTCCAACGGAGTGGGCGGAGATGTTTGGCGATGCGTGGCGCACAATGAAATATCGCTTTTACGATCCGGCCATGCACGGCATGGATTGGGACGCAGCCAAAGCCAAGTACGAGCCACTGGTTGAATTCGTCGGCGATCGACAGGAGTTGCTCAACATCATTAACGAGATGATTGGCGAGTTGAACGCTTCGCACACGGGCGCGGCGCCTCCACCGCGCGGGCTCGGCGGAGCAGGCTCAACGGGCCACCTCGGTATTGAACTCGAGCCTGATACGACGGCCGGCCGCTACCGCGTTGCTTACATTTACGAAAATGGACCGGCCGACAAGGATTGGGTCAAAGTGAATGTCGGCGACTATTTAGTTGCCATCGGCGGCAAAGAAGTGAAGGCCGGGGATGAATATTGGCAGCTGCTGAACGATCGCCTCAATCGCAAAGTGGAAGTTACTTTCAACAACAAACCCTCCACCGAAGGCGCCTGGAAAACTCGCATTGAAGCCATCAACTCTGCCGCGTATTCGAACCTTCGCTACGAGCGTTGGGTGAAAGAACGTCGCCAAAAGGTTGATGAGCTGTCGGGCGGACGCATCGCTTACCTTCATATTCAGGCGATGAACCCGCCCAGCCTGCGCAAATTCGAAAAGGAGGTTCGCGAGTTTCGCAACAAGGAGGCAATGATCATCGACCAGCGTTGGAACGGGTGGCAACATCGAGCAGGAGCTGCTCGCGATTCTCGTGCAGCGGCAATATCAGGTTTGGCAACCGCGTGGGGTCGAAGCCAGCGGTCGTCCATTTGCCGGTTACTTTGGACCGAAGGTCGTGCTGCAAAACTGGCGTTCCGCTTCCAACGCCGAGATGTTCCCGGCTGGTTTCCGCGCGCTTGGCTTGGGCAAGGTCATCGGGACTCCGACGATGGGCGCGGTGATCGGCACGGGAAGTTATTCACTCATCGATGGCTCTACGGTGCGCACGCCTGGCGTCGGCGTTTATCTCGCGGACGCGAAACACACCAACATGGAAAACTATGGGGTGCAGCCTGACATTCGCGTGGACAATTTGCCGGAGGACAACCTCGCCGGCCGCGATCGCCAACTGGATGTGGCAGTTGAAGATCTGATGAAACAACTGGCCAGTCAAAAGCGGAACATCGCGAGTAAAGAACAGCAGTAACACGTAGAAGTAACTTGCGCAGTTTAGAGGCGGGCGTTGCCCGCCTCTTTTGTTTTCAAATCGATTATCCAGCTATTCGGCAATCGCTTTTCGATCAGATAGCCCTTGAAATTCAGCCACCGCGCCACTCGGTTCAGAACCACGCTGTCCGAAGTGATCGCGACCCTTTCAGACGAAACGATCCGTTCGTCGGGATTGAAAAGCAGATCGACTCTCCACGGCCAGCCACGCGTCGCGGCAACTTCGCGCATCAGTTTCGCGAGACGGCCG
>DASXTE010000059.1:0-4889 GCA_036505595.1 Pyrinomonadaceae bacterium
CCTTCGTCTGATTCCAACCGCCGGCTGATAGCTTCTTTGCCGAGCAGGTTATTGACAGTGAAGTGCTTTCCGACATCGCGCAGAAATTCCATCATCGTGATCGGCGCCAGCCAATCAGCGTTATTGACGATGCGCGCCGAATTTTCTTTCGCGTCAAAATCGAGAAAGCGGCTCAACTGCTCCTTGATGCCCACCAGGTTCTCTTCAACCTGCCCGTGATCCAGGAGCTGCCGTTCCTTTGTCTTGCCGCTCGGATCGCCGATTAACCCGGTGCCACCTCCGGCAATCGCAATTGGCGTGTGACCAAAGCGCTGCAAGCGCGCCAGTCCCATGACCGGCAAGAGCGATCCGACGTGCAGACTCGGCGCCGAAGGATCGAAACCGATGTACGCAGTCAGCTTCTCTTTGGCGAGCACGTCGCGCAGATCGGGCGTCGCTTCATAGAGCATCCCGCGCCATTCAAATTCGTCGTAGAGATTCGCTGTCATGACTCGAGCCGCCATCATATCAATTAATGCGGAGCGCGAAAAACAAAACCTCAATCACCATTCGATCGCAGATGCCGGGCTTCTAACTATGATAACTTCAGCAGCATGGCGCGTGCGGCAATCACATCGCGAGGCGCGAAGCGAATTCGTCAGGGTCACCTCTGGGTCTATCGCAGCGACGTTACTGCGGCAGATGAAGTCGAAGCGGGCGCGATTGTGAGCGTAGTCGATCAGGCGAACAACTTTGTCGGCCAGGCGTTCTACAGTGATGCGTCCGAGATTGCGCTGCGCTTTCTGACGACGCGAGAAGAAACGATCGATCGCGAATGGTGGCGAACGCGTCTGCGCGCCTGCGCGGGGAGACGCCGGAGCATGGCGCGTGAGACGAATGCGTACCGGCTCGTGTATTCGGAAGGTGACCTGCTGCCGTCACTGATTGTTGATAGGTACGATGATGTTTTGGTCATGCAGACGCTTTCCCAAGGGTCAGACCGGCTGAAAGATCTCTGGTGCGAGTTGCTGGTCGCAGAATTCCAGCCAAAGGCGATTATCGAGCGCAACGACGCGCGCGTTCGGCAGTTTGAAGGACTCGAGTTGCGAAGCGGAATCCTTTGGAGTGCGCCGGCAGAGCAACCGGGGTCCCCAGCGCGGCAGCCGCGCTGGGGTGGTCGTAGCGACGACGGCGCTTTGGATACCGCGATCGAGATCAACCAACACGGCGCTCGCTTTTTCGTCTCGCCTCTCGGCGGCCAGAAGACAGGCGCATTCCTCGATCAGCGCGAAAATTATTTGGCAGCCGCGCGTGTCGCGCACGGACGTGCGCTCGACTGCTTCACTTTCAATGGCGGATTTGCGCTGCATATTGCTCCGTCGTGCGACAAAGTAATCGGCGTGGACATTTCAGAGGAAGCAATTGCGGCCGCGCGCCGAAACGCCGAACTCAACAACTCATCGAACGTTGAATTCCGCACCGCGAACGTATTTGACGCCCTTCGCGACTTCGAGGCGTCGGGGGAGAGGTTCGACACGATCGTTCTGGATCCGCCTGCGTTCGCCAAAAACCGCGCCAGCGTGAAATCAGCCGCGCGCGGTTACAAAGAGATCAACTTACGCGCGTTGAAGCTTTTGAATTCCGGGGGCGTGCTGGTCACCTGTACATGCTCGTATCACATGCCGCAGGAGATGTTTCTGGAAATCATCGCTGACGCGGCCCTCGATGCGCGCCGGCGATTGCAGATTGTCGAGGTGCGCGGGCAATCAAGCGATCATGCGGTATTGATGGGAGTGCCGGAGACGCATTACTTGAAGTGCGTGATTGCGCGCGTGATTGAGTGAGCTAGAGACGGGCGAACCATGCCTCGTATCGGTCCTTTGAGGATTTCAACCAATCATGAAAAGCGTTATGAAAAGCGTTGGGGTCAACTCGCCGGTTGCGATGCTGAAATTGTGTGACGTCGTTTAGCACTTCATCTCTGAGGCCTTTCATGGCGATCTCGATCAAGTTCTTTGCCTTCCGCTGATTCATGTCCGGCGTAGTTGGGAATTTGCCGAGAAGATCCTGAACGGAAGCAGGATCTGCTGCGAGACTTAGTGCAGCTACCTTGCCTTTGAGCCAACCAAGGGTTGAGGATGCCGAGTCACTCGCGGCTAACGATCTTTCAAATAAGTCTACAACCCTTGCCAACTGGATCTTCCTGCCCTTCTGAAAACCTGTGAAAGCGATCGCCGCATCACTATCGCCTTCGAATGTTCCGTCGTCGAATACGGCGGTCGAGATCTGGATGACTTGGTTTGGCAGAATCGTTGGCGCGTAGCCATCTGGTGACGGCGTGGCCCTCGTCGCGATCCTGGCGGTGAACTGATAAGTGCCGCTCGGAACGATCAGCGGCTGTCCTTCTTTTCCTTGCGGCATGCTCATGATTTGAGGGCGTCCACCCTGAACGACTTGCGCGTGCAACGCGCTGACGTTCTTCATGGATACGTTCCGAACCAAGACTTCATAAGACGGCAGCGTGGACATGTTCGGCTGCATGACAACGACTTCGATCGATTTGGCTTTGCTGGTGAACTGAGGGACTTCGGCGACTGAAGGAGTTAGCCGCACGACCTTAATCTCGAATGGCTCGACGCCGACCTGCGCAAGCTCTCGCACAGTGACTTTCTCGCCTTCGTGAAGCACGTAAGAACTTATCCTATTTTCCTGCTCGCGCAATTTGCCGAGAAAAACGGAGACCCACACGCGGATACCGTCTTCGGCCAACGCCGATTTGATATCGACGGCTGTGACCGCTGGCGATCCTGGCGGTTGCGCGAAACCACGGACGTGACCGAACCGCGCGTACCACGCGCCGCGCGGCGATGCTGCCGGAACTGTTTGATAAGCCGGTGCTTCCTTTGGATAAAAGTGTACTTCCAGTGCAAGCTGAGTAGGCTCAGAATTGATTTGTTGAGCCGTCGCCGCGGGAGCGAGGGTGATAGCGATGATCAAAAAACGAAGCAGAGTTCTAAGTGAAATCATGGCGCCTCCTATGAAAGCGGAAGGCGAAAGGTGAGTGTAGTTTAATCAAGTTCGTCGATAGAAGCCAGAACCGCTAGCTGTGAATTTCAGTCACTACCAGCGGTTCAGTTACAGAACCAGAGCGGATCATTGAATCAGTCTAACGATCGACCTCGCTGCCGCTCGAGTTTCAAACAGATGAGCTAGAAAGAATCTAGGGCTGCATTCCCGGGTCAGCTTCTACGACAACCTTCGTCGTGTAGTCTTTTCCATTCACTGACAGCTTCACGTTGTAAGTGCCCGGTTCGAGCAGCGGGCCTTGGTTGAATAATCCACCGAAGCCGCCGCCGCCACCGCCACCACCTCCGCCGCCACCAAATCCAGGCGGCAGGTTGGCTGGACGCGGAGGCGGATTGCCGCGCATGTTCCACTGCACTCGATTGATACCGACATCTTTCGTGCCGACGATGTTGCGCACCACTTTGCCTGAGTAGTCGGAAATCGTGATGCTCACTTCACCCGATGGCGCCGCTTTCAGATAATAGCTAATCGCAGTGCCCGGCTGCGGGTTTGCGCCGCGGAACACTTTCGCGCCGCCAATGTATCGGCTGAGACGAACATCGTTCAGCCACTGCGTTGCCGGACGCACGTCGAACAGAAATTCGTCTTTGTCCAGCACCTTGCTGCGCGAGAGCTGCTGCAAAGGGGTGATATCGTCGAGGATGAAAATGCCGCGCGCGTGGGTCCCGACGATTAGATCGTTATCGCGCGGATGGACCAAAATGTCGTCGACCCGCAAGGTCGGAAGTCCGGACATGAACGGCTTCCATTCGCGGCCGCCGTCGAGCGAGATATAAAGACCGAAGTCAGTGCCGACGTAAAGCAGATCCTTGTTCTTTGGATCTTCTCGAATCACGTTCACGGGTGCGGACGTCGGCAGATTGCTGACAACAGAACTCCACGTCGCGCCGTAATCGCGCGTGACATAGAGATAAGGTTTCAAATCGTCAAAACGATGACCGTCAACCGCGAGATAAGCCGTGCCGGGGTCTGTACGCGAAGGCTCAATGCGATTGATGTGATACATCTCGCCGGATTTCTCTGCGAGAATCGGAACGTTCTTCGAGATATTCGTCCACGTCGCGCCACCGTCGCGGCTAACCTGAACATTGCCGTCGTCGGTGCCGACCCAAATGATTCCAGGCATCACGGGAGATTCAGCAATGACGGCGATGTAGCTGAAGGCCGTGTAGCCATCATTCTTCGAAGCCATGGGCTCGCTGCCTTTGACGCCCATGATCGAAAGTTTATTTCGATCGATGTGCTTTGTCAGATCCGCCGAAGCCGTCCACGTGTCGCCGCGGTCGAGCGATTTGAAAAACCGGTCGCCCCCGACATACAGAATGCGCGGGTTGTGCGGCGACATTACCAGCGGCGTGTTCCAATAGAAGCGATAGGTTTCGCCCGGAGGCGGCGCCGGCACAACGTTCGATGGCCCCAAATTCCCGCCAAAACCGCCAAATCCCTGCTGTTGCGCGAGCGCTGCCAGAGCGGCCTGTGGGTCCTGAGGCTCAGGCGACGCGCCGGGCGAAGGCGACGCGCTGGGACTTGCTCCCGGCCGCGCTCCACCACGCCGCAGTGTGCCACGAGGGCGAATGTTAACGCTGCGCCCCGTACGCAGATCAATCCGACTCATGTTTCCGTTCTGCGACTCCGAATAGACGATGTTGTAGTCACTAGGGTCGGCTTGCGAATAGAAGCCATCGCCGCCACCTGTGCGATACCAGTCGGCGTTCGTAATGCCCGCCGGATTGCGCGTCTGACTTGGTCCACCCCATGATCCGTTGTCCTGCAATCCACCGTAGACGTAATAAGGCTTGCGCATGTCCGCCGCGATTGCATAG
>DASXTE010000060.1:0-7110 GCA_036505595.1 Pyrinomonadaceae bacterium
TCTGCATCAGCGTTGTCAGCAGTCCCAGGCCGGCGAGCACTCGTGGAACCAAGGTTGACCGCCAAAGCGCGACGAAGAAAAGAAACATCCAACTCACCATGACGAACAGGTGCGTGTAATGCACCCACTTCCAATTCCAACGCACGCTCGCAGCGATCAAATTGTAAGAACCTAAGTCTGCGGCAGCCGCTTTGCCATAGGCCTGGCTCAGGCTGAACATCGACATCCACGCGGCGTTCTCGATGCATTGAAGCGCGAAGTTAGCGACCGCAAATGCGAGCAGCCAAAGCGCCAGCGCAGGAATGTGTTGCCGAAAGATGGGCCGCGCCGTCACCGCAATCGCTATCGGAATCGCGCCGCCGATGAACAAGAGCATGACCGCCAAGCGAACCAGCGCATCATGCGTCGGGTCATTGCCGGCAAATGTCAGTGGTTCATTGAGCGGTCGGAGGATGATGTATGGGGTCATCAGCCCAGTTGCGAGATGAGCCAACAACAGAATGCCGACCAGTCGTCCTGCGCTCTGCGGGGATCTCATGATTAGCGGTACGGAAAACCACAACGCAGAGTTCGAGAATAGTGATGGTGATGGGTGATAGGTGAAATACGAGTGATGAGTTACGAGTTCGTCGTGCTACTCACTACTCAGTACTTTCTTCTTCCTCAGTATCGCCGCCGAAATCAGCGTGATGATCAGGCCGACGGGAAACGGTTCGGTGAAGCTGAAAGCGAAATTGATGAATGGATTGCTGTAAAGCTTCTTGAACTGCTGCATCTCGTCGACCTGTTTCTGAATTGCTTCAGGCGTGGCGCCGGCCGCGCGGGCTTTCTCAACCAGGTATGCGGAATACTTATCCAGAAAATCCGGCATGAAGTTGAAATAGACAATCTCCCAGGCAATCACATAACAAACGCATGAGATCAGGGTAATCAGAATGCCCACGGCGAAGGCGCGGCCGAAAGTAATCGTGCCGCCGCCGACGTTGTCTCGATAAGAACGAATGCCGAAAAAGACGAGCATGAAAGCGAGAACCATGGAGGCGTAGCCTAGAACGACGCCTTTGTCCATGCCGATCTTGTCGATAAACGCCATCATCGTAAACATGAAGAGCGCCATCAGTGCGGCGGAAATGAGACCGAAGACGAGAACAATTTTTTTCATTGGTAATCCTCCAGAAGTTTTCTTGCGGACACTGCGCCTTGGCGAGCTGGGGTGAATGTCTGCCGAACCAGTTGGTTCACGCAAAGGCGCTAAGTCGCAAAGCAGCGCAAAGTGGGCGCGAGATTAGCTCAGTGGCGCGGAGCTTGTCGTCATCCTTTCGAATGATTTTGGGTAATCCTTTTGTGTGAATCACCGTGTTTCCTCCGTGTTCTTTGCGGTGAGACCGAATTTAACCACAGAGGGCACAGAGGATCACGGAATCAGGCCGAGGTCTTTCGCGATCTGAACGGCCTGCGTGCGACGCTTGGCGCTCAACTTGTCGAGCAGGCGGCTCGAGTGCGTTTTCACCGTGTTTTCGCTGACGAAAAGTTTTTCGGCGATTTCGCGATTGCTCATCCCGCCGGCAATTAGCTGAAGGATTTCCAGTTCGCGCGCGGTGATGCCGAGCTGCTGAAGCTTCGCGTGATCGAGCACAAACTCGCGCGCGCGAACGGGCACTTCGACGGGAACTTCCTTAACGACGACTTTGTTCTTCGTCAGTTTCAGGCCGAGCCAGATACCGACCGATGCGAACAGCAGAGCAATCAGCCCGCCGTAGATCTCGATCGAGCGCTCAATGACGATGTAGCGGTACTCGATCAGTTTCAGCAGAACGATGAGCAGCCCGCCGCACAAGCCGTAAATGAGGAGGTGTTTTTTCATTAGCGTAAATCGTAAATCGTCAATCGTGAATAGAGGGAGCTAACTTTGCGTGTCTTCGCGGCTTTGCCCTGGCGTGAGACATGATTTGCGCAAGGACGCCAAGACTTGTAGAAACCCAAAGATCGCAGCGCACGTCAATGCGGACGAGGGCGTCCGCGCTCCCGGCAACAGCTACGGCTTCACCACCGTAATCGTCACACTCGAAGGATGTTGTTTCGAATGATGCACGACGTTGTGGGCAATGACCCCAGTCGTCTCGTCGTAGTTGTGGCCACCGGTATTCATGTTCCGATCGAAGCGTGGGAAGTTGCTGCTGGAAATCTCAATGCGAATGCGATGGCCGGCTTCGAAAAAGTTGCTCGTAGTCATCGGCTGAAAGCTGAACTTGTAGACCTCGCCAGGCTTCATCCACGCGAGCGGCTTGTTATAGCCGTTGCGATAACGCAGGCGCTGAATTGTTTCGTCCAGATTGTAGGCATGGCCGTCGGGATAGACGTCGATTAGCTTGACCGTGAAGTCCGTGTCTTTCACATCTGAAGAAACGTAAAGGGTGACTTCAATTGGCCCGCTGAGTTCCATTCCTTCCTTCAAAGGTTCCGTCGTGTAAACCAGAATGTCGTTGCGTTCTTCCATCTTGCGCTGATCCCATGCCCCGCCCTGCACAGCGTTGCCCGTGCAGCAAACGTTGCCGCCATACGAAGGCACAGGATTCATCGGGTCGTAGTCGAATTTGTCCGGCGCATCGGCGGCGGTCGGAGCCACGACTAGCGCACCATCGCCGTTGAGTGTGTTCGCTTTGCCGCCACTCGACAAGTAGAACGTGAGCGGCTGTGCGCCTTTCGGCGGCCAGGTGTCAGACGCTTGCCATTTGTTGATGCCCATCGTGAAGTAACGGACGCGCGGAATCTTTTCGAGGATGCCGTTACTCTCGCCTTTTAGAAAACGATCAAACCACGCCCAGGTCAGCTCGTCGTAATTTAAACGAGCGTCGCCCATGCTGCGCTCGCCGACGATCGTGTTTTCGGTCGCGCGCTTGTACGAGCAATGAAGCGTCGGAGCGATCACCGCATACTGTTGACTGGCGATCTGCGGTGAAGCAGTTTTGCGCACGTGATTGTAAGCGGCCAGGTTTGGCCCAACCGACACGTCATACCAGGACATAAACCAAAAGCCGGGCACGTTGATTCTCATGTTGTCGTGCCACAGGCCGCCGCGGTACCAGGCCGGATCATTCGGCGCGCGATTGATCATTGCGCCGCCTGTATCAACCGGCATCTTGTCAGCAAAGATTCCGTGCGGCCCATCCACCGCTTTGATGATGTCCATCTCGGGAAGATGACGGAGCGCTTGCGACCAATCGACGGGTGGCAACTGCTGCGCGAGATCGAAGGACTTCGACGCGCGAATCAAATCTTCTTGCGAAGTATTGGAAGGAAACATCGGCCGCACCTGGCTCTGCTCGCCGTAGATCCACGCAATGAAAAGCATCTGCACTGCGCCGCCGCGATACCAGTTGCCCTGCTCGAAATAGGGAGCAACCCGGCCCACGCCGGCGCCGAAACCTTGCGGAATAATCGCCGCGAGCGCGGGATTGCCGAGGGCCGCGACGGCCAACTGCCATTCCGCGGTTGAAGAGCAACCGATCAAGCCGACTTTACCGTTCGACCAAGGCTGCTTGCCGATCCAAGTCAGCTCATCATCACCGTCGCTGAGTGGCGGCCCGAGAATGTCGTAATTGCCTTCGGAGAAGAAGTGGCCGCGCTCGTTGATTTCGACAAAGGCATAGCCGCGCTTCACCGCGTCGAGTTCGTTGCTCATGTCACGCGGCACGCCGTTGCGCACGTCCCAAAAATTAAAGTTGTAAGGGGTGCGAACGAAAACAGTCGGATACTTCTTGGCAGTTTCTTTCGGCCGGTAGATATCGGCGGCCATGCGTTTGCCGTCGCGCATCGCGATCATGAGCTTACGTTCTATGATCGCCACCGACTCGAGTTCCTGCTCGACCGAGTTGCGACGCGCGACTTGCTCGGGCGTTAAGCCGGCGCGTTGTTGGGCGTCGGCGGTTTGGTGATGGCTTGAAAAGAATAGTGCGAGGGTGGCGGTGACGGTCAAGATCACCGAGAGCAGAATGTGCTTTCGCATTCAGGTTCCTCCAGCAAGAGAAATGAGTCCACAGATTACGCAGATTGCGCAGATTAGGAAAGGAAAATCACATAGGCGATTCAACGCGCTGCTAATCGGCCGACGCGATCGATGAGACGTGGCGCTTCCATCCTTTCGGCCATTGATGCAAAGGCTTCAGTTGGTCCACGCCAACGGAGTTTGGCGACGCTGGTCGTCGCGCCATTGGTCGGCGACTCGAGCGGCGCGTCTGTGCGCAGTGTCGCGAGGTTCTTGAACAGCAGAGCCAGCTCGCGATTGGTGTCGCTGAGAAGTTCGGCAGGGAAGTCTTCGATGTGACCGTGGCCACTTATGAGCCTGGCTGCGGTCTTTGGTCCAAAGCCAGGCAGACCCGGATAGCCATCAGCCGAATCGCCGACCAAGGCAAGATAGTCCGGAATGAATTCGGGAGCGACGCCGAACTTTGCGCGAACGGCTGCGGCGTTTCGAATTTCATCTTTCCGCCGATCGATTTGGACCACGCGATCGTCAACGACGCATTGGGAAAGGTCTTTGTCAGGCGTCCAGATGCAAACCTTTTCAACCTTCTTATCGCGCGCTGCGAGGTGAGCCGCGGCGGCGAGTGCATCATCGGCCTCAAATTCAACCATCGGCCAGACGACGACCCCCATCGCGGCGAGCGCTGCTTCCAACGGATGAAACTGCGCGCGCAGCGCCCGCTCGATGCCCGCGCCGGTTTTATATCCGGGCCAGAGCTCGTTGCGAAACGATTCGATGACGTGATCGGTGGCGACACCAATGTGCGTCGCGCCGTCCTCGATCATCTTCGCGATCGTGCTGAGGACGCCAGTCACGGCGCCAAACGGCGGATCAGTCTTATGAAAACGACGGAGGCCGTAGAAATGCCGAAACAGTTCGTAGGTGCCGTCGATGAGATGAACAATCATGAGCAAAGGGCGAAGAGCAAAGAGCGAAGAGCAAGGATTTGCAAGTCACTAGCTTTGGGCGCGTTTTGCTCTTTGCTCTATGCCCTTTGCTCTTAGCGCGCTACGTTCCCCGGATGATAAGTGCGCTCGGTGTGTCCTTTCAGCTGCGCGGGATAGAAATAAACCGGTCGCAAGTTACCCGTCACATAGCGCTTGGCTTGATCGTTGAAATGCTTCGATGCTGGATTGCCGCTCTCGCCGCCGGCGGTTACCGCGATCGCGCGGACGTTCGGGCCGAACTCGACGACGGCCACGAAACTGTTGCCGCTGGTGCCGTAAATCTTCTTCGATCCCTTGTATGGTCGCGCCGCGAACGAAGCGAGCGACCCCCAAACGGCAGAAGTAAACGGAACAGGAATGCTCGGGCCGGCGTCGGTGAATGGATGAACGATGTCGTCAGTCAAACGCTGGAATCGATTGATAGCACCCCATTGAGTCTTCCACGTGCCGAATTCTGACGACAGTTTGTCCGACGCAGCCGCGAGTGAATTCAAAAGCTGTTCCGGCTTGGCCTTCGTCGAAACATATTCGGGCATCGACATGCCCGCAGTCCGCGCATCGAGGTTCAGGCGTCTCTGAAGATCTTCTCCCCAAAATACAGCGAGCGAAGTTGCGATCGATTGGTCTGACCAGCGCAAGTCCCAGGACTTCAACATGGCGATCTGTTCTGCGAGCTTTGCCTTCATCGGATCGCGCGACGGTGCGTCGTCCCACGCTTTGATGAGCGCGGGAATCGTCTTCTCGAACCATGTGAGATAGCTGTCATAAGCCGCCGCGCGCAAGCCTTCGAGCGTGAAATTTCTCTTGTTCTGCAGAACGCGAATCGCGTGCAGGCCGCGCGCTGATTCGACGCCATTGTCGACGTACTTCGGATAATCAGATTGCTTCGGGCTGCTTGGGCCAGCCGCCGACCAAGGCCAGTTGTTGCTGTTGTAGAGCCAGCCGCCGGCCGGGTTCAGCAGCTTCGGCGTTTCGTCAACTGTCAGCAACTCGCCCCAATCGGTTGCCGGATTGCTACCGTCAACGGGCTTAGTCCAGTCGAACTTTGGATCGCGTCGCGGAATGAAGTTGCCGTGAAAATAGGCGATGTTCCCGTCCGCGTCAGCATAGACAGTGTTGTTCGAAGAATTGGTGTGCAGTTCCATCGTCTGCTTGAACTCTTTGTAGTTGCGCGCCTCGGTTCGCGTGTACGATTGCGTCAGCGCCTTCACCGGTTCCTGCATCAGCGCGATCGTCACCCACTTTCCCTCGAGCGCGCGAATAACCGGTCCGTGATGAGTTCGATAGACCGTAAACGTTCGCTCCGCCATCCCGGAGTCTTTCTTGTACGGCACCTTGATCGTTGACGTCGTGACGGGCCGCTCTTCGTTGCCGTACTTGTAAAAGTAGCGATCGCCTTTCCTGGTCACTGTCTCGAGGTATTCATCGATCGCATCAACCGCGCTCGACGTATGCATCCAGCCGCAGTGTTCGTTGAAACCCTGATAGATGAAGAATTGTCCCCAAGTCGTTGCGCCGTAAGCGTTGAGCCCGTCATCGCTGGTCATCTGCAACTCAGATCTGAAGTAAAAGGACGTGTGCGGATTGATCAAAAACAGAGCGTGACGATTGATTGTGTTTGATGGCGCGATTGCCATACCGTTCGATCCGCCATGTGCAATTTCCAATTCGAGGTCATCTTCCGGCGAAACAATTATGTCGGTCTTTGCATAAAACGCTTGTAGTTGGGCGAGACTGATCGTTTCAATATCGCCGCCGATGCTGCCTTCACTGAAAGTGAGCGCCATCCAGGGTTCGAACCGCTTGATGACTTTCGGCTTTACTTCCGGATGGTTCGCCAGATAGAAGTTAAGACCATCGGCCCAGGCGTCCATCAGCGACTTGAGCCAGGCAGGACTCGATTCGTATTGCGCCTTAACCTTTTCCGGATCGATAAATATTTTCATGCGCAGGTCGCGCCAGATGGCGCTCTCGCCTTCCGTTTCCGCGGCGCGCCCCATTGAATTGAGGTAATTCGTTTCAATGCGATTGAAGTCGTCTTCCGCCTGCGCGTAGATCATTCCAAACGCCGCATCAGCGTCTGTCTTGCCGTGCACGTGCGCGATGCCCCAATCGTCGCGCGTGATCGTGACGTTGCGC
>DASXTE010000061.1:0-12447 GCA_036505595.1 Pyrinomonadaceae bacterium
GGAACGATGTACCGCAGCGGTGACTTAGCGCGCTCGATGCCTGATGGAAATCTTGAATACCTCGGCCGCGTTGACGATCAGGTGAAGATTCGCGGCTACCGCATCGAGTTAGGCGAAATCGAAACCGCGCTCAGGCAGCACGCCGGCGTTTCCGATTGCGCGGTTGTAGTTTGTGAAGCGGCTGCGGATGAAAGGCGCCTGGTCGCGTTCATGGCTCCAGGCGAATTGCAGAACCGCGATACTGAGAGCGTCCGCACATTTCTCGAGAATAAATTGCCCGACTACATGGTGCCCGCGACCTTCGTTTGGATTGAGACTCTGCCGCTAACGACAAATGGCAAAGTCGATCGCAAGGCGCTTGTTTTGCAAGCACCCGCCGTCTCTGCCGATTCAGTCTTTGTGGAAGCACGCACACCGGTCGAAGAAACGCTGGCCGGCATTTGGTCCGAAGTGCTGAAAGTGGATCCGGTTGGCGTCAATGACAACTTTTTCGATCTGGGCGGCGATTCGATTCTCGGTACGCTGATTCTCGCTCGCGCGGCGCGCGCGGGCCTAAAGCTGTCACCGTCGCAATTGTTCGAGTATCAGACCATCGCTGAGTTAGCGGCGGTCGCAGGCAGCGCGAACTAAGTTCTCGTAGTTTTCAAAATGAAACTGTCTTTCCTGATCGTTATCGGCGTGGTGTGCGTGGTGCTTCTGCCGAGCTCCGGATTCGCCCAGTGTGGCGTCGAGCGCTGGGCAGTCAAAACCGGAACCGATGCGGATGCGGGTCTGGTGAATCTCAATTCAACTACCTCAACAACGATTGCGAATCTGGCATCGCTCGCCAGACCCGCTTCACTTCCCGATGACTCACGTATCGCGCCGACGGAAACGACCGTTTGGGTAATCAATGCGACCTTGCGCGAGTACGTGCGAGCCTACGATTCTGATTACCACATGGTGCTGACCGATGATGCCGGCCGCACGATGATCGCAGAGATTCCGTCGCCGAACTGTGTTGGCGCCGGCAGTCCTTTCGCGGCCGGAATATCGCGCGCCCGCACGCAGTTCGAAGCGGTATTCACGCCGGCGAGTTACTTTCAAACTGCAAACGTGCCCGTACAAATCACCGGGGTCGGCTTTTTTGATTACCTTGAAGGTCAGCAGGGCGTGGCGCCGAACGGCATTGAGCTGCATCCGATCATCGACATTAAGTTTGGCCCCTTTTTCATGATTTCAGCGTCGCCATCATCGGTTTCGATCCCGCAGGGCGGCAGCGGGAGCGCGACGATCAGTTCAGCGCTTTCCGGCAATTTCAACAGTTCGCTTTCGTTTTCAGTTTCGGGATTGCCCGCTGGCGCAACGGCGACGATTGTGCCGCAGACGATTGGAGCGCCCGGCGCCGGCTCTGCGACGCTGACGATATCGGTTCCCGCATCAACGCCGTTGGGAACATACAATGTCGTCGTCATCGGAACCGGCGGCGGACAAACACACACCACGACAATTAATCTAAGCGTGACGATCGGCGGCACTGTACAGCAGTTGCTCGGCAACCCCGGTTTCGAGAACGGTGCGAATCCCGCGCCCTGGACAGCAAGCGACGGTGTGATCGACAACTCGACTCTGCAGCCGCCACACAGCGGTTCGTGGAAAGCCTGGCTGAACGGTTACGGCGCCGTGCACACAGACACGCTTGCGCAAACTGTGACCATTCCGTCGACCACGACACAGGCGGCGCTCTCGTTCTGGTTGCACATAGAAACGTCTGAGGTTTCGACGACGACCGCTTACGACACTTTGAAAGTTCAGTTGCGTAATTCTTCCGGCGCAGTTTTGAAGACGCTGGCGACTTACTCAAACGTAAATGCGGTGCCGGGTTACCAACAGTTTTCGTTTGACGTTACCAGCTACAAGGGACAGACGGTGCAAATCTATCTCGTCGGCGTTGAGGACCTGGGCGCGAAAACTTCTTTTCTGATTGACGATTTTGCGCTCTATGCGTCGTCGTCAGCGCCACCGGGCGGTGGCAGCACCACGCAGATGTTCGGCAACCCGGGATTTGAAAACGGTTCGTCGAATCCATCGCCATGGATCGTCACGGCCGGAGTGGTCGATAACGACCCGACTGAAGCACCGCACAGCGGATCATGGAAGGCATGGCTGAATGGGTACGGCGTTCCGCACACCGATTCGGCCGCGCAAACGGTCACGATTCCGGCGAACGCGACGCGCGCGACGCTGTCGTTCTGGCTGCACATCTCGACGACGGAGACGACTAAATCGAAGATTTACGATTCGCTCGCAGTGCAGATTCGCAATTCGTCCGGCGCGGTGCTCGCGACTCTCGCCACTTATTCGAATCTCAACGCGGCGCCGGGATACGCGCAGGTTACGTTTGACCTGACTTCTTACAAAGGACAAACGATTCAGGTCTATCTGGTTGGCGTTGAAGATCAGGGATTGAAGACGTCGTTCCTGGTTGACGATTTCCTGATGAATGTGACAACGCCTTAAGTCAGTAGGTGCTAAAACAAATGACGCTCCGGTTCAAATCAGCTCTCTTAATCGTTGCCGCGTTGGCGCTGACAACGCTTGCGCAGCTAAAGCCGTTCATCAAGTCTGAAGATCGGCCGGTGCTAAACGAAGATGGCGGTCAGGCGTTCATCATCGAAACGAACCGCGGGCCGCTCGTCCCGTCGGGGAGCGACCGCAAGGGCACGATTTCACAACCGGAGCAATACAGCATCTTCATCGGCAGCGATTGGACGTCGCCGTTACAGCAGCGCGAAGCTCAGTTGCAAAGCTTGTTGGCGAATGTCAGCAATGAAGCCGAGCTTACCGCGCTTCAGCAAAGCGGAATCAAAAACCGGTTCGGTCCGACCGCGAGCGAGGAACGTCCCGACATCTCAGCGCGCTCGTTTAGCGACATGGATCTCCAGCGGCTGCTGGCGGCAATGCTGGATGACGGCACGCTTGCGCGACCCACCAACAGGACGATTTACGTAGTATTCCTTGACTCAGGTTTCGAATCGAAACTCGGCTCTCTTGTCGCACGCAAGCACTACGTGGCGTATCACAGCATCTTTCGCGCCGCCGGCGCCGACGTTCGGTACGTCGTCGTGCCTTTTGAATCCGACCCGACCGCTGCCAGTCAGATTGCGCTGCGCGCGTTCGTTGCCGCCGCCGTCAGACCCGCTCGCTTGGCGAAGTAGAAAGTGGCACGGGCGTCCCGCCCGTGAAATCACGCGCAAGATGCGGGTGCCACGCGCTCTTGAATCGCATCCGCGCCGCCGCGAGGTTGTGGTAAACTTTCGCGTGCATCAAATGCGGTTTGCTTGTCCTGAGTGTTCGCTGATTAACTCCAGCCCTCTCTCCTGTTCACAACCATTTGCTTTGCCAGGGCATCAATCGCAACAGCATTTTTCTCTCCTTTGTTTTAGAACGGGCTGTCAGCCTGTTCAGATCTTCGAAAAAATGAGTGGAAGCGAGCAGGCGAGCAGCCTGTTCGACAGACTTCGGGGGAGGTCGCTATGAAAAAGTTTCTATTTCGATTGCCGATTGTTTTTGCGCTCGTGTTTGCCGCGGCATTGCCCGTGCTCGCGGACACGATTCGTTTGAAGGATGGCAGCGTCATTCGCGGCCAGATCGTCAGTTTTAAGAACGAACAATTTACAATTCTGGTTGGCAGTGGAGCGCGCGGACGCAAGAGCCGCATCACGGTTTACATGGAAGACGTCGAATCGATCGAATTCGACGGAGCGCCCGCAGATGAAGCGAGCAACACTTCGACGGCGCCGGCACAGCCGCCATATCAACCGCCCGTGAACACGCGGCCGTCAAATCCACCTCCGACTCAACCGTCGAATTCAACTTCGGCTAACCCCACGTTCTTTAACGTTAACGTGCGCGTGCGCGCTGACAACTCCAGCAACGGTTGGACGAACAGCGGCCTGGTCGTGCGGCGGGGACAACGGTTGCGGATAAATGCGACCGGTCGCGTCAATCTCGGCAACAAAGGCTTTGCTAATGCCGATGGCCTTCCTAATGTGCAGGATCGCGAGAAGCTCATGCGCAATCAGCCGACCGGTGGATTGATTGCGGTAATTGGCGACGATAACGACGACTTCCTTTTCATCGGCAGCAGCCGCGACTTTGTCGCGCAGCGCGATGGCGTTCTCTTTCTCGGAGTGAACGAAGGAAACCTTGCCGACAACTCGGGCACTTTCGAAGTGGTAATCGAAGCCGAAGCGGGTGGCGGGAATTAGGCGGCAAAGCGGCAAGCGGGAAGGGGTAAGCGGAAAGCGATAGTCGGTATCAGACTCGCCCAAACTTACTACTGACCAGTGACCGCTTGCCGATTCCGCCGACTCTCCACACCCCTAGCAGGAAACTCCACCGCACAAGCCCGCATCACACGCTCAGGCCACGGCCGCACAATCCAACCAGCTTGACCCGGTTTGCACGCGCGACCTATATTCCGATTCAACAAGCTGAACAAGCGGCCTGCGCCTCCGGAAAGGACTTCGAAATGACGCCTTCTTTTTTGCAGCGACTATCGGTTCTGCTGCTGGTTGTCGCGCTCTTTGGTAGCGGCCAGACGCTTTCACTTTTCGGCCAGGCGCGCCGGCTACCGCCCACATCTGACGAAAAAAAGAACAAACGACCGCCGCAAGGTCAGGAAAAAGGCGAGGAGAAAGAGCAAGAGCCGCTACCGACGGACATTGCCGGCAAGGACACGGAAACGGTCAAGGTCTCGACCAACCTCGTCAATGTTGACGCCGTCGTCTACAACAAGAAGACGGGCCAGATCACTACCGGGCTGCACAAGGACAACTTCGAAGTTTACGTCGATGGGGTGAAGAAGGACATCACGAACTTTGCCACTCCCGACGCGCCGATCACGATTACGCTGGTGGTTGAGTACAGCAAGCTGGGTCAAGTGTTTGGTTTCTATGGCAGCGGCGGACAAGAAGCGGGTCAGCTTGAAGTGATCCGGCCGACCGCGCTCTTTCTTTCACAGTTCATCACGCCGCAGGATTACGTTTCCGTGATTGCGTATGACATGCGACCGACGCCTTTGACAGACTTCACCAACAACCCGCAACGAATTCAGCAGGTAATCAGTTTGCTGCTGCGCAATCAACCAGCATTCATCGAGACGAATATGTACGACGCGTTAAAGCTAACGCTGGTTGGTGGACGCGCCGACTCAGTGGTGCTGGAAGACACGAAAGAGCGCACGGCTGAATACGCCGGTATGGTGGCGGTCCCGAGCGACCGGCGCAAAGCGGTGCTGCTGGTGGCGTCGGGCATCGACACCTTCAGCAAAATCAACTACGACCAGATTCGCAAAATCGTCCAGAACTCAGGCATTCCGATTTACATAATTGGCACGGCGAACCTTTTCATCAAGAAGTACGGCGACATGATGGATCCGGGACATGGCAGCAGCATCATGGGTGTGCCTATTGACCGCATGACATTCCTTCAAGCCGACAACATAATGAAAACGTTCGCCAAAGAAACTGGTGGCAGTTACTATCCGGTCACGTTTGAAGGCGAGCTACCCAGCGTGCTTGGCTCGATCAATGCACTGCTGCGAAATCAATACAGCCTCGGCTTTAATCCTGGCGAGGTGCGCGACGGAAAAACTCACAAGATTCTGGTCAAGGTTGACGTCGATGGCGATGGTGTAACTGACGAAAAGGCCTATACAGTTAAGTCTCGCGAAGTTTACGTCGCGCCAAAACCGGATGCCGGAAAGCAGTGAGGAGAGGGGCAGTAGCCCGACCGTGAGGGAGGGCTTCCATGGTTCAGCAAATCTTGTTTGGCTTGAGCGCTCCCTCACTATCGGGCTAGTCCCCCGCGTTCTTGCGTAAGGCATAGACTGATGCTTGCTCCAGCGCTTTATCCGCGTGTAAAGTAACCCTGTCTTTCCCGTAAAATCTCCCTGCTTTGCCAAGCTCGTTCGGAGGTCAGAACTGATGTCGAGTGAAGTGATCACGCCGGGTGAAGCCGCCGCCGCACAGGAGTTTCCAGATCGAATCGGATTTAAGCCCGACAATCCGTTCTTAACTGCATTCCGTCCGTACATTCCGGCAGGCATGACCTTGCGCGAGCTCACTCTGTTGCCGCTGATTGTCGGAACAGTACTCGGGATTATCTTTGGGGCTTCCTCGCTGTACCTCGTGCTCAAAGTCGGCTTGACCGTGAGCGCGTCGATCCCGGTCGCCGTGATCTCGATCACCCTGTTCCGGCTGCTTTCAAAAGTCGGTGTGCGCGACGCAAATATTCTTGAACACAATATTGTCCAGACCGCCGGTTCAGCCGGAGAATCGATTGCCTTCGGCTTGGGCGTGACGATGCCGGCCATCATGATTCTGGGCTTCGATCTCGAAGTGACGCGGGTGATGCTGGTGGCCTGTCTGGGCGGTTTGTTGGGAATTCTCATGATGATCCCGCTCCGGCGCGCCTTGATTGTTCATCAGCATGGGCTGCTGAAATATCCGGAAGGGACGGCGTGCGCGGAAGTTCTCAAAGTTGGGGCTTCAGACGAATCAAAGGCGGCATCGTCGGCGGAAGCCAAAGCTGAGATGGCCGCAGTCGGCGAGACCAATATCGGTGCTAAGACCATCTTTGCGGGCTTCGGCATCGGTTTCATCTATTACGTCATCAACAAGGCCCTCTACGGTTGGAAGGAGACTGCGGAAAAAGTTTTTGGCCCGCCGTTCAATAAAGGCTCAGTTGGCGCTGAGGTCAACCCGGCTCTCCTGGGTGTCGGTTACATCATCGGCCCGCGCATTGCTTCGATCATGTGTGCAGGCGGCGTGCTCGCTTACCTCGTTCTAATCCCGGCGATCAAATTCTTCGGCGAGGGAATGACAGGGCTGGTGCCACCGGGAGAAAAGCTCATCAGCGATATGGATCCCAGTGACATACGCGGCGCGTACGTTCTTTACATCGGCGCCGGCGCAGTCGCAGCGGGCGGGATCATCAGTCTGTTTCGATCGCTACCAACGATCTGGCATGGACTGAAAGGCGGAATCCAGGATCTCAGACGCGGGCAGGCGGCGAGCGCTTTAGGCCCACGCACCGACCGCGACATTTCAATGAAGTTTGTTCTCGGCGGAATCGTCCTCCTGATGGTTGCCATCGTCGCTTTTCCGCAGTTGAATCTGCAGATAAATCCAGTGGTTGCCATCCTCGGCGCGCTGATGATCGTGGCTTTCGGTTTCTTGTTTGTGACAGTGTCTTCCCGCCTCACCGGCGAAATCGGATCGTCTTCGAATCCGATTTCAGGAATGACGGTAGCGACGCTTCTGCTGACCTGCTTGATCTTTTTGCTGGTCGGATGGACGGGCCCGGGTTACTTCGTCACCGCGCTATCGATCGGCGCCATCGTCTGTATCGCCGCTTCAAACGGTGGCACTACGTCCCAGGACTTGAAGACGGGGTTTTTGGTCGGGTCCACTCCGAAATACCAGCAGATCGCCATTCTCATCGGGGCGGGTGCTTCCGCCCTGGTCCTTGGCCCGATTCTGTTGAGTCTTAACACTGCCGCGAACGTTTATGTGCCGCGCACCACGCTGGAGCCGATGATTTCAGAAGAGGCCCCCGAAAAAACCATCACGCTGCCGGCAGGAGCGCTGACAACGCCCTATGACGGCGAGGTCAAGCCCAACAAAGCGGGCAACTATCGTGTCTTCTCAATGCGTAAAGACCTGAGCGCTGGCGAATACCTGGTTGAAGAGTCAACCGGCAAGATCGTTTATCAGATCGAGAATAACGTGCCCGAGCCTGTAGGCGAGACGGTCGCCAATATCAATACAAGCCAAAAGGCGACCGAACTTCCCGTTTACCAGGGCGCGGCGAAGCCTTCTTTCCGACTTTTCGAGTACACCGGAGAACCGAAGATCGAAAAACTTCCGCCTGGACAGTACCTGGTTGACGAGATGACGCGAAAAATTTCTTATAGCGTCAAGGACGGCAAGGTTGAGCCAGTCGCCAAAGAAGTTGCCAATATTAAGACCGGGAGGAAGCTCAGCGATCTTCCGGTTTACACCGGCGCAGCGCAACCCGCATTCCATCTTCTCATTTACGGGGCCAGACCTCCGTCCCCCAGTGAGGACAAGGAGAAAGGTCTCAAGGACGGTGACTACCTTATCAACGGGTCGAATCAAGTGGCTTACAAAGTCTCGCGCAATTTTTCAGCAGACTTGCGCACGGATGTCTCAAAGCTAACAACAAAGGAAAAGCTTAGCGGACCGCAAGCCGAATCAGACAGCAAGACCTATTTCGTGTGGCACAAGCCCGATGAAGCCAGCGGCACCTTCAAACGGTACCTGGTTGACGATCAGGGCAGCGTCAAATATCTGGTCGATCCGGGTATCAACGGGACGCATAGGTACCGGCCGGATGAATCTTATGTAACCAAGTTCGACGCGCCGAAGGCGACGCTGATGTCCTACATCATCAAGGGCGTACTTGATCGCAAGCTGCCGTGGGGCTTGGTGCTACTCGGCGTAATGATCGCCATCGTCCTCGAGATGTCGGGGATTCCATCGCTGGCGTTCGCTGTCGGTGTCTATCTACCGTTGTCGTCTTCGTCTCCGATCTTCATAGGCGGAATGGTTCGCTGGTTGGTTGATCGGAGCCTGCGCAAACGACTGCGGCACAAGAATCTGTCCGAAGAGCAGTTGGTTGCCGAAGGGGATAAGAGTCCTGGCGTGCTGATGGCTTCGGGTTACATCGCCGGCGGCGCGATTGCCGGAATCGTCATCGCATTTATGGCTGGGTATCTGACAAAAACGACGGAAGGAATCAAGAAGTGGTCCGAGACACATAACCCGTTCTTTGAAGGGGCCTATGCCGATCTTTTGACTGTGATTCCGTTTGCCTTGCTGACGATCTTGCTGTACCTGGTCGGCAGGGAAATGCTTCTCAGATCGAAACCGAGGGGGTGATTGCGACAACGTTTTCGGGTTTGTGTGCCCCTAACCGCGAGGCGCGTCCGGCTCGGGTAATTACCGGATACGCCTCGTATTTCGTAAAGCCAATAGTTCCGGAAGCCAAGAGAATAGCGAGTCCATGTTTCATCTTAGATTTATCCGTCACCAGGCTTTCCCAACAATTTTGCTCGCAGTAACTCTGTTTGCATGCCCATCTGGTATTGGCGCCCAGACGCGGCGCTCGCCGGCCGACGTGGTGCGCGAATTCTACAAGGCCATGCGCGAGCACCGCTTTCGCGAAGCGTTCTCACTGACGAGCTACAAGCCTGCGGTCGAGGGACTGAACGCCGAAGAGATGGAATTGCTGCGTCTGGGTTTTGAAGAGAAGGCCGCCGACATTCCCGCCACAGTAGAGATCACCGGCGAGCAAATCAGCGGCAACAACGCGACCGTGTTCGTGAAAGTGCCCGTCAACGAAAGTACGCCGCAAGTCACTTCGCAGCCGCTCAATCTGGTGAAGTCCGACCGCGACTGGATCATCCTCTTCGGTTCCGAAGCTGATCAGGCGGAAATCAAAAAGGCCGGCCGACGCTATTTTCTCGACGCGCTAATTGAAGGACACGAAGCCGACGTTGAAGACTTTCTTAAGCGGTTGGCCGTCTGGGAAGGCATCTATGGCCAGCAACACGGTGGCTTGTACGTGGACTTTCCGGCGCTAATCCAGGCGGGCATGTTTTCCAGTGATGTCATCGATCCGAAGCTGAGCGGCTACAACTATCACGTCACAGTTGCGAAAGACGGCAAGAGCTACGTAGTGACCGCCGAACCTGTTCGTCACGGACAGACGGGCAAACTCTCGTATTGGATGGATCAGAGCGGCCTGATCAAAAGCGCCGACAATGGCGGAACACCATTGAAGCCTTAGGCGTGCCCTATCCAAACTGTTGGAACCTCTCTCGGTACGTCGTTCAGGAAATCATGATTAAGCGGAACCCCAGAAACCGATTTGTGTCCTCGTTCTCGATCGCGGCCTTGCTGTGCGTATCTCTGACTTCACCCGCACGCGCACAGGAGATCGACCCGAACGACATCATCAGGGTGAACACTGACCTCGTCGTTCTGGACGCGCAGGTCATCAACAAAAAGAGCGGCAGCGTTTTTGGCGGTCTGCGAAAAGAGGACTTCGAGATTTACGAGGAGAACAGCAAGCAGCAACTCGTCTATTTCAGCCAGGACCAATTGCCGCTGTCGGTTCTGCTGCTGCTGGACATTAGCCGCAGTGTCACGCCGATTATTGAAAAGGTCGGCGCGGGCGCGAACGATGCGCTACAGCGTCTGAAACCTGAAGATGAAGTCGCCGTCATGGCCTTCGCTGATTATCCGAAACTGATCCAACCGTTCACCAGGAACCGAACCACGGCGGCCCAGAAAATTACCGAGGCGAGCCAGACCTTTCTGGGTCACGGCACTTTCCTCAACGAAGCTTTGTACGAAGCTGCGCAGGAGATGAATCACGCCAGCAACCCGGCTAACCGGCGCGCAATTATCGTGGTGACTGACAACATAGCGCCGGCCAGTGGCAAGTACGGCGTGCGGACGGTGATGAGTGATCTGTTGGAGTCGGGGACCGTCGTCTATGGACTGATTGTCCGCGCCGCGATCGGGAAATTTTTCAACTTCATGAGTCTTGGCACTATTCACGGAGTCAACTCGTACTGCGAAGAAACAGGCGGCGAGGTCCTGGGCGCCGATCGCAAAGAAGTCGCTTCCCGTCTGGGTGAGATGTTCACGCGGCTGCGCACGCGTTACACCCTGGGCTATCGGCCGCCGGAAACAAATGAAGAAGGAGCCTTCCGCCGCGTTAAGGTGCAGTTGTCACCCGAGATTTTGAAAGTCAACAAGAAGCTGGTCGTCCACGCGCGGCATGGCTATTATTTTCGGAAGAGGGCGAGGACCATTTCGTGACTGCGCCAGCGAAACTTCGTGCTGTCGCCGATGCCTTTGTTGATAAGACTCTCGCGAATCATTATGTTCACACCTCGCTTTAGCGAGGTGATAAGCAACCACCACTCGTCGGCAGCCGTTTCAACGGCTTCAAGAAAAACTGTTGAAACAGTTTTCAATGCGCCAACACGCTCCTCACAGCTTGCTGAAGCAAGGTGTGAATGAGACGGGGAACTTCTACTTATTCAGCGCAGCTTGAATGACGCTGTCCATTTCCGGCGCCAGCTCTTCATCATAACCGACGAAGTGTTTGACCAACTGCCCCTGACGATTGATCACGAATGTTTGCGGAATGTTTTGATTTAAACCGAGATACTGATCGACGAAATCATCGTCCGGAATCGCGAGCGGGAATTCTATACGAAATTCCTGCTTGAACGCCGGCACCTGATCGTAATCGTCCTCGCCGCCGACATTCAACCCAATGATTTCAAACCCTTGCGCTCCATATTTTTTATGAAGAGACACGAGGTGCGGCGTTTCGACGCGGCAGGGCCCGCACCACGTCGCATAAAAATCGAGCAACAGCACTTTCCCCTTGTAGTCGGAGAGACTTGCACGTTGGCCATCCGGCAATTCCCAACCACCACCATAGCTGCTACTTGTGTTTACGGGAATACTTTTCTTCGGAGTACACGTCGGTAAGACGAATAGCACCGCCAAAATAAGCAACGCGGCAAGCAACTTAATCGGATGGCTGTTCGTCATCGGTCTTTTCCGTATGAAGTTCAGCAGGCAAGCCCATTGGGTTAATTTGCCGGCCCGGCAGGCGATATTCCTCGTCAGTCCAGCGACCGAAGTCGATCAGCTTGCAGCGTTCCGAGCAGAACGGCCGCCACGGATTGTCTTGCCATTCAACCGGCTTTTCACACGTCGGACATTCGCGCACAGGTCAAACTTAGAAACAATTCATGCGGAAGTAAAGTGTGCGAGGGCCGTTCGTCAAACTCGCTGCCGCGTAGCGGCCAAATGTTTATAGCTGTCAGCCTCGCTTCAATTCAGCGCGAAGCAAAATGTCACTTTCGCTTCGCGCTCGTGTTTTTGTGGGCCTGTGTTCTATAAACATTTCGTGCCTCCGGCACTATTTCGAGAACTCGCGTCTCAATCCTGGCGTAGAATATTCGGGAGCTAAACCGCCATGGCCGATTACAAGGAAAAACTTGACGACCTGCACCGCGCCGCTAAACGCAAAGCTCAGGAGTTGGATGAAAAGCTTGGTGTCAGCGGGATGGTCGAAGACACTGCGCGGGTTGCCGGTGACGCCGCCCGGCGTGGGGCCAAAACGATAGCCGAGGGCGCCGAACAGTTGCGGGCGGAAGCCGGCAGGCTGGCCGACGATCCGAAAGTGCGCGAGACCGCCCGCCGCGCTGCTGACGAAGCTAAACGTCGTGCGAAAGACGCAGGCCGCACGATTCGCGACGCAGCCGGCGACGCCGGCAAAATCATCCGCGACAGCGCCGGCCCTGCGGGCAAGAAAGCCGGGAAGGCATTCGACGACGCCGTCAGCTAC
>DASXTE010000062.1:0-11402 GCA_036505595.1 Pyrinomonadaceae bacterium
CCGGAGATTATTCGCGAGCTCGATCTGCCGCGGCATGGCTTAGAGATTCTGCCGCTCGACGGCACGTTCACACCGATGCCGAATGGCGACTATCTTTGGCGCGTCAATGATCACGCGAAGACGCGGCGCGAGATTGCGCGGCATTCGAAGCTCGATGCCGAAGCCTACGACGAATACGGCAAAGCTATGCTCGAGATGGCGCACTTCGTCAAGCCGATCATGAACATGACGCCGCCCGATCCGGCATCGCTCAATCCCAAAGGTTTGTTAGAGCTGCTGACGATGGGCCGTCGCTTTCAGAAACTTTCCGCCGAAGACAAATACAACCAGGTGCAATTAATGACGATGAGCGCGGTCGATTTTCTCGATCAATGGTTCGAGACGGACGTGCTCAAGGCCACGATGTCGGCGTCGGGAATCATCGGCACTTTCCTTGGTGTACGATCGCCCGGCACAGCATACGTGCTGCTGCATCATTACATGGGTGAAATTGATGGTGCGTTTCGCTCGTGGGGATTGTCACGCGGCGGAACGGGGGCGATTTCTAACGCGATTGCTGACGCGGCGCGCGAGGCCGGCGTCGAAATTCGCAACCGTTGCCCCATCGCGAAGATCATTTTGAAAAACGGCCAGGCGAAAGGCGTCGCGCTGGAGAACGGTGACGAAATTTATGCTGACGTGATTTCATCCAGCGTCGATCCACGGCTCACGTTCATGAAGATGGTCGGCGAAGAGCATCTGCCCGAAGATTTCGTTGAAGCAATTAAGCGTTACAAGTTCCGCGGCTCGTCGGGCAAAGTTAATCTCGCGCTCGATGCTCTTCCCGACTTCAAATCGTTGCCCGGCGAAGGGCCGCATCTGCGTGGCGCAGTCTCGATCTCGCCGAGTGTCGAGTACATGGAACGTGCCTATGACGACGCCAAGTATGGCCGCTATTCACGCCGGCCTTACATCGATATCGTGATCCCGTCATTGACTGATCCTTCTATTTGTCCGCCCGGCAAGCATGTCATGTCATGTTTCGTGCAGTATGCGCCGTACAACTTGAAGGAAGGAACCTGGGATGAAAAGCGTGAAGAGTTCGGCGATACGGTGATCGACACGATCGCCGAGCACGCGCCGAACATTAAAGACATTATTTTGCATCGACAGGTCGTGACGCCGCTCGATTTGGAGCGCGAATTTGGATTGTCGGAAGGAAATATCTTCCAGGGTGAGCTGACGCTCGAGCAGCTTTTCTTTCTGCGGCCGGCACCCGGCTGGGCGCAATATCGTTCGCCAATTAAGAACCTTTACATGTGCGGGTCGGCCACGCATCCCGGCGGCGGCATCATGGGCGCAAGTGGGCGCAATGCAGCGATGGCGATTCTGAAAGACAAGTAGTTTCAAGTTTCAAGTTTCAGGTTTCAAGTTGAACTTGGAACTTGGAACTTGAAACATGAAACCTGTAGTTATCATCGGCGCTGGCCATAACGGCTTAGTGACCGCGTTCTATCTCGCAAAAGCGGGACTCAAGCCACTCGTGCTTGAGCGGCGTGAGGTCGTCGGTGGCGAATGCGTGACGGAAGAATTCCATCCCGGCTTTTGCTGTTCGACGCTGGCGAGCGGTGCCGGCCCACTGCTCCCGCAGATCGTTAACGATCTCCAATTGCAGCGCCATGGTGTCGAAATCATTTGGCCATCCGTCCAACTCTGTGCGCTGAATCTGAACGGCCCACCCGTTTGCATCTATGAAGACGCAAAGAGAACGGCGGCCGAATTAAGCAGCGTGTCGTCAAAAGACTCTCAACGTTATCCCGAATTCGTTTCTACTTTCGATCGCATCGGTCGGGCGCTCAGGCCGCTGCTGACGATGACTCCGCCGAATATCGATGCTCCGAAGAAATCGGAATTGTGGGACTTCGGCAAACTGGGGTGGAAAATTCGCGGACTGGGAAAGAAAGACGAGTATCGCCTATTGCGTTACGGACCGATGGCCGTGGCGGATCTCGCGGCTGAGTGGTTTGAAAACGAAACGCTGCGCGCGATCGTTGCCGCGCGAGGGGTTTTTGGCGCGTTCGCCGGCCCGTGGTCGGCGGGAACATCCGCACCGCTTTTGCTTCAAGCCGCAATGGATGGTCGCGCGATCGCGCCGGCAGCATTCGTCAAAGGCGGCATGGGCGCGTTGTCGCAGGCGCTCGCGAAAGCTGCCATAGAAGCAGGCGCCGAGATTCGCACGAACTCGGAAGTCTCGCGGATAGAAGTTGCCGACGGTCGAGTTTCGAAAGTTGTGCTGTCGAACGGGTTGGAATTTCCAGCCTGGACTGCGGTTTCATCACATGACCCCGGAACTACATTGCTTCAGCTTTTGTACTATGACGTGTTGGAGCCAAGCTTCCGAAACAAAGCTCAAAACTACCGGGCGTTTGGCACGGTCGCGAAAGTGCACCTCGCGCTGGCGGACCTGCCGAAGTTTGAGATGTCCGACAAACTTCAGTTTGGCGAAGCCGACAAGCTGAAGCTTATCGAACAGCTCTCGGGCAGAATTCACATCGGCCCCGACATCGACTATCTCGAACGCGCATTTGACGCGGCGAAGTACGGCGACCTGTCTCCGCGACCATATCTGGACGTCACCATTCCTTCAGTAACCGATCCGTCGCTGGCGCCAAGCGGCGCGCACGTTATGTCGATTCACGCGCAGTTCGCGCCGTACAAATTGAAAGAAGGTGACTGGGATTCGCGGCGAGAAGAACTCGGCGATGTAATCGTCGACACGCTGACTGAGTACGCGCCGGATTTGAAACAGCTAATCGTCGGAAGACAAGTGCTGACACCTCGTGATATTGAGCGAACGTTTGGATTGACGGGCGGACACATTCACCAGGGCGAGATGTCGCTCGATCAACTCTTTGCCTTTCGACCGTTCATCGGGGCGGCGCAGTATCGAATGCCGATAAATGGGCTGTATTTGTGCGGAGCGGGAACCCACCCCGGCGGCGGAGTGACCGGGGCGCCGGGATTCAATGCGAGTCGGGAAATAATTAAGGATTTGAAATGACTGTCAGGATGTTTGCCGTCGACTCAGTCCGATAATGGCGCCGACAACCGCTGAGATCGCTCCCAGTACTATCAAGACTGTCCCCAAAAACGTCTGTCTCGCTTCGCCGAACCTACCGCCCAACTGACCGATCATGTCTGCGAGCGAAGCGTTGTGCGGAATCGTTAAGAGCCCAATCGCCAACAGAAACGATCCCAATGCCATCAACATTAGCCACGGCGCGGTGATCGAGGCGCGGCCGATCTTCTTTCCGATCTCACTCTTTGAATAGCTGTAAGAGAGATAGACCGCGAATCCCAGCAACAGCCAGGCGACGAATCGCCACCACGAAGTCGGCGGCAGATAGTACATCAGGAAGATACACGACACGGCGCCGAGAGCCGGCAACGGCCACGCACCGAACGGCACTTTGAATGGTCTATGCCGATCCGGCTCTTTGTATCGCAGAATTATGATGCCGACACAGACGAGCACGAATGCGAAGAGCGTCCCAATATTCGTCAGATCAACCATCTCGTCGATGCTCATCACCGCGGCGAACCCACCGACGATCACGCCGGTGAGAATTGTGGTGACGTGCGGAGTCTTGAATTTGGGATGAACTTTCGCGAAGACCGGCGGCAGCAAACCATCGCGCGCCATGGAAAAGAAAATGCGCGGCTGGCCCAACTGAAAGACAAGCAGCACCGCCGTGTGCGCCACCACTGAACCGAAAGCGACGATTGCACTAGCCCACTTGGCATTCGGCGCCACGTGGTTAAGGGCCATCGTCAACGGTTCAGCTTGTTCGGTTGATAATCTGCGGACCAACTCCTGATATGGAATCAATCCGGTGAACACCGCCGCCACGACCACATAAAAGATTGTGCAGATAACCAGGCTGGCGATGATGCCGATGGGCAGATCTCTGGCCGGATTCTTCGTTTCTTCCGCCACGGTTGAGACCGCATCGAACCCAATATAGGCAAAAAAGACGACTGCGGCTCCAGCAAGGGTGCCGCCCCACCCCTTGGGCTGGAAGGGATGCCAGTTAGCGGTCATCTTTGAAGGCGAGACAAAATACAGCGCGATCGCGATGAAGAAAAGCAGCACGAGCACTTTGACGAACACCATTCCCGCGTTGAACTGAGCGGATTCCTTGATTCCCCAGACCAGCACGATCGTGATAAGCGCCACAATGCCGAACGCCAGCAGGTTGAAAACTATTGGGACGCCCAGGATGTGCGGCGCGCTTTCAATTAAGCCAGGAATCTTTCGGGCGGTGCGAAAGTCGGTTGAGAGCCACTGCGGAATGCTGACGCCGAAGGCGTCTTCGATGAACGAGCGAAAATAGTTTGCCCAGCTAATCGCGACCGCAACGTTGCCGATCGCGTATTCCAGCATCAGGTCCCAGCCAATAATCCAGGCCACCAACTCACCGAGCGTCGCATAGGAATAGGTGTACGCCGATCCGGAAATTGGAACCATCGCCGCCATCTCGGCATAGCACAGCGCGGTGAACGCACAAACGATAGCCGTGATCATAAACGAAACCGTCAGCGAGGGGCCTGCTCCCGGGCGCGCCGCATCGCCGGCGGCCGCCGTTCCTACGGTCGCAAAAATGCCCGCGCCGATTATCGCGCCGATGCCCAACAGCGTGACGTTGATTGGTCCAAGTGTACGCTTTAGTTTGTGGCCCTCTTCCTGGGCTGCGGCCAGGATTTCATCGAGTTTTTTCGTGCGAAAGAGTCCGCGAAGCATGCGGCGCAGTTTAAGGTTTCAAGTTTAAGGTTTCAAGTCTTTATTTGCTGAGGGCCGCTGTTAATTGCGCCCACATTTCATTATCGAATGAACTTGAGACTTGAAACTTGAAACCTGAAACTCACCCTGCCACTTTGCCCTTTGCGCTTCGCCGCTTGTGCTTGTTAGACTCGCGTCGATTACCATCTCGCGAAAATGACTTCAGAAGCCAGGCCCGCGCGCATTCTTTACGACAATCTGGATACCAGCTTCGTCAACCTTTGGGGATTGCTGCGATACCTGTCGCAGCGTTCCTTCGTCGGGCGCGTCCACGTGGAATTGGACGACTACGCGGCTGACGTTTTTCTCAACGGCAGCGACACGCCCCTGGTCCACGAAATTGATCGCGCTGCGGGAACTGACGTAATCGAAGAGTCTGCACTGCACCGGCTGGTGCTGCGCGTGCGCGAATCGCCGGGCAAGATAACTGTCTACGAAGGCGCTGATGAGGCAGCCGTGCCGCGCGGCGATGCTGTCGACACTGCGCCCGCCGAGACGTCGGCCGCGACGCCCGAGTCCGTTGCGTCGTCCGCGGGCAAGGACGCTGATGAATCTGCCACCGAGACGACACTCGTGCGCGAACCGCGGCAGACCGCAACGGCGGACGCGAACGAGACAACTAGATTGGGCGGTGAGCTAATCGCCGCCGTAGAGCGTGCGGCAACGTCGCTGGGAGCCGACTTCCCGGCGATATTCCAACAGTCGCGCATTGCGCTGGGCGACGACTACCCGTTTTTGGATCCGTTGAGTGGATCGCTGCGGTACGAGAACTCGGCGGTTACAATCAGCGGTGAAGAGGTTCCCGAAGGTTTCGTAGCCGGCGTGAGTGAAGCATTGCAGCGCGTAGTCGATCAACTTGCGACGGGCGAGCGTGCGCGTCGCACGCGTGAACGCATCGCGCTTGAGTTGGCTCGCGTCGCGCGCAAGCACCCTGAAGCAATGGCGACATCCGGGTTCAAGGAACAACTCGATCGCATCGCGGGAACGAAAGTGATTTAGAAATACGAACCTTGTACTTTGTGCTTAGTACTTCGCACCAGCTTTTCAAAGTCCTAAGTTCAAAGCACAAAGCACATGAGCTTCAGAAACATTCTCTTTCCAACCGATTTCACACCGCATGCGCGTTCCGCGCTGAAGTATGCCGCCGGATTCGCGCGCGATGGCCACGGCCGCGTCGTGTTATTCAGCGTGCAGGACGCACAGGTTCCGGCGAACCTTCTGACGTTGCCGGAACGAGTTCTCGCTGAGCAGGAGAACCATTGGCTCCTGCAACTGCGCAACGAAGTGAAAGCGCTCCTGGCCGATCCGCTGTTTGCCGGACTTGAAGTCGAGCCAGTGCTCGTGGAAGGCGAACCGGCCGCGGAAATAGCCAAGGCCGTGCGCGATTACGACATCGATTTGGTGACGGTCGTGACTCATGGTCGTGGCGGACTGGCGCGCGCCCTGTTCGGATCGACCGCGGAAGAAATCATTGCGGAAGCGCCGTGTCCGGTGTTGACCATTCGGCCGCCGCAACACGACTTCGTTGAGCATCACGGCGGCTCAACCGAAATCCGTTTGCATCGCATTCTGCTGGCGACAAATTTTCGTCCCTCGTCGATTGCCGCGACTAGCGCCGCGCGCGAGATGGCCGACGCTTACGGCGCCGAACTTCACGCCGCGTATGTCATTGGGGATTACTTCGAACAGATCTCTACGATGTTTCCGGACGGCGGCATTTCAGCGTTGAAGCGCATGCGCGATGAAGTTAACCAGCGGATGCAGACTTTTGCGCGCGAAGGCGATGGCCGCGTCAAGACACACGTTGCCGAAGGGCGGCCGTACGCGGAGATCGTGAGGATGGCTGCGGAAATTGACGCGGACTTGATCGTCATCGGCAGAACCGTGCACGCGTCGCTATTTGGTGGCGCACCGGCGTTGGGTTCCGAAATCGAACGCGTGGTGCGAAATGCGCCTTGTCCGGTTTTGTGCGTGCCTGCGGGGAAGGTTGTGACGCCGCTGCCGTCGTTCGCCCGTACTCAGCCGGTGCCACAGCCGCAGATGTAGCGAGGCAAGAGTCCTGGCGGTGTTGGACTTTGCGGTTTTCCTTTGCGGCTTTGCGCCTTTGCGTGAGGCTACCCTCACGAAAACAATTTCACGCAAAGACGCTAAGGCGCAAAGGTACGCAAAGCCCGAACAAAGACACTAAGCGGATGCGCCACACTTTGCATCACGCGGCCAAAGTTGTAGATTAGTCGGCTAGTTCAAGATACTTTTCGGGAGTTTATCCAATGCGCAATCTTCTTATTTCTCTGTCAGCTTCAATAGTAGGCGCGGCACTGCTCGTCGCCTGTAATTCACGCGAAGGGTCACTAACACGAATGCCGAATCTCACGCAGTCGCAATCGCCGGCGCCGCCGCAACAAGTGCACGACCCCCTGGACAGCGCGCGCCGGATTACCGCCGATGAACTTCATAAGATGTGGGAAGAGAACAAGGTCTTCATCGTCGATACCCGCAATGACGCGGCCTACAAACAGAGTCACATCAGGGGAGCGGTTCTGATTCCAGCGGGCGAATTTGCGACCCGCGTCAACGAGCTGCCGAAAGGCAAATTCATCGCGACCTACTGTACTTGACCGGCCGAACACACGAGCGCCCGTGCGGTGCTCACACTCAACGAAAAGGGAATTACGGACGCGGCGGCTTTGTTGGGCGGACTGGACGCCTGGAAGAAAGCGGGATATCCGGTGGAAGGAACGAGTCCATAAAAAAAGTGATGAGTGATGAGTAATAAGTAATGAGTTATGAGTAATAAGTAACGTCACTCATCACTCATTACTCATCACTCATCACTCATCACTTTTCTAAAGGACGACCCGGCGATCTCCTTCTCGTCTCGTAATCCGCTCTCGATCCAAATACTCCAGCAGCGGAATCGCGTACTTCCGCGAAATCCCGGTCATTTCTTTGAATGCAGGCACGTCGAGCGCCCGGCCCGGCGTCTTTGCGGCAAACGCGCGCAGCCTTCCAAACAATTCGTCCAGCGCGTCGCGATGAAAGAACATATCGCCATCGACGCGAATGAGTTTGCCTGAGTCGATCAGCACTTGCAGAACTTTCCGGCCGTGCTGTTGCTCGGGCGCGACAACTCCCGCGCGTGTCAAAGCTTCGCCGATGCTGGGCGCCGAGAGTTTGGCCTCGCGATAAACTGCCTCCAGCCGGTCGCGCAGGGCGGCGTCGGCTCCCGACATCGCACGCCCATGTTCGGGCAGCCGGGCAATGTCCTTCTCGATAACTACCGACTGAGCTTTCTCCAAATCATTGACGACCGTGCGAAACAAATCGACCGACGCGTGCGCGAAATAACGCCGGCGCAAAATCTCGAGCCCAAGACCGCGCGACAAAGGCTCGGCCGCGTGATGCGCGCGTACGTCTTTCACGATTTTCTCTTTCAGTGCCTCGAGAGTGGCAGGCGCCAACAACTGACCGCCGGCTTCCGCAATTAATCCTGACGCTCGCGCCGACTTTGTCGCGGCCTCAACCACTTCACTGCGCCAACCTGTGCGTGCTGCGAGATCTGGTCTGGTCAACCCGTGCGGCGGATCGTTGACGAACGCTGCCGCTTGCTGTTCGCGCGCACCCACTAACAACGTATTCAGCCGCTCGCGCGCGGATGCGAGTTCACGCGCGCGATGCTTCGCGGCAAACGCATCGAGAATGATGCCGCCGCCGATTGTTCTCTGCGGCGAGTACGATCGGATGATGAAGCGATCACCCAAAACGCCGACGATGGGCGTTTCCAAACGCAATTGGATGAAGCCACTTTCGCCCGGTTTAATCTCTCCAGACTGTTCCAGCACTTTGACTCGCGCCAATACTTCAGCCGCGCCCGCGTGGACGCGGACGCGCTGCCGAGTCCACAGGCCGCGCGCGGCATCATCGATGACCGTCACCGACGCGTCGATGATCTGCGTCGGCCGAAAACGCTCGGGCGACGCCAAAACCATGCCGCGTTCAAGCGCCGCGGTTTCGATTCCACCAAGATTTACGGCGGTGCGTTGTCCAGCCATCGCGCGTTTCACTTTCGCGCCATGCACTTGCAACCCGCGCACACGCACGCGCGTTTGCTGCGGCAGCAACTCCAACTCGTCGCCCTCGTTGATTTCGCCGGCAATCAGCGTCCCTGTGACGACGGCTCCGAAGCCGCTCATCGTGAACGCGCGATCGATCGGCAGCCGCGTCAAGAAATCCTCCGAGCGCCACGGCACTCGCAAGGCCACTTCGCGCAGCGCAGACTTCAACTCATCCAGGCCTTCGCCGGTGCGCGCACTCACGGCGACGACGGGCGCATCTTCGAGAAATGATCCCTTGACGAGTTCCTTCGCTTCATCCTGCACCAGCGCCAGCAACTCATCTTCGACCAAGTCTTTTTTTGTTAGAACAACGAGTCCGTGCTCCACGCCAAGCAGACGGCAAATCTCAAAGTGCTCGCGCGTCTGTGGCATCACGCTCTCGTCCGCGGCAATGACCAGCGCAACGAGATCGATTCCATGCGCGCCCGCCAGCATGTTCTTTACAAACTTCTCGTGACCGGGCACATCGACAAACCCGACGCGCACGTCGCCCAAATCGAGATCGGCAAAGCCAATGTCGATTGTGATGCCGCGGCGCTTTTCTTCCGGCAAACGATCCGCGTCGATGCCGGTCAAAGCTTTCACCAGCGCCGTCTTGCCGTGATCGATGTGACCCGCCGTGCCGACAATTATGGAATTCATAGTTAGGAGCGCAGGCATCCTGCCTGCGGTTCGCGCGCATCCTGCGCGCTTTGGAGTGCGCCGGTGATCGGGGTCCCCGCGCGAGCATCTCGCGTGGGGTGCTCTTGACGGCGCTTTGGATTTCACCAAACCTGAAACTTGAAACTTGAAACTTGAAACCTGAAACCTGAAACCTAGTTATCCAACGGACTCCTCACTCCTCTGCCACCCTTGTTCAAGACATGCGTGTAGATCATTGTCGTCCGCACATCCTTGTGACCTAGTAACTCTTGAACTGTCCTGATGTCGTAGCCATCCTCCAACAAGTGCGTGGCAAAGCTGTGGCGGAACGCGTGGCAGGTTCCATTCTTTCGCACACCCGCACGGCGCAATGCCACCTTGACCGCGCGTTGCACATTCTGTTCATTGACATGGTGCCGCCGAGTCTTGCCGGAGCGCGGGTCGACCGAAAGTTTGTTAGCCGGAAACATATATTGCCAGATGAACTCCTTCGTCGCCTTCGGATATTTCCGCTCCAGCGCGTAGGGTAAATAAACTTCACCATAGCCATTCTTTAGATCATGCTCATGCAGTTGCTTGACGGCTTCGATTTGCACTTCCAGCGCCCGGCTGACAGATTGAGGCAGCATCGTCAGCCGATCCTTTTCGCCTTTGCCGTCGCGTACCGTGATTTCGTAACGAGCGAAGTCAATGTCCTTCACGCGCAAACGCACCGCCTCCATAATTCGCAACCCCGCGCCGTACAGTAAGCTGGCGATCAACTTGTCTTCGCCTTTCATGTTCGCGATGAGCGCATTCGCCTCTTCTTTGGTGAAAACCACAGGCAGACTCCGCGATTCCGGCGCTCGCTCAACCCCGGTGATTTCCGGCGACGCATTCTTGAGCACGTGCCGATAAAGAAACAGGAGCGCATGAAAAGCCTGGTTTTGCGTCGGTGCGGCCACCCTTTCTTTCACGGCCAAGTGCGTCAGAAATTGACGAATGTGCTCTTCGTTGAGGTCTTGGGGATGGCGCTTTTGGTGGAAAAGAATGTACCGTTTGATCCACTTGATATATGCTTGTTCCGTTCGCAGACTGAGGTGTCTGAAACGCGCAATGTCGCTCACTTGCTCGAGTAGTTTTCGTTCCGGCATGGCTGGCGATTATAGCGCCTATTGCGGACATATAGTACTATCTGACAGATAATTAGTAGTTGGGTTTCGCTAATCGGATGTCATTACCAAGATCAATTCTGACGCTCATCGGCATCGCAGTTCTTGGAGCGTGCAGCGCAAAGGGATCGCGTTCATCCGCTTCCCTTCCGATTCGAACGAATATTCAGTTACGGCTCGAACGTGTCGGCACGCACGACTTCCTTGCTGAATACGACCGCTATCTCCTCCTCGATGTCGCCGGCGTGACGCGCGCGAAAATTCAAATCTCATCAGACACCGGTGGCTACAGTAGGGCCAATATTTTCTTTCGCGCTGCTGACTCAGTTTTTCTCGTACAGGACCGAACGGGTCGCTATGAAGTCGACGCAACTCGCCAATCAATCGTCGAAGCAGCCGATGGTTGCGGTGTGCCAACGAACACGGTATTCGTCGGCGCCTTCGACGTTGACGAATCAAACCGATGGCGGTTCATTTCTGCGACGGAACGTCATATGATGCCGATGTCTATTTCCGGCTGTAAAAGCGAAACCCAACAAATCGTTGGACGCGAGCGGCGGGAGCGCGTTTCGCATCATGACTGGTCCGGCGATGCTTGAATGAAATCGCGCCGCCGCGTCAACTCAGACGTTCGATTGCTCGTTATGATTACCATAAGGCACCTCTCTAAATCAG
>DASXTE010000063.1:0-6235 GCA_036505595.1 Pyrinomonadaceae bacterium
AAGATCGGCGACAACCAGCGCATCCTGATCGCGCGGCGCTTGCGCGATGATTTGTCCACGCGGATCGCAAAAGTAACTCTGTCCATAAAACTCGCCGATGTCCCAAGGCTGTTCGTGACCCACGCGATTGATCGCGCCGACAAAGTATCCGTTTGCGACGGCATGTGCGGGTTGCTCTAATTTCCAAAGATACTCCGACAGTCCCGCGACAGTTGCTGAAGGATTGAAAACAATCTCAGCCCCGTTTAAGCCGAGCGCGCGCGCGCCCTCCGGAAAATGACGGTCGTAACAGATGTACACGCCGATGCGCGCGTAAGCCGTGTCGAAGGCCGGATAGCCGAGATTGCCCGGGCGGAAATAGAACTTCTCCCAGAAGCCTGGATTGACGTGCGGAATGTGGTTCTTGCGATACTTGCCGAGATAAGTGCCGTCAGCATCGATGACCGCGGCTGTGTTGTAGTAGATGCCGGTGATCTCTTCTTCGTAAATCGGGACGATGATTACCATGTTGTGCTTCTTGGCTTGCTCCTGCATCAACTTGGTCGTCGGGCCTTCTGGGATTTTCTCGACAGCTTCGTACCAGCGCACTTGCTGCTCGGCGCAGAAGTAAGGCGTGGTAAAGACCTCCTGCATGCAGAGAATCTGCACGCCCTGCTTCGCGGCGTCTTCGATCATCGCGAGATGCTTCTCGATGTTGCGACGCTTGATATCTTCGATTGGCCCATCGGTGGGGCCGGCATTCTTCGCTTGAATCAATCCGCATTTAACTGTTCTTGGCATTAATCCTCCGAACTCTTCTTTCAGGTGTAAGAGTAACTCTAAACGCTGCCGGCGCGCTGACGCGCGTCATTCTTTGCCCTTCACAAAAGTCTTGCGGGTCCTCGCACTGGTACCGGCGCGCGTGACTGTGACCCCGACTCGGCGGCTCTGACCGGGGCGCAAGGGCGACATCGCGTAGTAGGCGACGACATACTGCCGGCGCAGCTCTTCCGCGATTGAGGCGAAAGCCGCCTTGACCTTTTCCGGCTTGTCGCCTTTGAAGTAGCGGCCACCGCTGTTCTCCGCGAGCCGACGCAAGTAGTCCTTATACGCCGGCGTCATGAGGCTGAGGTATTGGCGGTTGCCTATGGGCAACTCGCGCGGGTACTGCACGGTATAGATGAGCGCGTCAAGCTCCTGCGCGTCGCGCAGGTTATCGCTCTTCTTGGCGCGACGGCTGGAGACATCCTCCCCATCGGTGAAGAGGATGAGGGCCTTGCGCCCGCGGAATTTTTTGAGAATCTCGTCGCTCACTCTCTGCACGGCGTCGTAGATGCTCGTCTTGCCGTCGTCCACGACTCGCATGTTGCGGATCGCCTCGCGCAGCGCGGCGCGGTCGCTCGTCGCTCGGGGGAGGAGCGGGAAGACTTTGCCGCTGAAGGCGACGGGGTAGACGTAGTCGGTTTCGCGCAGTTGGTCTGTGAACGCGACCGCCGCCTCCTTTATCTCGCGGAAGTGCCGCATGACCGAAGTGCTCACGTCCAGCAGGAGCACGACGAAGGTCGGCTGCGAAATTTCGTAGAACGAGGCGACCCGCTGCTCGACGCTGTTCTCGAAGACGCGCACGTCCGACTGCTTCAAGTCCGTCACGTACTTGCCTGACGCGTCGAGCACGGTGAAGGGGATACTCACGAGATTTGTGTCGACACGCAGCACTTCGTCCTCACCGATCTCGCGCGGCGACTTGTCGTCGGGCAGCGCCGGGAGCGACAGATCGTCGGTCTTACTGGCACCTTGCAGCACAGGCGGGCGCGCGGGCGTCGGCGACGCAGAGGGAACGGTTTGGGCGTGCGCCGAACTCGCTGCAAGAAGCAACGCGAGCATGAGAATCGGATGATGAGTAAAGCTTCCCATAAGAGATCCGCCGCTGCCTCTCAATCAGGCCCGCGTTTCGGTGATGGCTGAGTCTGGGGCGGAGCGATTTTCATGAAGGCTACGTACGTCAAACCCGCGGCGCCGAAGCCGACAAACCAAGCGTAATTATAAAGGGTTTGTAGAAGCGGCACTAATACCCCGAACCGTGCCAGTATGGGTCCGCCCCAAGCCAACGCGCATCCTACGATCGTGGCCACGATGGCGCGCCAGTTCCAGCCGCCGTTGTACGTGTAGACACCTCGCTTGCGATAAAGATCGCCAAGGACAAACTGTTTCTTTCGCACGAGCCAGTAATCAACGATCAGTACTCCGGCGATTGACGCGAGACCACCGGAGTATCCAACCAGCCAGGTGAAGATGTAGCCCGACGGATCGGCTAGCAGGCGCCATGGCTGCATTAAGATGCCGATGATTCCCGTGATCAAGCCGCCGGTCCGAAACGAAATTAGCTTAGGGAAAGCATTCGCAAAATCATTCGCCGGCGACACGACGTTGGCTGCGATGTTGACCGCGAGCGTGGCGACGACCACGGTGAACATCGAGACGCCGACAACAATGACGTTATGAAACTGTCCGACCAGCTTCATCGGATCCCAAAGCTCGTCGGCTTTCATGTGCGGATAGATGATGACCGCTGCCGAAGTAATCATCACGCCCATGGCTGCAAAGACCGTCATCGTGGTTGGTAACGCGACAACCTGGCCGACGGCTTGCTCGCGTTGGCTATGACCAAAGCGCGTGAAGTCCGGCATGTTCAGGCTCAATGTCGCCCAGAATCCGATCATCGCCGTGAGCGAGGGAATGAAAATCTTCCAGAACTCGCTGATAGTGTGAAATTTGCTCTGCTGCGTCAGCAGATAACCAAGCCCATGCGCTTTCCAAATTGCCCAGCCAAGCAGCAAGGCAGTCATGATCAGCACGAATGGCGCCGCCCAGTTCTCGACTATTCTGATCAGGTTCATGCCGAAATAGATGATCAGAATGTTCAGTCCCCAGAAAAGTAGGAATGCAATCCATTCGGTCGTTGTGTGTCCGCCGAACGAGCCGAGTGCCGTGTGCCAGTCGAAAGTGGTCTGCTGGATGATTTGGCCATCTAGGACGATTGTCCGGTGGCGCGTGAAAAGGGCGGTTAGCAAAGTATGAAGCGCTTCGCCGCCGATCCATGCCTGAATACCAAACCAGCCGCACGCGACAATCGCGCGCATCAGCGCCGGCAGATTCGATCCGTATGTTCCATAAGAAGCGCGGGCGAAAACGGGGAAGGGAATTCCGTACTTCGTGCCGGGATGCGAGTTCAGCAGAATCGGGACTAAGACGATTGTGTTGCCGAGAAGGATCGTGATCAGCGCTTGCCACCAGTTCATGCCGGCGCTGATCAATCCGGACGACAACATGTAAGTGGGAATGCAGTGCGCCATGCTGATCCAAAGCGCGGCGTAGTTGTAGGTCGTCCAGTTACGATCCGAAACTTTTATTGGCGCGAGGTCGCGATTGAACAACGGGCTGGCGCTAATCTCCGCAAACGCTTCGGGCTTCAGCTCGACGCGACCATCGGGGTATTGAATTGTTTCGCTATTCGCTGCCACCGGTTTATTGAAGTCTGAATCGAACGGTTACTTGGGCAGTAATTGAAAGCGAGCCCGGCGCAATTGCGCTTTCGCTGTCTGACGATTCACCGGCGGTGGCAGTCGTGTTCTGGGTGATGTTGCTCCGCGAATAATCAATAACGGATTCTTCCGTAATCGAATACGCCGGTCCGATCGATTGACCAATCTCGCCAGCCAGCAACGTCGCTTTTTCTTTAGCAGCGCGAATCGCCATGCGTCGCGCTTCGTCGCGATGTTTGCGTACCTGCGAGTCCAGGAATTGCAGATTGCTCAAGCGCGTGATGCCTGCCTTAAGAACGTCAGCCAACAATTCGTCGAAACGTGAAATGTCGCGCAACCTGATTGCGACCGTCTTTGAAACTTCATACCCAATCAGCACGCGCTTCACTTTGTTTCGCTCATCGTAGGGCATGTCGTCGGTGTTGTATTTCGGTTGGACGCTGATTTGGCTGGTCTGCACGTCTTCCGGTTTGACGTTGTTCTTGCGTGCGATTGCGAGAATCTGCTTGACGCTATCGTCAGTCTTCTTATTAGCTACCAGCATGTCTCGGTCAAGGTTTTCAATCGCCAGTGTAAACAGAACTTCATCTGGCGGCACGCGCACTTCGGCTTGCCCCGTGACTGTGATCAAAGGCGGCTCGAGGTTGTTCTGCGCGAAGGCGCTAACCGAGAAAACCAGTAGTATCGCAATGAGCAGCATCGTTCGTTTCATAAAAGCACCTCGCCGTTCGTTTTTAGGATTGGTTTTGTTCTTCGTAAGTTTCCCGAAATGCTTGGAGTAAAGGAAGCTCAACGGCATCTCGTGGGCGCTTTGCGGCTCTCTTGCTTTCAATGATGTCTCGAATATTTGCCACTGGAAACCCGCTGGTCATGTCAACGCGTGTCTTGGCTTCGTCGTAGCTTTCGATGCCGTCAGGAGCAAACACCAGATCAACATCAAAGGGCCCGTTCTTGATTTGCACGAAATCCTTGCCGCGAATGATATCGGCTTCAAGTGTTGTGTCAATTACGTAGCCCAAATCAGCCAGCGCTGCCACGATTCGTCGTCCATTTTCTCTATCCTTTCGCGGAAACACGTCAACGTCCTGGGTCGTGCCGGGATAGCCGAGCAGAATCGCTCCGCCTTTGCCAATGAACATGTAATCAACCTGATGTTTTGCGAAGGCTTCGGCTATCTGTTGTGCTTGCAGCGGGCTGAAACTTTCACGCTTCATCGAGCACCTTTCGCTGTAACTCCGTCAGTTCTCCATAGCCAAGATACGTCGGCAAATTTGCACGACACCACTCACGATACTCGGCGAGAGAATCGAACGAGCGCCACTCGGCATCATCCAGTACCGGCTTGTATACGTAGTTGAAGCCGTAACGCATCCGCTCCGTGACGCTGCGCCGCAGATTGCGTTCGCACTGTTCCCGAAAATCTTTCAATGTGTCGTCCATCTGGAGCCTATCATCGCCGCTGTGCGTCTTCGATGAATTTGCCGATGTCCGCGCGCATGCGCGCCAGTGACTTCTCGTCGATGTACATCATGTGACCGGCTTCATAATGGCCGGTTGAGATGTTTCTGAGCAGCGTTGGATCGATGCTGATGTGATGTAGCGTGTAGTCGGCCGCGTAATACGGCGTGGCCATGTCGTAGTAACCCATCGCCACGAACACTTTCAGGTAAGGATTCTTCGCCAGCGCATTCCGCAGCGCAACGCTTGTGTCGACATAATTATTGTTTGTGCCCCAATTCCAAGGGCTCCAAATTCCGCCGCCAAGGATGTAGTACTCGAGATCGCTTTTGTAATTCAGTTCGCTGCGAACGTATTTGTTAAAGGTTGAAGTGTACGGCGGCCGAATCGCTGCTTCGCTCGGGTCGTAATCGGGGCTATCGCTGGCAATGTTCGTATCGTAACCCTTGAAACGCGCGTCGAGTCGTCCAATCGACCTCCTCTCCGAACGCAGCAGCTCTTTGCGAAACAGGTTCAAAGACACGCGCAGGTTCGCATTGTCGAGGAACTGCGGCGAAAGGCCGGTTAGCCGCGAGAGCTTCGCGATCGTGTCCTGACGTTCCGAAGCATTCAGCTTGTCACCGTTTTCAAGCGCCAAAGTATATTCATTGCTGGCCCAGTTCTCGGCTTCGGCCACGACTTCAGCGACAGACTTCGATTGCAGGTCGGGCGGCAACTTCCGGTGATACCAGGCGGTCGCCGCATACGACGGCAGAAACAGAACGTAAGGAATGTCATTGCCGGGCGCGAAGTTCGTCGTCTCGAAATTCATGATCGTCGAAATCAGCATGATGCCGTTGAAAGCGATGCCGCGATCGATCAAGTAACCCGATAGAGCCGACGCGCGAGTTGTTCCGTAGCTTTCACCCGCAAGAAACAAGGGCGAGGTCCAGCGTTCGTAGCGTGTCAGGTACAGCCGGATGAATTCGCCGACTGATTCAATGTCGCCTTGCAAGCCGAAGAATTTCGACGCAAGTTCCGGCCGCACGGCGCGGCTGTAGCCCGTGCCAACCGGATCGATGAATACGAGATCTGACTGCGTCAGCCAGGTGTATTCGTTGTCGACCAATTCGTAGGGCGGAGCCGGCATGGTTCCGTCCGCGTTCATACGTACTCGCTTGGGGCCAATCGCGCCGAGGTGCAACCAAACGGACGCCGAACCCGGGCCGCCGTTGAACGAAAACGTGAGCGGCCGCCGCGCGCTATTGCCGCCGTCG
>DASXTE010000064.1:0-4397 GCA_036505595.1 Pyrinomonadaceae bacterium
CTGAAGCTCTATTTTGAGCTGAAGCAGTCGCCGGAAGAGATCATCGCGGCCGGCCACGACGCTGCGCTGGTTTACGACATACTCGAGCGCGTCGAATCGCCTGCGAACGAATTCAAACGACGTCAATTGCCGCCCACGCTCATCATTTCGCGCAACGCAATCGGCATTGGCCGCAGACGTCCGATAACTCATCGGTATCGGCGCGATCGGACAGCTTCATGCGCGGGTGCGCTCACTTCTTGCTGAGTCATTCAAATAACTAAAAGTGCAGAACGTAGAACTGACAGATGGACATCTGGTTGTGCGCGCTTATCGCGACGACGATGTCCCGCGGCTGTTTGAAGCTGTGCGCGAATCGATTGCCGAAGTCTCGCCGTGGCTGCCGTGGTGTCATGAAAACTATTCGATCGAAGAGAGCCGTGAATTCATAACGTCGAGGAATTCCGCGGCCCGGGGCGACGAGCATTACAGCTTCGCTGTCTTTGCCAAAGACAATCCGCAGCGCTTGCTGGGCGGGGTAGGGTTGAACTTCATCAATCGTGTGCATCAATTTGGGAATCTAGGTTACTGGGTGCGGACGAGCGCAGCGGGTCAAGGCATCGCGTCGAACGCGGCCCGGCTGGTTGCCCAATTTGGTTTCGAGAAGCTTGGATTGCAACGCATTGAAATCCTCGCCGCCATTCCCAACGTTGCCAGCCAACGAGTCGCGGAAAAGATCGGAGCGGTTCGCGAAGGCATGCTGCGCAAGCGCTTGCTGATTCACGGCGAGCCGCAGGACGCGATAATGTTTTCGTTCGTGCATGAGGATTTGTAGCGCAAGCTGTTAACTTGAACTCGTCAGAAGATAATTCCCGACGTTTTGCGATTCACTTTGTGTCTCTGTGGCTTCTCTGTGCCTCAGTGGTGAAATGATCCCGGCGAAAACTCACCACAGAGACACAGAGGTCTCACGGAGACACGGAGAAACGCCAAATCCGCAAACCCGATGGTAGGTTGCGGACACAATTCTTGTGCTACCATCCTCTCGATGTCCGAGCGCACTGTCACACGCGATCTGACGCGCGAATTCCTTACTTACATTCAAGTCGAAAAAGGTCTCTCTGCGAACACGCTCCAGAACTACGCGCGCGACATTCGCCGGCTGCAAGCCTGGGCCGCGGACAAAGGAAGACGCATCGAACGGCTCGAGCGAAAAGACCTGCGCGAATGGATTGCGTCGATGTCGCGCGAAGGATTGGCGCCGTCCTCGATTGCGCGCGCCGTGAGCGCCGCGCGCGGCTTGTTTCGATTTCTGATGCTGGATCGCCACGTGCCGCGCGATCCAACGGAAGACATTCACACGCCCCAGCAAAGTTCGCATCTGCCGAAGTTTCTGACTGAAGAGGAGATGGAGCGGTTGCTGCGCGCACCGGACATTAAAACCGAAGTGGGTGTTCGCGACCGCGCGATGATCGAGCTGATGTACGCTGCCGGTTTGCGCGTGTCCGAATTGTGCAGCTTGAAAGTGGCGGACGTGGATCTCGACGGCGCGATCGTTAGCTGTTACGGCAAAGGCAGCAAGCAACGACGCATCCCGATCGGGAAGAGCGCCGTGCATTGGTTGCAGCGGTATATCGCCGTTCGACATCGACTCGGCAGCAACAATCCGGTTCTGTTCCTGAATCGCGGTCGCGCGCTGACTCGGCAACTCGCGTGGAGCATCATCAAGACGTACGCCGCGAAAGCGCAGGTGCCGGATATCTCGCCCCACACTTTGCGGCACAGCTTTGGAACGCATTTGATGCAACACGGGGCTGACTCGCGGTCGGTGCAGGCGCTGTTAGGACACAGCGACATTTCAACGACTGAGATTTACACACACATCACCGACCTGCACATGCGCAAGGCATACGACCGATTTCATCCCCGGGCGAAGGTACAGAACCGCTCGCGGTAGAATGTTACTTGAAGGAAATTGACGATGAAAATCGCCATCGGATCTGATCACGCGGGCTTTGCCTACAAAGAGAAAATCAAAGCGCTTCTCGCGGGTCTGGGCCATGAAGTTACTGATTTCGGAACGAATTCAGAGGAATCGGTCGACTATCCTTTGTTCATTCGCCCCGTTGCACTCGCCGTAGCGCGCGGCGAGGCTGAGCGCGGCGTTGTCCTCGGCGGTTCGGGCAACGGCGAAGCGATGGCTGCAAACCGGGTGAAGGGCGTTCGTTGCGCTCTTTGTTGGAATGTCGAATCCGCACGTCTCGCGCGGCAGCACAATGATGCGAACGTGATTTCACTGGGCCAGCGCATGATGTCGGAAGCAGAAGCACTCGCGATTGTGCGCGTGTGGCTGGAAACGGAATTTGAAGGCGGCCGCCACGTGCGCCGGATAAAAATGCTCGACGAAGATTTCTAGATGAAAGCAGCGGCAACCACCGAAGTCACGCGAACATATCTGGAAATGCGTGACCCCTCTGAGCTGCGGCCAGCTCTCTTAGACGATCCGTTGTTGAAAATCGAAGAGCAGCATAATTGTTCCGTCGAACTGTTTCGGCGTCTGTACGTCGAAGTCGGGAAGAACTATCACTGGATCGATCGGCTGCCGTGGACGGACGAAGACATTCGCGCGCACCTGGCACAGCCGGAAGTTACTGTTTGGCTGATGACTTACGGCGACGAGCGAGCGGGCTATTTCGAACTGCGAAAATGCGAAGACGGCTCGACAGAGATTGCTTACTTCGGACTTCTGCCTGAATTCATCGGTCGTGGCTTGGGAAAACATCTGCTGACTTGCGCAACTGAGCAAGCCTGGGCCGATGGCGCGAATCGCGTCTGGCTGCATACCTGCACTTTGGATGATCCGGCGGCGCTACCGAATTATTTGGCGCGAGGATTTCGGCCGTTCAAGACCGAAAGGTATTCTATCGACCGCCCAATCGAGTCAGTACCGCCCGCGTAAGCGGGTGGGATAAATGCTCGATGCCCACATTGACGTTCGATCCATCCGCTTCATTGCGTTACGTTCTTCCCACTGCGATAGAAATGAATCTGCACTTCCTCGAGCGTCGCCATTCCTTCTTCGATTTCATGATCGATTAGTTCGAGAAACTTCTCGAGCTTCTCGCGCGTGTCAACAATCTCAACGACGATTGGCAGGTCCTGTGACAGGCGCTCGATCTTGAAAGTGTGCAGCCGGCTGTGCGCGCCGAAACCGATCATCCCGCGCAACACCGTTGCTCCCGCCAGACCTTCTTCTCTCGCTTTGATCACGATCCACTCGTGCAAAAGCTTGCCGTCGTGTCGATCGCTCTCGCCGATGAAAATGCGCAGCAGGTAACCTTCAGCCGGTAGCATCATGATGAACCTCCTATCAAATCAAAGAACGCAAGTTAACAACTTGCGCTACAACGCGAGTTAGCAACTTGCGTTGCCTCACCTCCAAATTTGAAATGCGACGGCGCGACTCAACCAAACCGCACCTAAACAGATAATTACGTGCGCGGCAATGTTGGCGACTGCCAGAGCATTCTCGCCATCTCGCCACAGGTTGATGGTTTCGTTTCCGAAAGCGGAGAAGGTAGTGAAGCCGCCGAGCACGCCAATAAAAATCAAGGTGCGCACATCAGCGCTGAAGATTCCGCGTGTCTCAGCCAGTTGAGAAAGAAAACCGATGAGGACACAACCAGCGAGATTTACCGCCAGCGTTCCGAACGGAAAACGAATACTGCCGCTCCAGTTCTGAACAAATCCGGAGACTGCATAACGAAGCGCCGAGCCAACGAACCCGCCAATGCCCGCTAAGAATAATTTGCCCACGAATCTGACTCCTAACCAGGTATTTGCCCGCCCGCTACCGCAGGCGGTTCCGACAAAACTTGGTAGGAGTCATCAGCCGAGCAGGCGGTTAATGGCGGACTCCATCGCCTTTGGAGCGCGCCGCTTGACGGCGCTTTCTGACATGCGATTGACCAACAAGCGTTAGTTGGAAAAGCGGCGTCAAGCCGCCGCACTCCAAACTCTAAACAAACGCGAAGTCGAACTGTTCCTGATGGATCATCGGATCGCTGGTGATATCCAGAGCGCCGAGATAATCCTCGATTTCGTTGAGCACATCGCGCTCCGAGTTACGAAGCGCGCGCGCCACTTCAGGATTGACGCGCAGCATTGCCTGACGCGAGCCATCGCCTTCGCCTTCACGAGACAGGCGACGCGCCTGTTCGAGAATTTCGTAGCAGATAGTCTGCGGCGACTTCACCAAACCCGCGCCCTGGCAGTATGAGCACGGCGAGCAGAGCGTCCGCTCGAGCGATTGCTTCACGCGTTTGCGCGTCATGATCACCAAACCGAAGTCGTTGAATGAAAGGACCTTCGTCGGCGATTTGTCGCGCCGTAGCGCATCCTGCAAAGCGGCCATCACG
>DASXTE010000065.1:0-9531 GCA_036505595.1 Pyrinomonadaceae bacterium
CGAGCCTTTGTAAAGCGTCGCCGTCCAGTTGAAAACTTTGATCGCCGAGGGAATGGCAACTGCGAAACTCAGGAACGAGAAGATCATTCCGGCATAAACGGACTGGCTGGCTACGAACAAGTGGTGTCCCCACACGAGAAAGCCGAAGACAGCGATTGCCAGACTCGAAAAGGCGACGAACTTGTAACCAAAAATGTTTTTCCGCGAGAAGTTGGCGATCAGCTCACTGACGACGCCCATCGCCGGCAGCACCATGATGTACACGGCCGGATGGGAATAGAACCAGAACAGATGCTGGAACAGCACCGGGTCGCCGCCAGCTGCCGGATCGAAGATCCCGATGTGCGCGAGCCGCTCAAAAGCCAGCAGCAGTATCGTGATTGCAACTACCGGTGTGCCGAGAATCATGATCAAGCTGGTGGCGTAATGCGCCCAGATGAAAAGCGGCAGCCGGTACCAGGTCATGCCTGGCGCGCGCATCGTATGAATTGTGACGATGAAATTGAGTCCCGTAAGGATTGACGAAAAGCCGGCGATGAAAATCCCCAAGCCCGTGGCGATTACATAGGAATTAGAAAACGTCGTGCTGTAAGGCGTGTAGAAGGTCCAACCCGTGTCAACGCCGCCGGCGAGCAACGCATAGATCGTAATGATTCCGCCGAGCATGTAGATGTACCAGCTCAACAAGTTGATCCGCGGGAAAGCCAGGTCTTTCGCGCCAATCATCATCGGCACCAGGAAGTTGCCGAGCGTCGCCGGAATTGACGGAATCAGGAAGAAAAAGACCATGATGATTCCGTGCTGGGTGAACATCTTGTTGTAAGTGCTTGACTGAGTGAGGTCGCCCTGCGGAGTCAGCAACTCCAAACGGATCGCCATTGCGTAGAGGCTGCCGATCAGAAAAAAGAAGCTGACACCGCCCACATAAAGCAGGGCGATACGCTTGTGATCTTTCGTCAGCAGCCACGACTTCACGCCGTATTCAGCGTTCAGGTAATTGGTGCGCGGCGGTCTTGGTATCGTAAATTCTTCCATGATTTAACGAACGCCCTCCCTTGCGGTCGGGCTACTCCCGCGAACCGGATTCGCGCTCTGCGGCGTTCCGGCTGCCGGCGGTTTCGCCGTTGGCGTTTCCGGCTTCGCAGTCGAAAGCGACTTAACGTACGCGACCAAACTCAAAAGCTGCTCTTCAGTTAGCTGTCCCTGAAACGACGGCATGATCGGACCAAAGCCCGTCACTATCTTCGCCTGCGGATTGATAATCGATTCGCGCAGGTAACCTTCATCGGCCCTCACGGTCTGGCCATTGTTCAGCACCACATTGCTGCCGAACACGCCCAGCAGCGCCGGCCCGCGTCCGCCTTCCGCGTTCGCTCCGTGACATGACACGCAGCCGAGCGATTCGAACATGGCTTGTCCCGCCGCGGCCGGCGACATCTGGTTCGCATTGCCGCTCAACCAGTTATCGAAATCCTTCGGTTCCATCACTTCGATATAGCCGCGCATTCCCGAATGATTCATGCCGCAGTATTCAGCACAGAAAAAGTGATACCGGCCGGGCTTCGTCGCCTCGAACCATTCGGCCGTGTATTTTCCGGGCACGACATCCATCTTGATGCGAAACGCCGGAATGAAAACGTCGTGAATGACGTCTTCAGTGGTCATGATCAGTTTGATTTTGCGGCCGATGGGAACGTGCAGCTCGTTGATCTCGCGCTGTCCTGTCGGATGCTGGAACTTCCACATCCATTGTTTGCCGACAACGTAAACTTCGAGCGCGTTTTGCGGCGGCCGATACTGCGCGAAGTACACCTTGGCCCCCCAGGCAAAGATGCTCATCGCGATGATCAGAGGGACTACCGACCAGAGCATCTCGAGCTTGTGCGAGCCTTCGATTGGTCTTGGGATCTCAAAAGCATTCCGGCGGCGATAGCGAATGACGAAGAAGATGATGACTAAGCTGATCAGCGTCACAAAAAATACCGTGACGCCCGAGATGTAAAAATACACCGCGTCTACGTCGCCGGAAATCGTGGACGCGCTTTCAGGAACGATGTAATGAAACCAGGATTGCATCTACTTGTTCTCAGTCCCGTAGGGACGGAATATTTATAGAGCCATCGACCCGAATAGATTCTTCTCGCTCCGTAGGAGCGAAATAGTGCCTACTGCGTCGAATCATGATTCCGCTCCTACGGAGCGGGCATATCTACCGAGTTCGCGTAGCTATAAACATTCGGCTCCTACGGAGCCGACACATCCTTTGCCGCCAACTGACGCTGCGCTCCGCGCTTTCGCAAGATCAGCAACATACCAACGATCAAGCCGACGGTGATCACGCCGGCAACTTTCATGATGTTCATCACCACTGCCCCGTATTTTCCCGTCGCCGGATCGTAGTGATAGCAATAGAGCATCAGCGCATCGACCGGCGTGCCGATCTTGTTTTCCGAAGCTTCTACCAGCCCGAGCCGCATATCGCGCGGCGAATACTCGATGCCGTAAAAGTAGCGCGCGAGTTTTCCGTCCGGCGTCAGCAGCATGATGCCACTCGCGTGCGCGAACTGGTTCGTCTGCTCGTCCCACTTGTAATGAAATCCGACCGCATCGGTCAGCCGCTTGATATTCGCGTCGTCGCCCGTCAGAAAATGCCAACCGGTTTCGGCGCCTGCTCGGTTGTAAGCTTTTATGTAAGTTTGCTTCTTGGTCGCTGCCAATTGCGAAGTCTCGCGCGAATCGAAACTGACAGTGACGACTTCGTACTGCTCGCCGATGTTGAAATTAATTTGACGGAACGAGCCGAGCATGCCATTCAAAACTTGATTGCAAAGCATCGGGCACGAGTAATAGACGAGCGACAAAACGACCGGCTTGCCTTTGAAATAGTCACCGAGGCGAACATCGCGTCCCTGCTCGTCTTTGAAGATCGCATCAAGTGGCGCTTGCTCGTTCAACCGCTGATCGATGCCGACTGTCTTCAAAACCGCCGGCAGCCCAGTCGAAACCGAACCCGTCTGTGGCCGCGCACCGTAAAGCGGCGAGCTGGGCATCGGCACGCCAGGCTGAGCGTGAGCGAGGAGGCAGGAGGCAGACAGCAGGAGGCAGAAGACGAAGAGCAGACGGCAGACAGCAGGAGGCAGGAGGCGGCAAATCAACGCCGGGATCACAAATAGTTTTGTTCGTGCTGCTGTCTGCATGCTGCCGTCTGCCTCCTGCCGACTCGTACTCCTGCTTACTGCTTCCTGCCGTCTGCAGTCTGGCCTTTCTCCGCCAACTGCTTTAAAGCCTCTTCCTTCGCCTGCTCGATCGGCATCCCGTAACGCTGGCCGTTTTGATCGACTGGGCCATGCTCAAGTACGTCATTCCACTGTGCACGCAGAGCGTTGATTTCCCACAAAGCGTCTTTCGGTCTGGGAAAACTCTCGCCCGCAGTCTGGCTGCGTGGTTCCGTTTCTTTCTCGTGCTTGGTTTGTTCCAGACTCTCGGCAAATCCAGGTGCGCTCTGCAATCGCGGCTCTGGCGGCAGGCGCTCTTCGCCGGTCATCGCAATTGGTGATCGATGACGCTGCTGTTCCTTTTGCGTCTCAGTTTTCTGAAAAGCCAGAAACATCCCCCACAGTCCAATGTGCGTCGCAATCCCCAGCACGAGCAGTCCCACAATAAACTTTGCGATGCCGCTGATCTGGACGTCGCTCGTCTCGTGCGTCACATCGATGTTCTTGATGTGCGACGTGTCGGGCGTCTCGGTAACGTGCGTCCTGTTTTTCTGCTCACTGCTCACTGCCCACTGCTCACTTTCATCAATGACCGTGCACCGGCACCAGCGCCTGTTCCAGTTGCGGATCGTTAATCGGCAACAGCGGGCGTTTTTGCAGTTGCCACGCAAACGCGCCCACCCACAGTCCGCCAATCGCAATCGGTGCAACGTAATCCATCCAATTGAAAACGAAATCTCCGCGGCTGAAGGTTGGCTCAATCAACCAAATTACATCCACGACGCGCATTGCCAAAATCAGGACCGCGAGCAGCGCCAGCTTCTGCGCGCTCTTTTTCATCGTGCGTGACAACAACATCATGAACGGAAACGCGAATTGCAGAATCACGATTATCAAAGCGATGGCGCCCCAGCCGCCATGCTTGCGCGCGACGAACCAGGTTGTTTCTTCGGGCAAATTTCCTGACCAGATGATCAGATATTGCGAGAACGCGAAGTACGTCCAAAGCATCACCAGCGTCAGCGTTAGGTTTCCCCAGTCGTGAGCGTGCCGTGGCTGCACGACCGTGTTCATTGGTTCGCGCACCGACAGCCAGGTCATCACCAAAATTGTGAAGGCCAGCGCGCTCAGACTCCACGCGGCGACGAAAATCAAACCGAAAATCGTCGAGTACCACGCCGGATCCAACGACATCACCCAATCGATTGCCGCAAAGGTGATGCATAGGATCGTCAGAACGAGAGCCGGCCCACCAATCATCTGCATCCGCTTCTTCACTTGGCGACCAGCCGCGCGGTCCTGTTGCAGCGATAGCCAGTTCAAAAGGATTGCCGCGGCTGACCAAATTGCAAAATAAACGAACGTGCGAAGGATGAAGAATGACGGATTGAGAAATGCTGCCTTTTTCTGTAATGCTGCGGTGCTTCCCATCACGGCCGGGTCCATCCATGCGTAAATGTGCTTCAGCCCGAGCGCAATGGGAATGAATAACAGCAACATCAGCGGCAGCGTTCGCGTGGAAGCTTCCAGCACCCGCCTGATCACCAGCGCCCAGCCGCCGCCGGTCAAATGTTGCAAGCACAGCAACGCCAAACTACCAACAGTAATGCCCGTCCAAAAAATGAATCCCACCAGATAACCGTGAAAGAATTGAACAGGGTTAAGCAGGGCACCGAGAATCAGCGCCAGCGTAAACACAGCTCCTACCGCGAGCGCGATGTTGCGCACGCGGTTAAGATCTGCCGGAGGTGTGTAGCCCTGGATCATTGTTCCGAATATTCCCTCTCCCTTTGGGAGAGGGTTAGGGTGAGGGCCGAAGGTACGGCGAAAAGAAAAAACAAGCTCTTCGCTAAAACCCTCACCCCAGCCCTCTCCCAAAGGGAGAGGAAGTTGACCAACTCTCTACTCATCGCTGTCCCTGTTTCATCTGACTCAACTGCAAGGCGCGAATGTACGCCGCGATTCGCCATCGATCTTCGACCGCAACTTGCGAAGCGTAACTCGGCATCGCCCCCCAGCCGTTGCTCATCACGTCGAAGAAGTGTCCCACCGGCGCCTTTTGCAAACGCTCCTGGTGATAGCTGGCAGGCGAAGGTTTGTTGAACCCGCGCCGCGCGACAATTCCGTCGCCGTAACCAGTCATGCCGTGACAGACGGAACAGTAAATGTTGTAGCGCTCCTGCCCGCGATCGAGATCCGTTTTCGTGATTGGCATTGGGATCGTTTCGACATCATCCGGAAACGGATTCGCTGTATTGTTGGGCGACGGTTGCGTCGATTGCTGATACTGTTGCTCCTTATTGAGATCTCCGGCCGTTAATCTCTTTCCAAAGAAAAACTCGCGATTTTCTCTCAAGTAGCCGCGTGGCACTGTGCCTTCGACCAGCGGCCGCGAGCCGGTGCGGTCTTTGTAGAAAGAGTTCTCGCGATACGCGATCGCTTTGGGCTGATCCTGCATGTCGCGTCTGCAAGCAGAAAGGAAAAAGGAAAAAGGAAAAAGGAAAAAGATAAACAGTGCGCGACTAACTGGCGCCGCACAAAGTGTTCGGCTTTTTGCTTTTTTACTTTTTACTTTTGCCTTTGCTCTAGAGTTCAACATCCACCACTTCCCTCGGCTCCAACGTTTTCAGAAACCGGACGACTTCATTGTGATCGAATTTCGAATCTTTCGCTTCGATTACCAGAAAGAAACTGTCACGCGTCGCGAGCGCGAAACTCGGGGCGTTGAAAACCGGATGGTAGGGCTGCGGCAGCTTGTTCAGCGCCAGCATGCCCAGCACCGCCGCGAACGCCGCCGCCAACACTGTGCATTCAAACGTAATCGGAATGAACGCGGGCCAACTGTTGAATGGTTTGCCGCCCACGATGATTGGATAATCCATCACTTCCATCCAATACTGCATGAAGAAACCACCCAAGCCGCCAAGCAGCCCACCCGCGAACACGATCAACGGCAGCGTCGTGCGCTTAAAACCGATCGCTTCGTCCAGCGCTTCGATCGGAAACGGCGAGTAGCCATTAATCTGTCGGTAACCCGCAGCGTAGGTCTCGCGCGCCGCCGCCACCAGGTGGCTCGGGTTATCGAACTGGGCCATCACACCGTAAAGCTTGGGTTGTGTTGTAGTCGACTTCATCGAGCAAACAAATCAATTTGACATTTGAGATTTGACATTTCTCATTTGGTCATTTGAAAGCCGGGCGAACACGGCGCAATCAATGGTTCAATGAAAACTGTCAAATGAAAAATGATCTTTTTCCCCCTACCCTTCTTCTACTTCCGCCTCGGGCAAAATCGTCCGCATCTCGAAAATCGAAATCATCGGCAGGAAGCGAATGAACAGAAACACCAAGCTGAGGAAAAAGCCAATCGTGCCGATGAACATCGCCCAATCCCAAACCGTGCCGCGATAAAATCCCCAAGACGATGGCAAAAAGTCTCGATGCAAACTGGTGACGACAATCACGAATCTTTCCAGCCACATCCCGATGCTGACGACAAATGAAATCAACCACAGCACAAGTAGATTCGCGCGCAGCTTCTTAATCCAGAGCAGTTGCGGCGTGAGCCCGTTGCACAGAATCAGCGCCCAGTAGTAATAGGCGTACGGCCCGTGCATGCGATTCCAAATCATGAAGTGCTCGTATTCGTTGCCGCTGTACCAGCCGAAGAACGCTTCAATCGTGTAGCCGTACGCGACGATGAGCCCGGTCGCCAGCATCACTTTCGCCATGTTGTGCATGTGACGCATCGTGATGAAACTCTCGAGCCCGTAAATCTTTCGCAGCGGAATCGTTAGCAGCAAGACCATCGCGAAGCCTGCGTAGATCGCGCCGGCGACGAAGTAAGGCGGAAAGATCGTCGCATGCCACCCCGGAATGATGCCGATCGCGAAGTCGAAGCTGACAATCGTGTGTACAGAAAGCACGAGCGGCGTCGCCAGACCGGCAAGCAGCAGATAAGCCATCTCGTAGCGGTGCCAATGCCGCGCCGAGCCACGCCAGCCCATCGCGAGCATGCCGTAGATCAATTGAAAGGGTTTACTCTTTGCGCGGTCGCGCAGCGTCGCAAAATCGGGAATCAAGCCGACGAACCAGAACATCGCCGACACGGTCGCGTAAGTCGACACGGCGAACACGTCCCACATCAAGGGACTGCGGAACTGTGGCCAAACGCCCATCGTGTTCGGGTAGGGAAACAGCCAGTACGCAAGCCAGGGCCGCCCTAGGTGCATTACCGGAAAAATTCCTGCTTGGGCAACGGCGAACAAAGTCATTGCTTCCGCGAAGCGATTGATTGAGGTTCGCCACTTCTGTCGCAGCAGAAGCAGAATCGCCGAAATCAAAGTCCCCGCGTGGCCGATTCCAATCCACCAAACGAAGTTGATGATGGCGAATCCCCAACCGACTGGCTGATTGATTCCCCACAACCCGACACCGTTGAAAACGAGGTTTGTAATCGTGAGGAGCAGAAGTTGAAACAGCGCGAACGAAATCGCGAAGCCGATGAACCAACCCACGGGCGTCTTGCGCTTCAGGACGATGGCGCTGATCTTGTCGGTGACCGAGCCAAACGTCAGCTCAGTCCCGACGACCGGATGCGTCCCGTGAATCGATGTGTGCTGGTCGCGTCGTTCGTCCATTTCGGTCAGATTCGGAGTGCGGCGGCAAGCGCAGCGCGACGCCGCTTTGGATCTCTTCGCTGTGGGATCCAAAGCGCCGTCAAGGCCGGCGCACTCCAAATTTTTCTGTGTTTCCGGTTCACGACTTAATCTCGGGGTTTGGGTTACGCAACGCAGACAAGTATGTCGTCCTCGGCCTTGTGTTCAATTCACCCAGCAACGAATAATCGCGCTCCAATGCTTTTAACTTCGAAACTTTGCTGTTGGGATCGTTGATGTTGCCAAACACGATCGCTTCCGTCGGACAAACTGATTGACAAGCAGTCACGATCTCGCCGTCGCGCACTGGCCGTCCCTCAATTTCAGATTGAATCTTCGCGGCCTGAATGCGCTGCACGCAGTAGGTGCACTTCTCCATAACGCCGCGGCTGCGCACGGACACGTCCGGGTTGCGCATTAACTGGTACGTCGGCGTGTCCCAATCCTGATAAAGGAGGAAATTGAAGCGGCGCACTTTGTACGGACAGTTGTTCGAGCAGTAGCGCGTGCCGACGCAGCGGTTGTAAACCATGTCGTTGAGACCTTCAGCGCTGTGCGCGGTCGCGTGCACCGGACAGACCGGCTCGCACGGCGCGTTCTCGCAATGCATGCACGGCACCGGCTGGAAGAAAGGGCCTTCCGGCTTCGCTTCGTCGCCTTTGAAGTAAGCATCGACGCGAATCCAGTGCATCGATCGGCCGCGCGCCACCTGTTCCTTGCCGACAATCGGAATGTTGTTCTCAGACTGACAAGCGAGCATGCACGCGTTGCAGCCGACGCAACTGTTCAAGTCGATCGACATGCCCCACGCGTAACCGTTGCCCTGGTTCTTGTAATCGAAATCGGGATAGAGCGAGAGTTCGCGATTTTCTTTCTGTTGCTCTTCGCGCTCTTCGCGCAGCGCATCTTTCTCTTTTAAGTATTCGTCTACCGGAGATTCGCGCAGGATGTCGCGATTCATCATGTCGAACTGAAGCTGCGTCGTCGCGATCACATAACGTTGATTTGTCTTGCGCACCCACGCGCCGGCTGTGGTCCAGGGTGAATCAGATCGTCGAATGTCGTAAGCGTTGAAGCCAAGCTCACTGCCAATGCGCCCGCTGAGCGGCCGTCCGTAGCCGAGATGAATAGTGATGACGTCTTCCGGTTGGCCCGGCAGAATCCAAACGGGAACCGATTTATTGATCGTTTTGTCGCCGACGCCGAGTGTAATCATATCGACGTGCGCTTCGCGGCCCTTCTTCGCCTCTTCATAGTTCGGCGGCAAACAGCCGAGCTTCTTTGCCGTAGTCGGGCTGACGAGCGCGACATTGTCCCAGGTGATCTTCGTCAGAGGCTTCGGCAACTCCTGCAACCAGCCGTTGTTGGCGAAGCGACCGTCGTAGATGGATGGATCAGCTTTGAAGACAAGCTCGAACGTGTTAGCTGGGAGCGCGGGCGCCCCGCCCGCATTCTGTAACGAATTCGCCCAATCGGACTTCGGTGAAACTGTTTTAGTTGGCAGCGCGGTGTTGGGAATAAAGCCGTCGTGCAGCCACTTGCGCCAGGAAGTTTCGAAATCAGGAGCGCCCGCATCCTGCGGCCGGTTCGCAGGCATCCTGCCTGCGCTTGGAGCTGAACTTTGCACCCGCTCGCTACCGTTCGCGGTTCTGTAAACC
>DASXTE010000066.1:0-34687 GCA_036505595.1 Pyrinomonadaceae bacterium
CCGGTCCAGTTTTGCGGAAGTGGAAAAACGATTTCCGCAAGGGCCGTCGGTACGGCCACCCACCGGTATGCAATTCCGGCCCAACCGCAGGAAATCGCCCCTGACAGCGACGTATGACGCGTTAAAAACAGGAGATTGCGGTTTGAGCGCGGGCATCCTACCAGCAACGGCGAAGATTTACAATCCGATTTTTTGCTCGGATTTTCGAGAAATCGCAGGGTGAGGCGCTGGTTCGGTTAACGGAGTACCTCGGCCAATGTTCGCGTGAAGTTTTCATCATCCGGCGAGAAGCCGAATGCTCGAACAGTCCCGACGCGATCTATCAATGCCAGCATTGGCAAAGCCGTTGCTCCGTAGGCTGACTGGAGACTTTCGTCTTCAGAAACGCCGACGGGAAATTCTATGTTGTGCCGGCCGGTGAATTCCCGAATTAGCGCTAGCTCCTGTCCCTGGGCCTCGGCGGTTCCGCCGTAGGCCATGAAGTATCTCGTCAATGCCAACACGTTCAGGCCGTCGGCCGAATGGCGCGCGTGCAACTCTTTGATTTTTGGAAACAATTGCTCGCATGGCTTGCACCACGTGGCCCAGAATTCAAGCAAAACGACCTGGTCTTTCAAATCGGCCAGCGTCAGCGGATTGGTATTCAGCCACTCTTTGATTGCGAGTTCGGGAGCCGGTTCTCCGATTAACTTCAGACGAGTGTGCAAATCGCGAAGCTGAACCAGGCCACGAAACGCCATTCGTTTTTCGTCCTCGGCGCCTGTCGCTTTGATTCGTTGGAACGTTTCCTTCGCCGTTCCGAACTCGCGCGCCAATCGGTGAATGGCATTCTCGGGGTTTCCCGCATTCACGGAGAATTCCGCGATCGCCATCGCCAGGCTCACGCGCTCTTTGAATTGCTCAAGATCAGAATCTGTCGAGACCTTGGCGAGCGCTTGCTCCAGCCGGTTGATTGCCGCAGTGGCGTTGCCGTTACGTTGAAACTCGTGAGCTTCTTCGATCGCCTGGAGCACCTCGGGACGAAGGTGCGAAGGCATCGACGGATCAGGCGCGGCGGGTGTCATTGTGTTCATTTGAGATCAATCTTGATTAGGAACTAACGGAGCATCGCACATCCTACTGACGCGACCGATCGTAGTCAAAACCCCGATCGCCGCGCACGGACGTCGCGCGACAACCACGATTGCAGAAACCGACGCTGTCTGTATAATGCCGCTTCGCATTGGCCGCGGCTCGCTCGGTAAGTCTACTTGACCGCGACTTTCACAGGACGATTTCACCATGCCAGACGATTCAACTTCGAATACATCGGGTCCGCCGGCCGAAGACGCCAATACTGCAAAGATTCGCGAGTCGATGGAAGCTATCGACTTGTCGAAATCGTTGTCAGAGCCAATTCGCCGCGCCATAGACGATTTACTAAAAGTTGCCGCCGATACGGTCGGCTCGGCCGATGCATCCGTGCTCGTCCGTGACGGGCGCGATGGTGGGCTCCGTTTTCTGGTCGCGGTCAGTGAACTTGAAGACGCGCTGCTAAAGATCCGAATTCCACCCGGGAAAGGCATTGCCGGTCTCGTGTTTTCCAGCAGCCAGCCAATGGCTGTAAACGACGTCAGCTCTGAAGGGTCGTTCTGGTCAGGAGCTGATGAAGCCGTCGGATTCAAAACAGTGACTCTTTTAGCGACGCCTTTGCGCTGCGGCAACGAGACCATCGGAGTGCTCGAATTCGTAAATCGCCCGGGTGAACCGCCCTACCCATCCTTCACTCCCGAAGAGATGGACGACGCGGCAAAATTCGCGGACGCGATTGCTCGCCTGGTGGATTCGTACGAGCTGGCTCTGCTCGTCGAATCTCTATTCACGCGTTCGCTCAAGACAGGCGGCGGAATCGGCGGTGACGACGTCACGCAGTGGATTAGCAGCCTTGAGGTCGCCCCTGAGCATCGCGACTTGGCGCTGCTCGCTGTCAGGTTGCGCGACATCGTTTCCCAAGGTGACACCGAACGGGAGATGTTACGCGACATTTTGGAGACGCTTGCGCGCTTTACCGACAAGCGTTCGTCCGGCGGCGCAGGTTACTTCAATTTCTAATCACGTCCCAACCAGGAGAGACAAAGATGGCGCAGTCTGAAACTGCTGTCCGTTCCAATAACAAAGTGATCGACCTGTGGTCTAACATTCAACCGGACTCGCTGTGGAAAGGCCGCACGGGCCGGGGCGTGAGAGTTGGCATTGTCGACAGCGGAATCGATACAAACCATCCGGCGTTGCAAGGAAAAATCAAAGCCTCATTCGAAGCCGTGAATGAAGGGGGCCAGATCGTTTTCAAGCCATCCACATCCGGCGATCAAGCAGGTCACGGCACTGCGTGCGCCGGGATTATTACGAGCGTCGCTCCAGACGTCGAGATTACCAGCATCAAAGTTCTCGGCCCGACGGGGTCGGGCACGGGCGAGATGTTTCTGATGGGAGTTGACTTCGCGATCAAGCAGAAACTTCAAGTCGTCAATTTGTCGCTCGGCACCACCAAGCGCGACTTCTGGATGCCGATGCACGAGCTTCTCGATCGCGCGTATCGCGAGCGGGTGATGCTCGTCGCCGCCGCTAATAATTTGCCGCAGCCGAGTTCGCCATCGATCTTTTCATCCTCACTGATCTCTGTGGTGAAGAGAGCCGGCGGCGAGCCTCTCAATTTCGGCTTTCAATATGGCGAAGTCATTGAACTTGTTGCTCCAGGCGTTCAGGTCGAAACTACCTGGCCGGGCGGCGGGTACCGCCAGCTCACTGGAAATAGTTTTGCGGCTCCGTACATCACCGGAATAATCGCGCTTCTGCAAGAAGCCTGGCCGGACCTGACGCCTTTCCAAATCAAAACAATTCTTTACGCCGTCGCCCAGCGGAACCAAGCCGCCGCGAACGCCGCCGCAACCCCGGCGTAGAGACCAGAACCTCCACGCGCGGTGACCTTATCTTCAACCGAAGCGCGCTAGCACTCTGCAGAAATTTTTGCTAAAATTCGCTTTCAAAATCACCCGATCCTCGGGAAAAGTTACAATTCAGGAGGTAGTTAGTAAGTATGGCGACCACGATTCGTCCGTTACACGACCGCGTAATAATCAAGAGACTCGACGAACAAGAGCAGATGCGCGGCGGCATCATCATCCCTGATACGGCCAAGGAAAAGCCCCAGCAGGGCGAGGTAATCGCCGTCGGCGAAGGCAAGTTCCGCGAAGATGGCAAGCGTCAGCCGCTCGATGTGAAGGCCGGCGACCGCGTTTTGTTCGGCAAGTACAGCGGCTCGGAAGTGAAGATTGACGACAACGAGTATCTGATCATACGCGAGGACGAAATCCTAGGCGTGTTCACGACCACCGCAAAAGCGAAATCGGCCCGCAAGTAACCGGTATGTCAGAACCGCCTGCTGTAGCGGGCGGGCAAAAGAAATTTAGGAGGCAGAAAGAAAAAATGGCAGCAAAGATGGTAGTTCATAGCGAGCAGGCGCGCCGCGCGATCTTGGCAGGCGTGAATACGCTCGCTGAAGCAGTGAAAGTAACGTTGGGTCCGAAAGGCCGCAACGTAGTTCTCGACAAGAAATTCGGTTCGCCGACCATCACCAAAGACGGTGTGACGGTGGCGAAGGAAATCGAGCTGGAAGACAAGCTGGAAAATATCGGCGCGCAGATGGTGCGCGAAGTCGCTTCGAAAACTTCGGACGTTGCCGGTGACGGCACGACGACGGCGACCGTTTTGGCGCAGGCGATTTTTCGTGAAGGTTTGAAGACCGTCGCCGCCGGCGCCAACCCGATGGCGTTACAGCGCGGAATTCAAAAAGCGACCGAACGCGTGGTCGAAGAAATCAAGAGCATGTCGAAGCCAGTAAAGGGCGACGCCATTGCTCAGGTCGGCACGATCTCCGCGAATGGCGATAGCACAATCGGCGAACTGATCGCCGAGGCGATGAACAAAGTCGGCAAAGACGGCGTCATCACGGTTGAAGAAGCCAAGACAATGCAGACCGAACTGGAAGTAGTTGAAGGTATGCAGTTCGATCGCGGCTATCTTAGCCCTTACTTCGTCACGAATCCGGATCGCATGGAAGCGGTACTTGAAGACGCGCTGATTCTGATTCACGAGAAGAAGATCACCGCGCTGCGCGATCTGCTTCCGTTGCTCGAGACGGTTGCTCGTGAAGGCAAGCCGCTCGTGATTATCGCGGAAGACGTCGAAGGCGAAGCGCTGGCTACGTTAGTTGTCAACAAACTCCGCGGGACGCTCAACGCCTGCGCGGTGAAGGCGCCGGGCTTCGGCGATCGGCGCAAGGCCATGCTCGAGGACATCGCGATTCTGACCAGCGGCAAGGTGATCAGCGAAGATCTCGGCATCAAGCTCGAGAACATCAAGATCGAAGACCTCGGCCGCGCGAAGAGAGTTGTCGTCGACAAAGACAACACCACGATCATTGAAGGCGCCGGCAAGACTGCCGATATCGAAGGGCGCGTGAAACAGATTCGCGCTCAAGTAGAAGAGACCACTTCCGATTACGATCGCGAGAAGCTGCAAGAGCGTCTGGCGAAACTGGTCGGCGGCGTCGCGGTGATCAAAGTTGGCGCGGCCACCGAAACGGAACTAAAAGAAAAGAAAGCTCGTGTTGAGGACGCCATGCACGCAACGCGCGCAGCCGTCGAAGAAGGGATTGTCCCGGGCGGTGGCGTCGCATTGCTGCGTGGCCAGCGCGCGCTCGACAATTTGAAGCTCGATGATTCGGACGAGCAAATCGGCGTGCAGATTGTTCGCCGCGCGCTCGAAGAGCCTTTGCGCCAGATCGTGAACAACGCGGGTCACGAAGGCTCGATCGTCGTCGAGAAAGTTCGCGCTGAGAAGAACGTCAACTTCGGCTTCAACGCGGCGACTGACCAATACGGCGACCTCGTGAAGGCCGGCGTCATCGACCCGACGAAAGTCACGCGCACGGCGCTTCAGAACGCGGCGTCAATCGCGAGCTTGCTGCTGACCACCGAAGCTGTAATTGCTGAGGCTCCGGAAGACAAGAAGAAAGCCCCGCCACTGCCGGGCGGCGACATGGACTACTGAGGTCAGCGAACAGTAAGCAAAAAGCAGATGGGCGAGGGATCAATTCCCTCGCCCATCTTTTTTGTCGTGCGAGGTCGACGAATACCGATGATCTGACTTGCGAACTACGCGGAACGGTGATTTGATTCGTCTGTTGCCAAAGGGTAATTTGCGACGAAGATGACGGCCTTAGAATCTCGCCAACGTGAAAAGCAATCCGTGTTTGTCAGACGCTGGCGCACGTACGCGTTCTTCGCCATTGTGCTGGCGCTAACAGCAGTCGGAGTGTCTGAGGCTATCTCGCAAAACCGCGAGAGTCGTTACGTGCGCAACGTGGCACAAACCATCACGAGCCAAGCGCAAGCGTCGGACACGATGTCAACCGTTGTCGCTTTGCGCGATTACCTGCGGTCGAACGTTAGCCGCAAGTACTATCCCGCGGCGGGCCGTCCGTTCCTGCGCGCAACCGCGGCCGAAGCGTTGCGCACGGGCAAGGGTCGGTGCGGCGAGTCAACCCGCGCATTCATTAACATGGCTGAATCGCTGGGCATTCACGCACAAAGGCTCTATCTCGAAGGACAGCGGGAGCACGTGGTGGCGCTCGTCAGCCTGGATGGACGTCAAATCATCGTCGATTCTGATGAAAGACCGTACTTTCAGGACTTGGAAGATTTCAATCAGCTCGCGCAGCATCCCCAATTCAAGTACTACTCTTCGATCAATGCGCACCGGCTGTTTCGGAGTGTATCGCTGCCCGCTAACACGGCCGATTTGCGCGGGCTGAATTATTTTCTGGAAAATCCGCACGCGCTGAAGGCGCTCTTCTGCTTTTCGCTGGTGAGTGCCGGCGTCGCGCTGGTTGTGCTGCGAACTGCGCGGCGGCGTTTGCGCGCGCCCCGCATGAGAAATCGCCCGGTGACGGAGGGCATGCGCAGTGGCGGTTCTCCAGCTCTCGCCACAGTTGATCGGTAGTTACCGCGACAATCTTATGTCGCAATTCCAACCTGTGAAAATTGAAGATGCTTACAATGCGTGGTCGGCGACCTACGATTCCGATCGGAACCGCACGCGTGACCTGGACCAGCAGGTGGCGCGAGAAGAGTTACAGAATTTGCGTTGTAACTCGGTCCTCGAGCTCGGTTGCGGCACCGGAAAGAACACCGCGCTGCTCGCGCAGATCGGTGGCCGTGTTCGCTCGCTGGATTTTTCAGCCGGGATGATCGAGAAGGCCTGGGCAAGGACCGCTTCACCGAACGTTACCTTCGAGATTGCCGACATCACAAAGCGTTGGCCCAGCGACGATCAGGCTTGTGATCTGGTGGTGTGCAATCTGGTACTGGAGCATATCGAGGATCTTGGATTCATTTTCGCCGAAGGCGCTCGCGTCTTGAGTACCGGCGGCCGCTTCTTTGTTTGCGAGCTTCACCCGTTTCGTCAATACCAGGGAACGCAGGCCCACTTCGAGCGCGAAGGAGAGACTGCACAGATACCTGCCTTCTTACATCACATCACCGACTTCATCGCTGCCGCCCAGGCACACCGACTGTCGTTACTCACAATAAAAGAGTGGTGGCATGAGGAAGATGCCGTGAAGAGCCCGCGACTAATTTCGTTCATGTTTGGGAAACAGACCTGAGCTATTCGTACTTGCCGGTTCGCACGCATTCCAGAAGCCGGTTCACTGTTTCCAGCAGTGCGTGCGCATTTCGCTCCATTCGCGAGATCGTGTCGCGTTGCTTTTCGTTGAGCGGCGTTTCTCGATCGTGATCGAGGTACTGGCACAACCCGATGATCACGTTAAGTGGAGTACGCAACTCGTGGTTCATCTGCCGCACGAAATCCGGGCCGAGCCGTTCCTTCCGTAGCACACGCTTGTCGAGGCGCACGCGATTGTGTGGAATGTCCAAATTGCCGTTCATGACAGGCTGGTCCCGCTTTCCGACCGACATGGGCCAGAGCGATATCGCACTCCTTCATTAATTAGTTCTGTGAGGCCTGGGGAGGTTTACACTTCGCTTCCTGGTTCGTGCTAGCTAACAAAGGGTTAGTTCCGCAGGAACTCACATCTTCTGTTAACGATCAAAGGCCGTGCCAGCTTCCGAATGACTGCATCGCCTACAAACCACGTCGACGGATGGACCAGACAACGCAGCATTGCCATGTAATCGGCCACCGCCCGAGCGATTCCGATACAACGAGTTAGCGAGCATATTCAGTGCGACCTCGCCAGAAAACGTTTGACCACGGCGTTTAGCTGGTCGAAGTCAATCGGCTTGGTCAAGTATTCATCGCAGCCCGCAGCGAGAGCCGCCTCTCGCGACTCTTTGCCGTCATGCGCGGAAACAGCGACGATGGGCACGCGAAGGAAGCCCTTATGCCGGCGAATCTCGCGAGTGGCCGCTAGCCCGTCGAGCTTCGGCAGGCTCAAATCCATTAAAATAACCGTTGGCTTCTGCTGCAACGCGAGTTTCACGGCTTGCTCTCCGTCAGTGGCCTCAACCACCTTGTGGCCGGCCATTTCGAGCAGTTGCCGCATCATGAAGCGGCTGTCCTCGAAATCTTCAACCAGCAGAAATAGCTTTTTACGACCCATAGAAGAAGTAGCCATTCAGTCCTTCAGCAATTTGCGCATCACTAGCATACGCGCCGTGCCTTCGTCGCCCGTTCGGACGGAAACACGACACAGAATCACAACTCAATTGAGTTCATTTCGGACAGTTTTTCGGCTAATATCAACATTTCACCCGATGAAAGCTGTGCCTGCCAAAGCACTAGACGCTAAGGCCCTGGAAGACCTGGGCCGAGCAACGCATAGAATAGTCCACGATCTGAAGAACCAACTAAACGGACTCAAATTATACGCCACATATTTGCGCAAACGCCTAGAGCGGGATGATCGTGCGGCCGCAGAGCGTGAAACCATAGACAAACTCGTCGCGGGCCTTGACCACGCCGCGAAAGAAATGGCCGCGCTGGTGCGTTACGCGGAGCCGCGGGATCTACGTCAACAGCCGCACACTGACTTGCGCACGATCGTTCATGCGGCGGTTCACGATCCCGCGTACCGAGTGACCGGACCTCTCACCGGTTCTTTGGCTTCTGACGTTCATCCGCCACTCATCGGCGCATTCGATCCTCACGCTTTGGCCGAAGCATTCAGCGCCCTTTCGCGCGAAGCACTCGCAGGCCAAACCAAAAACTCGAACGTGTCGCTCCACCTCGAACGAATTGAGTCGGACCCGTCGCAGCGAGCAGTGATTGAGTGGCGCGGAGTTGCGCCGCAGGTCGGAGCATCGCAACCGGGAATTCATGCCGCCTTTGCCCGGCGCATCATCGAAGCGCACGGTGGCGTCGTTGAATTCCAAAGCAACACGATCAAAGTGACGCTACCACTTTCAGAATAAGCACGGAGTTCTGAGCAACCGTAATGAGCAAAGCAAAGAACAAAGACATTCGCATTCTGGTCGTCGATGACGAGCCGATGATGAGCGATTCGCTGCGCCAACATTTGACCGACGAAGGCTACACCGTCGACGTCAGTTCCAGCGGAACAGAGGCCATCGATTTGTTCGATGGCGGCGCACATCATCTGGTGATTTGCGATCTGCAACTGCCGGACATGGACGGGCTCGAATTGCTGAGACACATGAAGGATGCGCGGCCCACGACCGAAGTGATCGTTGTGACGGGCTACGGCTCAGTGCAGGCGGCCGTGGAAGCGATCAAGGCCGGCGCGTTCTATTTCGTCGAAAAGCCTTTCGACTTTGAAGAGCTGTCACCGCTGGTCGAGAAAGCTTTGGAGCGACGCGAGTTGATGGCGGAAACCGCGAACATGCTCCGTCAGCTTTCCACACGCTCGGAATATTTCAACATCATCGGATCGTCCAAACAGATGCAGACTATTTACGAGACGATCGAATCGGTCGCGAAGTCAGACGCAAACGTGCTGATCGTCGGCGAGTCGGGCACCGGAAAGGAATTGATCGCGAACGCGGTCCACTACAATTCGCTGCGCGCAAAGAAACCGTTCGTCAAAGTGAACTGTGCGGCGTTGCCGAAGGAACTGATCGAGTCGGAACTGTTTGGCCACACGAAAGGCGCGTTCACCGGGGCGCATGCGGATAAAGAAGGCCTGGTACAACACGCGGCCGGCGGTTCGCTGATGCTCGATGAAATCGCGGAAATGCCGGTTGAGCTTCAGCCGAAACTTCTGCGCGTCCTGCAAGAACGGACGTGCCGAAAGATTGGCTCGGAAAAAAGTTATCCCGTCGATTTTCGCTTGATCTGTTCGACGAATCGCCTGCCCGCGGACGCGATTCGTGAAGGTTTGCTGCGCGACGATCTTTTTTATCGCATCTCGACCATCACGATTCATGTGCCACCGCTGCGTGAGCGCATGGAAGACATTCAACTCCTGACCGATCACTTCTTCAGGCTGTACGGAGAGAAATACGGCCGTCCGCTCGAGGGCCTCTCGCAATCGGCGTATCAGCGGCTGTTTTCGCATTCATGGCCCGGCAATGTGCGCGAGCTGCAAAACGTGATCGAGCGCGCCGTACTCCTGGCGAAGGGCGAGATGATCGAACCCGGCGATTTGCCTTTCGACAACGGCAGCGCGCCTTCCCCGGCTTCGCCAAATCTGGCCTGGGACGTCCCGCCCAACATGACGCTCGAAGACATCGAGAAATTCGTCATTGAGCGCACATTGCAAAGAACCGGGGGCAATAAGCAAAAAGCTGCGAATATGCTTGGCATTTATCGCCCGCGCCTTTACAGTAAGATCAAGAAGTACAAGATTGGACTCGAACCGGTAAGCGCAAACTAGAACCAAACGACAAGAGGGAACCCGACATTGCGATCTAACCCTGAAGACCGCCGCCAATCTCCCAGACTCGATGCCAACCTGCAAGCGCGCCTGGAATTCAGCGTGCTGCTCCGCGAAGCGGAAAGCCCGGAAAGCGGAGTGCAACATATGCGTGCGGTCGCGGGCCACACTTTGAATATCAGCGCCGGCGGACTCGCGGTAGTGCTGCACGCGCAAAACATCGACGAACAGTATCTGAGCGGGGGCGAAGGTTCGATGTCGATCGAGCTCGACTTACCCACTGGCGTCTCGATCGAGATCCAAGCTACACCCGTGCGATACGATAAGCGGGAGGATGGCTATCTGATCGGCGCACAAATCAGCGAGATGAGCCAACGCGATCGAGAATTATTTGAAGAGTATTTGCGGGAAATAGGAACATAGATTATCCGCAGATTTCGACAGATTCCGCAGAAAAGAAGTCAGCCACAAAAAGACGCAAAAGGCACAAAAACAGAACGGCACTTCAGAGTGTTTGAAATTGTTCTTTTGTGTCTTTGGTGCTTTTTCGTCGCTAGTGGTTATTTCTAATCTGTGTAATCTGTCGAAATCTGCGAACGACTTCCCTAATCAACCGAATAAGTCGCCACACTCGTGGGCGTTTCAAAGCAACGAACTCTATAAATCTGCACGCGGTCGTCGTTGAGTTTCGCGGCTAGTTTCTCAAGACAAAATCGCGCAACGTTTTCGGCCGACGGATTCTGCTCACTCACGAACGGCTCCAGCTCGTTCAGGTTCTTGTGATCGAGGTAGGTCACCAGGTCATCGGCTGCGTCTTTCAATTCCACGAAGTCAACCAACAATCCAATGTTGTTGAGTTCCCTGCCGCGCGCGTAGATTTCAATCTTATAGTTGTGACCGTGCAGGTTCTCGCACTTTCCCTTGTAGCCGCGCAGTTGATGCGCGCTGGAAAAGTTGCGCTCGATCATAACTTCGAACTCTCCGGGCATGTCATCTAGTTCCAAGTTTCAAGTTTCAAGTTTCAAGTTTCAAGTTTGCGAGACTGGGCGGCGACATCTCAATAAGACAAATAGCCTCGTGCAGCCTCTAGCCTCTAGTCTCTAGGTCTCTAGTCTTTACCGCGGATTTGTGAGCCGCACAAAACCCATGATGGCGCAGACGGCGCCTAAGACAACAAACACGTTGAGGAAAGCGCCAACGGCGAGCACGGAATTGAACTCATTCTGCTGCGCGCCCAAAATTGCGACAAAACCCACCAACACCCAATAGAGGTTGTACGATAGCAAGCACACCGCGGCGAGACTGAACCACCGCGTCGACGCCCCGAATGCGCGCGCCCGCGCAAACCCGAGCACTGCGGCTACCAGCCAACCGATGCCCCCAGCCACCAGCAAGCCCACAAAAACTGGGCCGAAATAGTTGGGCGGCGTTCCCCTCATTCCTTCCTGCAGAATTAAAAAAGCCAGGAGACCTATCATGTTAGTTATCCTTTTCTCGTCATGACTGATAGTTGACAGCTATTAACTTCGATTTTGCTCTCCACACAAAACGACCGTCTGCGCGAGCAGTCGCCCGTATTCGCAAACGGTCTGTATCAATTGCCGCAAGCCGATATGAAATTCTGATGGTCCACATCGGCCGCTGTTTCGCAAAGAAATCCCGACGCTGCGGGATGCCTGCGGGCATTGGTTTGCAAGGCTCGCTACTGCGTAATGTGAATCTCTTCTTCCTTGTTCACGTGGCGCAGGAAAAGCAAAAGCGCGCAGGCACAGAAAATAATCGCCAGCCCCAGCGAAATCCATCCATTCATGTGGCCGCCCCCGGGGTTCGGATCGGTGACGAACTTGTAGAATTCGAAGATCGCGCCACCCAGCGAGGCCAGACCTACAATTGACAGGAGAAAGTCAACCATATCGAAACCTCCGCGTCTAAGGTCCTCCAGATAAAAGTTACCAGAAAAAGCCGCTGTCAGAACCGCCTGCGGTAACGGGCGGGTGATCTTGAAAAGAGTAACAGTTCAAATTATGACGTTGACGGTGGGGAATGTTAACGCCCCACCCCGGATAAGGCAAGCCTCTTTTGAGAAAAACAGAGTCGGCGTGACCGCCGCGCACTCGCGCGCCGCAATCACACCGGCTTTTTTTGCTCCTTCTGCCTTACTGCTTACTGCCTACTGCTTTCTTACGGCAGCGCTTCGATGATGATCTTGAAGCGGAAGGTGCCGGCCTGCACCACGCCGAGCTGGAAGTTCACGTCGATGCTCGCGTTGTTTGCCAGGCCGCCGGGTATCGCCACCGTCAGCGTTGAGTTGTAACCACCGCCATTCGGCTGGTTGGGGGGCGTCTCCAGCGTCGTTACCTGTGCCGTCACGTCGCAGGGCGTCGTCGTCGGCGTGCCCGTCGCCGCGCACGTTGCCGGATCATTGATGCCAGAGATCACTACCGCTGACGAAGTGATCACGCGCAGATCAGCCGTGCCTGCTCCCGGCGACGGGAACGTCGTGATGTCCACAATGCGGAAACGCAAACGCGTCACCGTCGCGCCCGTCGTGTTCTGCACTCGGCGTCGAATGTCCAGCGTGCCGTTCGGCGCGGTCGTCGGAATGACATTCGCAAAGTTGCGGAACCGATTCGGCGCTTGCGACGATGACACAGTACCATCGAGCAGCGGCAGAAGGATGCCCGCATTGTCCCGTCTGATGGGCGACGCAAGGTTCTCAGGCCCCGGCGCGCCCAGACGTTGCGTCAACCCCGCAATTGGAGTCGCCACCGTGTCGGCAAACAGAAAGTCCACTGAGTTATCGTTCGTGTCCTGCGGATTGCCGCTGAACAGCTTGCGGAAGAACGAGTCCTCGATGTTCAGCGCGCCCACTGCGCCCTGGTTCGTGCCTTCGCGCAAAAGGTCGCAGACACTGCCGGTATTCGTGCCGAACCCGACGGCGTCGAGCCGATTCGCCGACGAAATGTTGGTCACATTTGCGGTCGAGAAGACGGCAACGTTTTTATCATCATCGATATCCGAAGACATCGTCACGTTGCCCGCCGCCGCACCGGTCCCGCCGTAATCCGCCAATGAGTAAGTACTGCCGACGATGAGATAGTGACCACGTGCCGGAATCATTGTGCCGTTCGGAATGGTAGCAATCAGCACTGGCGTCGCGTTGCAGTCCGTGCCCATCTTGAAGATGCCGTAACCTGCCGACGCATCCGAAGCGGTGACGGTAAGCGGTGAGTCCGTGTTGTTGTAAACCTCCACAAAGTCGTCGCCCGCGCCCCCAGTCCCGCGCGTGCGCAGCTCTGAAATCAAAACCGCACCTGCTGGATTGGCCACAGTGATCGTTCCGGTCGCTGTGCCGTCGGCGATGGCTACACCCGACGGATTCGAGAGATTGACCAGGAATGTCTCATCCGGTTCAGCGTTGTCCGTGTCGGCGCAGACCGGCACCGAAATGGTCTTGACCTGCTGTCCTGCGGTGAAGCTGACGGTGCCGCTGGTCGTCACATAGTCCGCCCCCGGATTGCCACATGTGCCGGCCACCGCCTTGCCCGCACCTGGTGCTTCGTCGGCCGTAGTGAAGTCAACAGACTCAGCGCCTGCTGCGGGCGACGAGAGCGTGACGGTGAAGGTCATGTTTGTCGTCCCGGAAGTCGGCTCAGCCTTCTTCGCATCGTTGACTGATACGGTGCTTGAGACAACGTCGTGACTCTCAGTGTCGGAACTCATGTTGAAGTCACTACTACCCTGATAAGTGGCCGTGATGGTGCGATTGCCCGTGGTGGTTAAGCTCAGTGCGCAAGTTCCGGCCGCAACTGTGCAGGTGTTCGTATCCACCCCGTCGCTGACCTGGACATTGCCCGTCGGAGTTCCGCCGCCGGGAGCGTTCGCGACCACGGTGTAGGTAACGTCTACTGATTGCCCGGCGTTGGACGGATCGGGATTATCCGAGGTGATCGTTGTAGTCGTATCTGCGGCGTTGACCGTATGGGCAGTCGCGGGAGTAGACGCGCTGCCGTTGTAATTGGTGTCGCCCGCATACGTCGCGGTGATGCTCTTGGCGCCGGCTGAAGTGAAAGTGATATCGCATTGGCCGGCACTTACCGCGGCAACGCACATGTTTGTGCCATCGCTGACGGTGACGTTGCCCGTCAACGCTGCGCCCAAGCTTCCGGGTGCATTTACCGTCACGTTCCACTGCACGGTTACCGGCTGGCCCGTAACCGATGGCGTACTCGTCAACGTTGCGGCGTTGCTGATTGTGGTCGTCGTATTCGCCTTGCCAACGGTAACGGTGTTGGTGGCGGCGGTGTTATTGCCTTCGTTGCTTTCGGGAATCAGGCTTCCGGGATCGACGGTAACGTTGCCACCGCCGCGCGGGTTGGCAAACGCGCCCGCCGCAGTAGCGGTGGTGGGAATCTGAACTGTGAACGATCCCGCCTCGGCTATTGAGGCGCCTGATACACCGGCCGTACAAGTTAGATCGTTAGAACCATCGATACTGCAATTAATGTTCGGGTCGCTGACCACAAGGGTGCCATAGTTGACATTGCTGTTCGGCAGGTTGTCGGTGAGAATTGTTTGTCCGCTGGTAAAGTCCGCGGAGGCGCCACCGGCGTTCGTCACCGTTAACGTCCAAGTCCATTGCTGGCCCACCACTGCGGCGTTACTGACGTTGTTCGCCTTGCTGACGGTCAGGTCAGATCCTTCCGCGATTGCCCACTCGGAGAATGATGTGACACCGCTCAGACTCACAAAATTGTTGGCCGCGTCATCCGTACCACCCTGCGGCGTCCAGGTGCCGGCGATGTTCTTCCAAAGAATCAAACGCGACTCGGTGATACCGGGACCCGTGAGTTCACCGGGATCGATATAGCGCAACTTGAGCGTGGCCGAGAAGACGCCGCCGCCCGTCGGCGTCAGAGTAATGTCGCGTGGCACGACTTTGACGGTTGCAGGGAATGTCCCGGGCGCGGCTTTCACGAGATTGAAATCCATCTGCGTGGGCCCCGTGCCGGAATTGATCGTTATCGTGTTATTAGGATTGCCGAAAGCTCTTTCGGTAACTCCCAGGTCCGTGCGTCTTACGGTGCCTATAGCATCGGCCGCACCGGCTGAGGTGCCGCTCTGTTGGAGAATTGCTCCCGAAGCGACTGTCAAATCCGTAGTCAACGTCAGGGCTCCCGCAACTGACGCATCGACGGCGCTGGCGACGTTTGTCACCGAAACGCCATTTCCGTTGTTAATGGTTAGACCAGTAAAGTTCTTGGTTCCAGTGCCCGCGATGGCCTGTGCCACGCCGCCGTTGAAAGTCACTGTGCCGGTGTCACCATTGAAGGTCCCGTTCGCCGTAAAACTCGCGCCAACTACATTAAAGTTGTGCGACCCGGCATTAACTATTTCTGGCGAGTTGATCGTGACCACGCCAAATGTGCTCGCGCCGCTGCCTGAAAGAGAGTGAATTCCATCGCCGGTGGCGAATGTTGTCGTCAGTCCGGCAGCTTGAGTGAATGTACCGTTGTTCTGGTAATCATTGAAAATCGTCGTATCGCCGCCGGTTGAATTGGAGATGCTCGCGCCCGAATTGATCTGTAAATTGTTGAACCGCTTCACCGCCGCGCCACTGATCGAGCCTGCCGCGCCGGTAAATATGATCGTTGACGTATCGGCTTGCATCGACCCGAGGCTAGTCACGAGGTTGTTCGCAATCGTCGTCGTGGTCGTGCCAAACTGGGTCGTACTGCTGCTGTTATTCAGCGTGAGATTAAAGAACGTCGTATTACCCGACAGAGTTTGAACCACTCCGGTACCGTCAAAGGTGACAGTGCCACTACGCGCCACAAAACCCAACGCACCGACAGTGTTGGTCCAGTTGCCGTCCAGGTTGAAGGCAAAATTGCTCGCACTGACATCCAGCGCGGCTGCGGCAATCGTCAGGTTACCAGTGATCGAAGTGGCGCCCTGTAAAGTCTTCGTGCCGCTTCCCGAGACTCTGAGATGACGGTAGGCGGGAGTGTTATTGACTGTCTGATTGCCGGCGCCGCTGTAATCAATTGTGAGGTTAGTGAGCGTCTTGTTGGTGATTGTGTATTGAGTCAGGAAATCAGCGGTCGCCGTCGTGCGGGTAACGCGCGCGGTGCCCGTGCCGGTCAAGTCGGTGCCGGTCAAAGTGCCAGCACCCCCGATAATCGCTGAGGCTCCTGGCTCAAAGATGGCGCTGGCGTGGTTGACATTGAGCGTACCGCCAACATTGATGCTATTAGTGCAAGTCAGGACTGCTGATGAATTTGAATCAGTAAGATTATTAAATGTAATTGGAGTGCCGGTGCCGCTGTTCGTAATCGTTTGCGCCGCAGTGCCATTGAAATTAAAGGTGCCGGTGCTGGCACTAAACGTTCCATTGTTTGGCGTAGTGCCCAGAACAACGCTCAAGTTTCCCTTAAGGTTGACTGTTCCACTGCCGGCATTGAACGCGCCGGCAGAAACCGAAGTGAAGCTCACATCGGCGGTCATGTTTCCGTCAATGTTGATTATTCCGCTGCCGGCGTTCACCACTCCGCCCTTAGTTGTCTCCTTGCCGATGGTGAAGTTGCCGGTGACGTTCATCGTGCTGTTGTTGCACGTCAGCGTTCCACCCATTACCGAAAAATCTGTTGGCGAAATGGCGCTGCCGACGCTGTTGGTCCAGGTGCCGTTTGTCGCTACATAGATGCTGCCGCCCACGGTCGTATTCGTGCCCATTAGCGTGGCCGCGTTGTTCGTGAAAATGCTGCTGCCCGCGACGGTCGCCGTATTGGAACTGAAGGTAATACCATTTGCAGAGGTTCCATCAATCGTCAGCGCCCCGCCCGTGTTGGCAATCGCACCGCCTTTGTTTGTGGCACTGTTCGAAGTAAACGACGTATCGCCTGACGTGGCATTTATCGTCGCGTTCAAACTCTCAATGACTATCGCTCCACCGTTACCGGTGTTACCGGCCCCCGTCGCCTGGTTATTCGAGAAGGTGCAGTCATCGAAGGTCATTATGCCCGAGCCGCCTCCGCCGCTCCCGAATCCGGCATTGTTTATGTCAATACCGCCGCCGCCTGCGGCAGTCGAGCCGGAGCGATTATTGTTGAAAGTCGTCGACGTTACGGTAAGGTTTCCCACAGTTCCCACGACCGTGCCCGAGGACGGATCGAAATTAATGCCGCCGCCGCTGACATTCGCCAAATTGCCTGCCGTGGTTGAATCGCGATTGCCGGTTCCATTGGTAACGTCGAAAGTCGTCGGCGCGCTCGAACCGCCAATGGTCGAGTTATTAATTATCAGAGGACCGCCGACAATCTGGATCCCGCCACCACCAGTATTGACCGTACCGGTATTCGATGACTGGTTGTTGGCTATTACCACGTTATTTAAAGTCAGGGAATTCAGGTGGCCGCCGCCGATTATGCCCCCGGCCGTCCAGGTGCTGCTGTCGCGGCCGCCGATAATCGTAACGGCAGAGATAGTGTAGACGATGCTGTTGGCGACTGTTTCGTTCAGGCAGATCACGCGATCGCCTGAATTCGCTACGTTGGTGCCGTGTTGTCGAATTATCGTGGTGCCGGCTCCGTCGCCGACGATCGTGGTGCTCGCGTTAATTCCCAGGTCGCCCACGCTATTGCCTTCACAACCGGTTGAGACGGTACCGTTAATCGTCAGCGTATAAGTTCCGGCCGGAATATTTATGGTCCTGCCGGGGTTGGCGTTGGCTGCCTGCACCGCGCCGCGGAGACTACAGTCATTGGCGACCGCGGTATCACAGCCTGCGGGGATAGGCGAGATATCATCGGTTCGATCAACCACAATCGGGCTTGATACTACGAGCGGTACAATCGCCTGGGACACAGAGCCTTCCTGCATTACGAACAGATTGCGTTCCCCATTTATCTTTTGCGGAAATTCCTGAACTGCTGTCGCGCCCTCAGCCGTGTCCAGACTGGTTGTGGTCAGATCGCCTGTTTGGGAAGTTACGTTACTCTGTGCGCCGGATTTGTCCTTGCCCGGGCGAATGATGTCTGTGCCGCCGCCCTGCCGGACGATGCCGAGACGCCGGTTACTTCTATCCACCATGAACAGTTCATCGGTTTCCTGAAACGAGATCTTCCCGCGCGAAAGGACCTTCTGCGACCTCGCGTCAGCGGCCAGTGAAGCGCCAGAGCTTACCTGACGTACGCTCTTCCAATTCCCGGCTTGCGAGCGCTGCCAACCGGGCAGCAATTCGACGTCCACAGAGTCGCTGGTCTTATGGATGTTACGCCGGTGGAATAGCGCGGCCTCTTCCGGCGTGTAGGGGCGCGTGTCTGACCCGCGATCCAAAATCCTGACGTCGCCGTCAGCTGATAGCACCGCGATTTGGTTATTGGCCTCGCGGTTCCAAATAAAAAATCCTACTGCCAGATCGCGCACCTCGTGGCCCACCCTTGTGCGTTCCACGCGCGAGTTTGGATCGTCAGCGCCCTTTCGGCTCCAGCCATGAATGATGATTACCTGGTCGCCGGCGGCCAGCACCAAATCCTGGAAGGGATCGTGATCGAGATCGGCAAACTGCATGGCGGTCGCCGCCGCCTTAAGAGGAAAGCTCGTCAGCTCACCCGACAGTGCGCTTGCGCCGTCAAAGATCAGGAGCATTGGGCCGGAAGGCGTATCGACTGACACTGCCAAATCCGTCCATCCATCGATGACGCGAAACTCACCAGCAGTCACGGCCGTCACTTTCCCAGGCAGCGGGATTAGCAGGGCGGCATCTAAGCCACCTCCTCCGTCGCCAGCGAGCAAAAACAGATCGCCGCCGCGCGCCGCCGTTAAAACGTCTTTGCGACCGTCATGATTGAAATCCCCTACCTGCAGGAAATCGGCGCTTTGCGGCACCAGGTAAGTATCCGTCGCGGGCAGAAGCGGATCGGGATTGTAGCCTTGCTGGATGCGCGAGTAGACCGACTCGTCCTTAGGCGCAAAGGCTTCGGGGTTGCCGTGCTGCACCGTCACCACACCCATCCCGCCGCTCGAATAGCCGGAAATCAAGTTCGGAACTGCGTCCGCCCCCAGCACCGCTGTGGCCATCGCGCGCGGACGCGCCTGGCCCGATTGCAAAAAGTGCGTGGCGGTTGAATTGCCTCGATAGGCGGTCGTTACCTGGCGCCCATCCGCAAAATTGAAAAAAGGTTTGCCCCGACCCGCCGCGCGTACCGTGACCGCGTTGCGCGACTCAGCCTTGCGGGTTCCTCCATTTAAAGCGAGCAATGCAAATCCGCTCACCAAGGTCACGGTCAAACAAGTCGCACGCCGAAACGATTGTCGATGCAGGGCGGAAGTAATAAAGGATGAGACATTGGTAAGATGGGAAATGACGGTTGGCATCTGGGACTCCTTGTATTGACTTCTTAATAGCGTTCGCTGCGCAGCGCTGCGAATTTAATCATAGGACGCTCAATTCCGAAAGCGATTTCCCTAACTTCTCGGAAGAAAGCGTCGGAATATAGTTCTTTTGTACCCGGTCTGTCGCTTGTCGAAGGACATTCGGTTGAGGTCTTTGATTTGCTAGAACTCGCGAGGCGGGTTAAAGCAAATTGGGACGGTATTTTTCCCGAGACGAAATCTCGAGCGAGGAGAGCACACTGTACTCCAGGTTCCCAAGTTAACGATCAGTGGCCACAGTCGGGGGCCGTCGCATCGGTGATCTCCCATGTTTGGTCGCCGTCACACGTTGCGTTGTCGTAAACGAAACAACCATCACCATCCTCAGCGATTACGCGCACGTTCGACCCGTTGCAGGAAACGTCGCTAATGGTGTACGACGCGCCTGGCGAAACCGTCGAGCCATTAAGCTGGTCCGGACCCCAGTTGTTCGGGTCCCCCACCGCCAGATAAAGATGGCGAATGTCTCGATGCGAATTGTTCCTGATGGTGATAGCAATCGTGTTTGTCGGCCTGGCTGCCACCAAAAATGTCAGCGCGACCAATGCCGTGGTCGACACCAAACCGACAACCAGGATTCGTTTCATCTTGCGGGTGTAAGAGCTGCTTTGCATTTCGGCCTCCCCTATAGCGCCGTGTCTCAGTCTTGTCCGTCTTTCGCGATGCTGCTCGTTACGGACAATTTCCATTGACTGTGGAATGCGGTCCGCTATCTACGGCCGCGCCTCCATTTTCATTGAGTGGCACGACAACACGCGCCGTCCCCGTCGTCGTGTTGCCCACCGAGTCTGTTACCGCGAACGTGATTGTGTAAACACGTCCGTCGAGATTGCCGTCGCGTTCCGCCCGAAGCTGCACGGACTTGCAATCCCCTGCAATCACGATGTCATTGACTGTAGTACCGTCAGCGCCACCCGGATTGTCGTCAAGTTCGTCGCTCGTGACGCTCACGATGACGACACTGCTCGTCAAATCGCCGTCGCAGCCTGAGCTGGCAGTGACGCCAAAATCAGCCATGGTGAAATTCTGGTATTGGTGATTCGGCGGCCACACCGAGATCAACGCGTTAGCGACATTGATTACCGGGGGATCGTTATGCACAGTCAGAGTCGCACTCTGCGTTGCGCTACCGCATGAGCCGGTCGTAGTAACGGTAACAGTGTGTGCGCCTTGGCTGAACCCAGTCGTATTCACGCTGATACTGGCGCTGTCACCGTTGTACGGGTTGCCATCCAACGTCCACGCGTAATGGAACGGTGCCGTACCACCAGCGGTCGTCGAGAAGTTCGCCGTCGCGCCTTCGCAGACGCTCTGGTCGGCTGGATCCGTGGTGGTCGTGGTGGCATTTACCGTCAGCGTCGCGCTTTGCGAAGCTGAACCACAGGTTCCGGTGGTCGTCACCGATACGATGTGATTACCAACGCTCAGCCCGGTCGTATCCACGTTGATGCTCGAATTGTTGCCGTCGAAAGGCGAACCGTCGAGAGTCCACGCGTAACTGAACGGCCCAGTGCCGGAAGCGGTGGTCGAGAAGCCGGCCATCGCGCCCTGACAAACTATCTGGTCGGACGGATCCGTCGTTGAAGTTGTCTCCTGCACTGTCAGGGTAGCGCTCTGTGAAGCGCTGCCGCACGCGCCGGTCGTCGTCACCGATACGGTGTGATTACCGACGCTCAGTCCGGTCGTGTCCACGTTGATGCTTGCGCTGTCGCCGTCAAATGGCGAACCATCCACCGTCCACGCGTAACTGAACGGTCCTGTGCCAGAAGCCGTGGTCGAGAAGCCGGCCATCGCGCCCTGGCAAACTGTCTGGTCGGACGGATCCGTCGTGGCTGTATTCTCTTGGACAGTCAAGCTTGCCGTCTGCGACACGGTTCCGCAACTGCCGGTAACGGTCAGCCCGATATTGTGTGTGCCGACGGAAAGCGATCCGGTCGGAACATTGATAGTCGAGTTGTCACCGTCGAACGGAGAGCCATCGAGCGTCCATGCGTAGTGTAGATTGTCTCCTGAAGCGGTGGTCGAGAAACTCGCCGTAGCACCCTGACAGACGGTGGCATCCGCCGGGTCAGTTGCGGTGGTATTCGCCTGCACCGTTAGCGTCGCACTTTGTGAAGCGCTGCCGCACGCGCCGGTAGTCGTTACCGATACGGTGTGATTGCCAACGCTCAGCGAACCGGTCGGCACAGTGATGCTGGCGCTGTCGCCATTGAAGGGCGAACCGTCGAGGGTCCAGGAATAATGGAACGGTCCAGTACCACCCGCGGTGGTTGAGAAGTTCGCGTCTGCACCCTGACAAACTGTCTGGTCCGAAGGATCGCTTGTGGTGGTCGGACTATTGACGGTCAAGGTTGCGCTCTGCGCGGCCGTATTGCACGCACCGGTCGCCTCAACCGTATACGTGTCGGCATCACTTGCCTGCACGTTGCTGATGGTCAAGGTGCTTGAGTTTCCGACGCTCGTAATCGTCACACGTCCACCCAGATCTCCATTATTCAAAGTGGTCGCGCCCTTCTTCCAGACGAAGGTTATCGGCCCAGGGCCTGATGCTGTAGTGCTGAAAGTGGCCGTACCACCCTCGCACACTGCCTGGTCGGCCGGATCTGAAGTCGCGTTGGTGGCAATTGGGATCAATACCGAAACTGTCTGATTGTCGCCAATTACGTCAACCTGAGCTGTTCCAGCAGTGGCGCCGGCGGTGAAGGTGGCCGTCGCCTCGCCGTCCACAAAATTTGCGCTAGCGCCTGAAATATTTCCGAGCGACGGTGTCGCGTTTACAAATGTGGCCGGAAACGGCGGCAGTCCAGTCAACTCAACGGTTAGGTCGGCACCAACATTTCGCTTTTTGATATTCGCCGTAATCGTGGAGGTCCCACCAGTAGTGCATGTCAAGCTGGGACTGGCGCTCGCTTGCAACTGTAAATATGTCAGCGGCGTAACGGACGTGCCGCCGGTTTGCCGAAAATCATTGAGTCCTGGCCCGCTGTTTATTCCCCACCAGTTATCATCGGCTGTAAAGAGGCCCGTTTGGCGGAAGAACGTGTTTCCGTTGGCGGCAATCGTCGAAGTGTTTCCCACCAGGCGTGAGTAAGCTACGGAAACCGCCGTCCCAGTCGAATAGATTGCGCCGCCTGAAGCAGCAGCGTGGTTATTTGCCAAGGAACTGGTGGTAAGGGTGAGCGGCCCGCTTTCAACGATAATCGCACCACCACTGCCGTTTGCCGCATTATTGCCGGTGAAGCTCGACGAGCTAACATTATAAACGCTCACTCCACCGTTGAAATTAAAAAGGTCAAGCGCGCCACCGCCGGCCGCACTCGAGTTGGCCGTGTTGTTGCTGAAGGTCGAGCCTGATACTGCCAGGGTGCCCGTTGATGGAACTCTGCCAAAACCATCGCCGGCCGTATACGCGATGGCACCGCCGCTGCGACCGGTCGAGTTCCCGCTGAAGGTGCACCCCGTGACGGTAAGGCTGCCTCCGAAATGCGCCACGCCGCCGCCGCCGCCAGTAGCCGAGTTGCCCAAGAACACGCAATCGGTCAGAGTCAGCACATTATTAATTGCTCCTGAGATGATGCCGCCGCCGCCATCGACACTACTGTCGCGGCCGCCCGAAATCGTGACACCTGAGATACTGGTAATAAAGCTCGCATCGAGGAACGGATTGACCTCAATTACTCGAGCTCCGTTAATAGTCTGATTGATGATCGTAGTCGCAGCGCCGGCGCCGACAATCGCCGTATTATTGCCGCGAATGTCCAGGTCACCGATCGCGTTATTGCCACTGAACCCCTCGCCCACGCCGGAGATAGTCAGGTTATAGGTGCCACTCGGAACGTTGATGGTGGTTCCCGAAACGAGATTGGCAAAAGCAACCGCACCCCTAAGACTGCAGTCATTGGGCGCGGCCGTGCAAGTGGACGCCGCCGCCACGTCATCAGTCCTGTCCACGTCGATCGGTGCCAGCGGAAGCATAGTAGCCAGGGCAGCAAACTGACCTGCGCTCTGAGTCGCCGGAGCCGCGGCCCGTGCGCTGATTCGGACATTGCTCTTCTCGGGTGATTTTCGCGCGGCCGAACTTGATCCGGGCGCCGTCAAGAGCGCCAAAGACGCCAACCCGACGATCGTCAAAACAACGGTTAACGGAAGAAATCGTCGAGCGTAGCCACGTTGATCGTTCGAATTTTGAGAGCTCAACATTAGGAGGACTCCTTACCTGCCTTTTGGGCGGATGACCTGGGACCGAATCACTAGTGAATTGTTTCGGGCGCCCTCGGAGCGCCGGCGTATCATGGTCGCGCCGGGAAAACACCCTGCAGCGCGATGCAAAAATTCAGGATCAAATACGGTTGCAAATTGTTATGCGGCTGGCTGCCACCTGCCACAGTCATGCAGTTCGGGTTAATGGCGACATTCGGAGTCGGATGGTAGAGCTGTAGAGAACCGTTACGCCCGCCAGGCACCTTACACCAGATATTACCCGTCGGGTCGGTAAATGCAGTCTGCGGAGCGGGACCATCGGGAGGCCCTTGACTCGTGGCGGCGCTTGTGGTTCCACCGAACCGATGAGAGTGAGCAGGCATCTCCGACTCTAACAGTGTCACAAATTCCACCCCGCCACTCTGGCCCAAATCAAACAAACTCAAGCCCGGTCCCTGGCCGGGATGCTTCGCCGCCGACCCTTGAAGGTTAGGCAGCGCAAAATTACTTTTGCCATCACCGCCGTAGGTTGTCCCCAACAACGAGAAGAGCGCCGTGTTCTGAGACAACGGCAGAATTTGCCCGTCGCAAAAGGCCCAACCTTTGGGCGCAAAGTTATAAGGGAAAATTCTGATTTCCGCTACAAAAGGGTCTGCCATGATGGTTCCTTTCTAGGTCTGAGACGGCTTTCTAGTTCTGAGTCGGGAAAATTCCTGTCAGAGCGATGCAAAAATTGAGAGTCAGAAACGGCGATCGGTTCTCGTGCGGCTGGCTGCCGCCTACATTCGCGACGGTCTGAGAAGACATCGCAGAGTTACCAGCCCCGGTGTTGAAGATCGCCTTTCCAGCGTTCGCCCAGTAGTTTCCAACGGGGTTATCCACCAGGTTGGCATTTACGCTTTGAGCGTTGTTGCCAGTTAAAAAATGGAGGTGCGCCGGCATTTGGGACTGCGTTATCGTTACCGCTTCCGATCCTGCTTTTTCACCAAGGATGTGGCCGCCTCCCTCGTGCATTGGAACGCGGCTACGCAAATCAGGCAGAGCGAACGTAGTTTGACCGTTGCCGCCATAGGTCGTTCCCAACAAAGAAAACAACGCCTGGTTTTGATTGATGGGCAAAAACTGACCATTGCACATGGCCCAGTTCCTCGGGGCATACACAAAGCTAAAGATTTTGATTTCGCCTAAAAACGGTTCCGACATTTGGGTGCTCCTTAAATTAGAACTTCGCTTTGAACCATTCTGATTGACAAATCCCTCTTAGTTTGGCTGGGGAAAGACGCCAAAAAGCGAAATGATGTAGTTGACGCACAAGTATGGGATCTCGTTCTCATGTGGCTGCGAGCCGCCTGTAACGCTCGTCATTATTGGATTCGCGCCCATGAAAGCATCCGCGGGCAGATTGCTATACTGAAGGCTGTCAGAGTTCTGCCAGAGTCCATTCGTCGGATCGGAACTGGCGCTTCCTCCGGACGTAACGCACAGGGCGGGGTGTGTGTGGATCGGAATCTGGTTGACGGTTAGTGTCACCTCCTCGACCCCACCGTTCTCGCCTAAAATGTAGCTCGACAACCCCGAACCCGTGCCCTGATGAATTGGCACTCGACCACGCAAGTCTGGTAACGCAAAAGTCGACTCACCGTCGCCTCCATAAGTGGTGCCGATGAGTTGGAACAGAGTCTCGTTCTCAGAGATCGGCAGTAACTGGCCTTCACAGAACATCCATCCATTGGGGGCGAAGTTACCGGCAAACATTCTGATTTCACCTACAAATGGTTCACCCATGTGTTACTCCTTTACTCGTCGATGAATCGGTAAGTGCTTCTCTCGCGCTTAACCGTGCAAGCGATTAATGTTTATTTCGTAGTATCGGGCATTGGTGTCGCGCGAGATAACCGGCACTACCAGGAACGAAAAGATACCGAGCTTCTCGTGCTCGATAGTGTAGGTTTCCTGCTCGAGCGGAGTCGCATCGCTACCGCGCAAGACGAGCGCGAAGGCCTCTCGCTCACCGCTCAGCGTTTTCTTCGACCCAAGATCGACCACCTCGATCAGCTTCAGCGGTATTCTGCGAGGGCCCTGCTTGATCCAGAACGTCGTTTGCAACTGTGTCGCGAATGCGGCCCGGTTCAAACCGAGGGGCGCTCCGGAAGAAGCCCAAGCTGCACCGCCCTTTGTTTTGTCGCCAATTCCCAACGAAAACCCGGCGGCAATCGCGCCCAGAGTTCCGTGTTTCAAAAAATTTCGACGGGACGTCATGGTTGCTCTCCTGGTGATTGAACTTACCTAATCCTGCAATGATAGGCGCGCAGTCTAATTCGTCTGGTGTAAAGATGCAAGCAAAAATTGCATGCATTACATGTCGTCAAAAATTTTGTTTGAAGACGCATCATGTGCTCATTCTTTGCGAAAACAAAAGACTTTCAGCGACTTTCTTCCCGGAAACGATTAAACACGGCCTCGTAATAAAAGCCCTCGGCGTCCTGCCTGATCGGAACCACGAAAAGGTCGAAACTGCCCATCACCTCATGATTGAACAAGCGTATTCCCTGTCCAAGGAAGGCATCGCCTGGTCCCTTAAATGTGATCGCGAACTCCTCCTGCCCCGGATACAATTTGCGTTCGGAAACTTCCGTTAATTTAAGTTCGACGGTCCGATCGGGATCAACGGTGACCTGGAATTTGCTTCCCAGGCTATTAGTAAAAGCCTCGTATGTATGTTCGGCTGTCACAAATTCTCCTCGCTTTCAAAGACGTTTATGCTGTGGGCTTAATCATGATCAATACCAGAAACTGGTCGATCTCCGCGCCGTAATAAAAGTTACTGCTGAGCGGCAAAAACCGGATGGGGTTCAGGTTAATGCGCGCAGCCAGATCACCAAATCTCGCCTCGAAATCAGTCTGAGTGAACAATGCAAACGGAATTGTCGTGCCAAATTTCTCGAACACGCAATTCAGGCAACGAATGTGTTCTTCTCGCCCGTTCAAGACCAGTTTACGATCATCGATAGCCAAAAACTCTTTCAAAGTTTGCAGCCGGCATTGAAAGCCAATTTTGCGTGCGCATTCAGCTACGTGCCCAAAATGAATCGAAAACTCAGAGTGATTCAAGTGAAACGATTCCGTCGGATAAATAGATTCGCTCCCATACTCAGACAAGATTACGGTTCCAGCCGGTTTGAGGTGGAGCCAGGCGCGCTCCAAGAACCGAAAAACTCCGGCGTTGACGTAGAAACGGTCTGGCGCATTATCAACTGAGAGCGCGTACTCGTTTACATACTCCGCGCCTTCGCCGGCGAACGGTAGTGCGTTCTCTTCGGTCGACCGGCGCTCAACCATGGCAACCGGGAAATCGGCGATCACTTCATTCGAAATAATCAGATCGAACAGCTCGCCCGGCAGGTCGAATTCCGTGGCGTCCTGCGCGATGAAAGTGACCTCCGGCTCGACGTCACTCAGGTTTCGCCGCTGGCTTTCCGCCAGCGCTGGCGACAGATCCATGACGTGATACTTAAGCGACGCTGCGACGGCGCGGGCTCTCTCAATAAATGAGCGGGCGAAGCTACCCGTGCCGCCGCCGATTTCCAGAATTTCGAGGTGTTTTCCGGCGTTAAGCGCTGGAAAAGCATTTTCGAAAACCGCATCACAGAACCGCGTCCCGTAGTCGAGTCCGGATAAGAGTTCCGTGGAGAACCGAAGGCCGTGATTCACAGTTGGTTCGATAATGTCGAACTCCCAAAGGGCATCCTCAATGCCGTCGACATGGAAATCGCCGATCGATTTATCGGGCTCACTCCTGGTCCAGCGGGCAGCGTGGTAAAAATTGCGGGGAACGAGGTTGGCCGGATAAAAAGGATTGGCGAAGCCTTCGGGGGTGGGCGCAAACTTAATTAGTTGACGCTCCGGCTTTGTAAGGAATTCGATCACGTCACGAAATTCGGGATCGTCCAGGAGTGATTTGCTATCGCCCCGGAGCGTTGAGTAAATCTGACTTAGAGTTTTGGTCCCGTCGGCAGCCAGCAAAACTTTTGTCGCCAACTCGGAAAAAGTTTCTTCGAGCACCGGCGGAAGCTTCCTACGCTCTGGCGAATAAATTCGCTCAGCCATTGAGATGCTCACAACGATTACTCGTCCTGTTTCGTCCTGGTAGTTGACTGCAGGATTCTGCATCGGCCGATTCACGTAATAATCGACAAACGAGGCCAATGGATCATGCGCGTCGGGAATAAGCAACTCCCACTGAATCAGCTTGTGAACTTGATGGCCCGATTCGCCGAGATGGCTGAGATGGTCAGGATCAAGTGAAAGCGGAGCGCCAATTTTCGCAGCCTGTAACAAAACGCCGACCGAAGGCTCAGGCTCGATCAACTGACCGGTGAACCGATGAAACACAGCGTATTGGGGAGCCGCCTCAAGCAGACGGCTTTCGACCAGAGTGGCAAGCGGGCTAAGCTTGTACCTAGGCATGGTTAGTCCGCGTAAATATAGCAACCCGTGTCATCGAGTGGTACTGAGTCGATTCCTTCGTGTAGTCTCCACACATCTATGACGAACTCATATACGTTGCCCGATGGGGCTAGTTTAAGACTGCGCGCAGTGACCCCTGACGACGATCCGTTTCTCCTGGCTGTGTACGCCAGCACGCGCGCGGAGGAACTTGCTCAGGTTGAGTGGCAACCCGGACAAAAGGAAGCTTTCGTCGCCTGGCAGTTCGAGATGCAGCGCCGCGAATATGATGCGAGATTTCCCGACCCCGAATACGACATAGTCGAGATTGACGGAAAACCCGCCGGCCGTATTTGGATTGGTCGCAGCGAAGATGAGATTCGCCTCCTGGACATCGCCCTGCTGCCGGAATTCCAGAACCGCGGAGCGGGAACGCTCTTGATCAATCGCCTGATCGATGAAACCAAAGCCACTGGCAAGCGACTGCGTCACATGGTGTTCGTTCTCAACAACGACGCGGATCGATTTTATGAACGACTGGGATTCGTTGAGATCGAAAACATGGGCGGTTACAAGCACATGGAGTGGAGACCGCGTGATAAGTGAAGGTTTGCCTGCGCTCGCGGGCGATTCTTAACCGTCACCTTCGCGGACTCTCCGACCATACCAACACACAATCGCGTAACGCTCACCGCAGGTGACTGGCATCACTTCGTGCGTAGTCTCGGAACGAAATGCCACTAACGTTCCCGCCTCGCCAACTACTTCGTGACGGGCGCCGGTTCGCCAGTCGGAAAACACCAGAGAACCACCACAATAGTTTTCGCTCTGTTCCTTCGCAGACTGCTGGTTAAGAAATATCGATACTGACACACGTCGCGTGCGATCAGTTTCGAGGTTTATGAGTCCCGTGTTGCCGTCCTGATGCGCAACAAAGAAATCCCCGATTCGATAGCGAAGAAACTGCGGTTCTTCGCAGCTGCTAAGGGCAACAGCAAAATGCCGCTCCATCCTCTGACGATATTCTTCGAGCCGTCGAATCACATAAAGAACAGTCTCAGCCGACGGCAAGGCACGACTAGTCCGGCGAACTCGTTCATCAACTGTTGCTTCGCCTTTGCCATAAGTTGACGCAGCGCTGAGGGGCGAACGACGCATATCATTTACGATCGCCCGGCACGTCTTCACGTCAAAAAAATCTTTGACTATGAACAAATCGAATTCCGGGATTGTTCTTGTTTGTTCTTGCAAGATTCCGTTTGGCCAACCGGGAACGGTGCTACTTAGAGCAATTAAATACCGCTTCGTAACTAAATCCTTTTTCATCGCCCCTGATCGGCACGAGAAAAATGTCGAATTCGCCCATGCTATCGTGCCGTATGTGAAAGTTTTGTTGTGGGAGGAATACATCCGGTGGTCCAGCGAAGAAGAGCGAAAAGCGTTCCATGTTGCTTTGTCGCGCCTGCTCCGGCAGGTACGGCTTGACTTCAGTCAGCGTGAGATTGACTTCGCGTTCATCGACGTCTGCGCGGAACTCAGTGCCGATGTGTTTTGAGAACTCTTCTTCAGTTAGAATGGCCATGCTTCTCGCGCTTTTGGATTCAGATGGTTCAGCGCACAACGCAATGGTAGATCGAACAGCGCCCGCATCCTCTCACAATCACGCCGCAGCGGCCAACCGCCCTTTCCGGTTTCCGGATCTGCGGACGGCTGGAGCGCTGCTCGCTGAGAAGTTGCGCGATCGAGACGTTAGCAATGCACTCGTGCTGGGAATAGCGCTCGGAGGTGTGCCCGTTGCGCACGTAGTCGCGGCCGAACATCATCTGCCATTCGATTTAGTCCTTATCAAACGGCTTCTCTTGCCGAAGGAGCCAGGCCCAGCGCTGTCCGCGGTAAGCGTGGGAGGCATTATTGTGCTCGACGACGAGATCGCGCTGCCGACACATCCTTCCGAGCCAATTGAATATTTCCTCGTTGATGCGGTGAAACAGTTACGCGATCGCGAGAATGTCTGTCGCGCAGGTCATCCAGCGATTGATGTCGCCGATCGCCGAGTTGTCCTGGTTGACTGCGCAATTCACACAGGTTCAACGATGCAGATTGCGATTCGGGCGTTGCGCAAGCTCAAGCCTGCACGGATCATCTCAGCAGTTCCCGTTGCGTCCCGAGACGGACAGGCGTTGATCGAGCAGATCGCGGACGAAACGGTAACGCTGGCTCAACCCGAGCCGTTCGGCCATGCGGGAATGTGGTACAAAGATTTCAGCCGGCCTCCGGAAAAAGAATTAGCTAAACTCCTCGATGGTTCGTAAAGCACCCGGCGCTCACCCAGAGGATTGTAGAATCATCTTTCGATCGTGATCGCGCCCGGCAAAAACGCCAGCTCGCCATTCGACGATTGCAGTCGAATAGTGAAGTCGCCGGGTTGAATGTCCGCGGATACGGCAATATCAAAGCTGATCACAGGGTAAGGCGTGTCGAACTTAGCTTGATGCAAGGACTCGGGCACAATGCTGATGAATGCCGAGCTGATCGAGATGCCATCCAAAGTAATGTCGTCCAGCCCTTCGCCCGCAACGTAAATGGAAAGCGTCTCGCCCGGCCGTAGCGGCAATGGCGCGGTTGAGAGCTCCCCGTTCATGCCAATTAAGCTTGGCGCCAACACTGGCGCGCGCGAGAAAACGAAATAGCTCAACCGAAGCGCTGAATTCGCGCCGACGTTCAGCGATTGCGAGGGCGAAGAACTTGAAGCAACGAAGCTGCGAAAGGGCGGCGTTGTTTCGATCAGCCCAGCTTGTGAGCCGTTGGCGCCGATGTCTTGCTCCGACACCGGCCCATCAAGCGGCTGCGCAAATACGCGGTAAACGCCGGCCCGCAAACCTTGAACGCGATACGTTCCGGAACTCGAACTGATGCTGCTGCCGACGACATTCCCGCTCGCAACGTCCTCGGCAAAAATATTCGCGCCAAAGATCGATCGCGCGCGTCCGGTTACGTTCGTGGTTAACCGCCCTGAAATCGATGACCAGCCTGCGTGCCGGCCATACAATGCGCGCGCGCTGGCGATGTCGTCTTCCGAAAGACTTCGCTGCGTAAACGCCGGCAAGCCGTACACACCGTTCAATGCTTGCCGCGGCTGCATGGTTGCGCCGATCACTGCCGAATGCTCGAGGCCGATTAAGTGTCCAATCTCATGAGTAAACGTCGATTCCAAATCGTAGGTGCCGGGAGTGCCGTCATCCGAAAACTGCGCAGTAGGATTCAAAGCAATGTCGGCCTCTACGATCGCACCGCCTGAGTCGTAGAACACTCGGGTGCGCGCCGGAGCGTCTGACGCAGCAAACTCCGAAGCGTTCGCGGCAGAGACCGTGAGCAAGTCGACTCCATCGCCTTCGTTTGCCGGACTGATGGTTTCGTTCGACGAAGTGGTTTCGAGAAACTGGATGCCCGCGGCGTCCGACCAGCTTTGCAGCGCACGCTGCACTGCCGCCTTCACATCGCTGCCGGGCTTGATGTTCGGCGGTGGCGCATCCATCGAACTGGATAGCGAAACAATAATTGGATTTCTGAGCCAGCGATGCTCACCAAAGCCCGTCGGCTCGGGGGATGCGGCTGAAGACCCGTGACCGGGCAGAATTGCCGCGGCAAGCGCCATTGCGAGAACAAACAGGCCGGGTAATTTGCGAATCATCTGAATCTCTGGACGAGGGGGGCGACGCGACGCTGGAGAGCTGGCGGAATTCTACCACGCCGCCGCCCGCCACCTCTCATAAAATCCTCGGCGGTGATATCGTCTCTGTCGAACCGTGCTTCGCAAGCTGACTGATTCCGCACAAATGCGAATAGGATTCGACGGCTATCCGCTCTTCAGGCCAAAAACCGGCGTCGGTCATTACACCTTCGAATTGGTGAAAGCTTTGGCTGGTTTCCGGCCTGAACATTCCTTTGAACTGCTCGCGCCTGAGCCGTTCCCGTCACAAGCCACTGACGAGATCGAATCGATCACAAATCTTCGGGCAGTCACGGTGAATACAAACTTCATCACTCGGCGTTGGTGGTTCGTCGGACTGCCGCTTTATGTGCAGCGTTCATCGCTCGATATTTTTCACGGGACGAATTATGAAGTGCCGCTGTGGAACCGTGGACGTAACATCGTCACGGTGCACGACCTTTCGGTCTTCACGCACGCCGACAAGCACGAAGAGACGATCGCGCGCCGCGCGCAAAGGCGCCTGCCGATAATGTTGCGCGCCGCGACGCGTATCATCACGCCGACCGACGCAGTCAAACGCGAAGTCACCGACCGCTTTAGGATCGACCCCAGCCGAATCGCGGTTACGCCAGAAGCACCGCGGGAAAGTTTTCAGCCGATGCATTTTGAAAATACCGCGCAAGTGCGACAGCGGCTCGGCATTGAAAACGATTTCATTCTTTTTGTCGGCACGATCGAACCGCGCAAGAACCTCCTGACACTGGTGCGCGCATTCGATTCCGTGCTGCGAGAGACGCGCCATCGGCCGCAGCTCGTGATCGCGGGCAGCGCAGGCTGGCTGACCGACGAACTTGATCGATTCGTTGCCGCGGCAAACTTCGGCAATCGACTCCGGATGACTGGTTACCTGAATGATGACGATCTGCGCGCGCTTTATTCGTCGTGCAAGCTGTTTGCATATCCGTCCATTTACGAAGGGTTCGGCTTGCCGCCACTGGAGGCGATGGCTTGCGGCGCGCCGGTCATCGCCAGTCGCATTCCGGCGTTGGAAGAAACTCTGAAGGATAACGCTCGGCTGGTTGATCCGCTCGACGAAACGCAGCTCGCGAAAGCGATCATTGAACTGCTGGAGGACAATACCGAACGCGAGCACTTGGCGAAGAAAGGTCATGCCCACGCGGCGACGTTCTCATGGGAACAAACGGCTAAATTGACGTTGGAGATTTACGAAGACGTGTGGCGCGGTTCTAATTGAGCAAGGGATTCAACCGTCGAGAGGGCCGCATAGCGGCCAGATGTTTATAGTTCGCGCAGACCTACCGCGTTATTCAAGAGGATCAGGTCTATAAACATTTCGCGCCTCCGGCGCTCGTCTTGCACCCTTTGCTGGAGCGAGGTGTTAATGAAACTTAGGGCCTTTTCTTTGGTTGACTTGCTCTGTAACCGCGATTAAAGTTTCTTTTCGATAACTGCTCTTCTGTTAGCCTCGACCGATTGCCGGTCGCTTGGTTGAGTGAGCCGGCCGCGGATTTCCTGATTTTTCCCGTCGCATAATTCAAGTGAAGGCATCACCGAAGCGTCGTTTCAAAACGTGGCCATTCGCAGTCGTTTGCGTGCTGGCTGCGACAACGCTGGGCATGCTATCCACGCGACGTAGCCATGCGCAGTCAGGGACCACCTACACGATCACCGACCTTGGCACGCTGGGTGGCACACCAAATCAAAGCCACGGTTACGGCATCAACAACTGCGGAACTACGGTTGGCGATTCGCTTCCGATGAGCACCAGCTTCGTTCATCCGTTTTATCGCAAGGGTGCGACGATGACGGACGTCGGAACGTTGGGAGCTGAGGGGACTGCCTATTCGCTAAACTCCTTCGGTTACACCGTTGGCTACTCGAGCGCATCGATTGGTCAGCGGGCTTTTATCTGGCACGACAACGATGGCGACGGTGTATCGGATCCCGGCGAATTGACCGATTTCTTACCTGCCGGCGCGATCGGAGCGGCGTACGAAGTAAATGACAGCAACCGCGTCGTGGGATTAGTGGACACTTCCGGCGGTTCGAGCTTGAGCGAAAGCGCGTTTGTTTGGGATTCGACAGGCGGTTTGCAAATCCTTAGCGGCACGACCTCGCCAGCACTCACGCCGACACGTGCTCTAAGTATTAACAATGCCGGCGATATTGCTGGTTGGGCCGTCGTCTCATTGTCAGGCTTTGCACCTACTCACGCGTTCGTTCTGAAAAGCACCAGTTACATCGATCTTGGCACACTCGACCCTGGCAACCCTGCACGGTCAAGCTTTGCCTGGCGAATTTCCGAAGACGATCACGTTGTTGGTTACAGTCAGACACCTTCGAATAATGCTTCGATTCCGATTCACCCTTTCATCTGGTTCGACACGAATGGCAACAACGCTTCAGATGCCGGTGAAATGTTAGATCTCGGCACGTTGAGTGGAACGAACAGCTACGCCTACGACATCAACGCCAGCCGCTACGTTGTCGGAACGTCTGAAGTCACTGCCGGTGGCACTCACGCATTCATCTGGCATGATGACGATGGTGACAACGTGAACGATCTCGGCGAGATGAAAGATCTCAATACGTTGGTGCCAACGTTGTCGACGGATGGTTGGTCAACTCTGCAGGAAGCGCGCGCCATCAACGACGGCGGGCAAATCGTCGGTTGGGGAACCAAGACGAATGGCGAAACGCACGCGTTTCTGCTGACACCGACCGGATTCACGCCGCCTGCATGTCCGACGCCAAGTCCAAGTCCAACGCCTACGCCCACTCCGGCCGTCACTTCGCTGACGAACGTCCAAGGCACAGGCACGTATGGCGGCACGGCGACCCTATCCGCAATACTGCTGTCTAACGACATGCCGGTCAGCGGTAAGACGATCAGTTTCACGCTGAATTCGGTTTCTGTCTGCGGCGGGATGAGCCAAACCGCTTGTCCGACTACTGACGTTTCGGGCACGGCGACTCTT
>DASXTE010000067.1:0-2977 GCA_036505595.1 Pyrinomonadaceae bacterium
GGCGTGCGGTCGAACATGATTGGATATTTGTGATCTTTGTCTTTGGGCTCGTAGATGCACGCGAACAGTTTCACCCCATCGCGCATGGAAATGTAAACCTCGCGCTTGGTGTAGTGGTCTTTGATGTATTCAGCGAGCTCACGCTGCTCCTTAGTGAGCTGCTGCCCGAATGCGCTGAAGGTTGACAGAACAACGAGCAAAGCTCCCGCGATGGTTTGGACAAGACGTTTCCGATTCATGGCATAGTCCCCCGAACGATTGAATTAATAGAAAAATCAGTTTGTGCGTTTGAACTCCGCAGATTCTAATCAGGAATGCACCGAGCTTCAAATCAGGATACTGTTTTCAGCTCGGCGCCTTGAACACCCGGAGTGAATCGCCCCGCATCCGCAGCGCCGCGTAAGTCACGAACGAAGCGATGACGATGCCGGCGATGTTGATGAGCAGGCTGATCGCGCGGATCTTCGGCGGCGTCGGATCAGCGGCCGGAAATCCAAGCACGAAGGCAATGCCAAACCAGGTCGGAACGATGGCGACTTGCGCAGTCGCCGCCAGGCCAATCATTTCGCGCCGGCCGACGTCGTCGGTGGTCGCGAGACCCGCCGCGACGCCGACGGCGAGCGAAAGCAGAAAACCGGTCAAAAGCGAGTTCGCATCCGTGTAGCGCAGCGGCGGCTGGCTGAAGAATGCGACGGTGGCTCCGCCTGCGGCCATCAGAATCGTCGCAGTCAGCAAAGCGAGACAGGCCTGCGCCAGAAGCTTCCATTGTCGCGTCCAGAGACTGAAACCGATCGCCAGCATGAGCGGCAACAACGGAATAAACAGCAGTCCCGCGATGATGAACAGCAAGCGATAATCAATCAGACCGAACGCCAGCAGCACCGCGCCCAGTTAAATTCGCCCGACAAATCCGAAGGTGATTTGGCAGAACTGCCACAACTCCTGGAAGAGGTCGCTCGTAGGTTCGATGAAGGGCTTTGCTAACGACCGGATCTCACGGCTGGAAAAAATCGATCGCGGTTGGCGAACCGTCACACCATATTCCGTGCTGTTGAAAAAAGGCTTGCTCGTGAGTTCTTCAACGAACGCTTTGGCCAAGTGAGTAGCCGTCTCGATTTCCAGATGGTCCCTAATTGCTTCAGGCTTATCCGCCTTCAAAACCCGAACCGTATGCAGGGACACGTCACGAATGCCGACCGCAAACGCGATCTTAGCAATGTCAGCGCCCTTGCCGTCTGGTGTGGTGACCGTTACCTGTCTCACTCAAGCAACCTCCGGGTCGATGTTTAAGCGGGCTGAGTTTTCTCTGTACTTCTCTGGTACGTTCGCGATTTGAAAGCTGTCAATTTCTGAAGCATTGACGCGCCATTTATTAAAGCTAAACTTCCATCGGCAACTAAGGTGCCAGGACTTTCACTATTCACTCGTGAAGTTTCGGCATCTGGCCTTCGATTTGCAGCGCACGACGCCGCAGACTTGAACTCAAACAAGGGGAGGAAGAAATGAACAATCAACAACTGAACGAGCTTTTGTATCAGGCGTTGGAAACCGAACTGGGAGGCGTGGAGGTTTACACGACAGCGCTGCGCTGTGCTCAGAACGATGATTTGAAGGAAGAGTGGGAAGAGTACCTCGAGCAGACTCGCAATCATGTGCAGATCGTGCAGAACGTGATGGACGAACTCGGTTTGGATCCCGAGAAGGAGACGCCGGGCCGGAAAGTCGTCCGCCACACCGGTGAGTCGTTAGTGAAAGCAATGGAGATGGCGTTGCAAAACGGCAAGCCGGAAGAAGCGCAGGTCGTCGCGGCCGAATGCATTGTGCTCGCGGAAACGAAGGATCACATGAACTGGCAGCTAATCGGCGAAGCCGCAAAGAAAGCGAAGGCTGACGTCGCCAAGGTGTTGAAGGCCGCGCATGAAGAAGTGGAGGACGAAGAAGACGAGCACCTCTATCACACGCAGGGATGGGCGCGTGAACTTTGGATCAAATCGCTCGGCATGAAAGCGGTGCTACCGCCGCCCGAGGAGGAAAAGAAAGTGAAAACCGCGATTGGCGCAGCGCGCGCTCAACATGCGCGACAAGAAATGCTTTAACGCGGCGCATGATCGAAAAGACCGAAGGGCCAAGCGTCTTCAGGCGCTTGGCCTTTTCCTTGGCGCCACCTTGTGTCCTTGTGTGAGCCTCCTCGGTTGGAACGTTTCGCCGGCCGGCAGTATCATTCCGCCATGCTCAAAGTCGAGGATATGACGCCGGCGGAAACGCACGCGCTGCTGCAACGACAACACTTCGGTCATCTCGGATGTTCGCGCAACGATCGGCCGTACGTGGTGCCGATGAATTACGCTTACGACGGGACAGAACTCTTCTTTTTTACCACTGAGGGAATGAAGACTAAATTCATCGATGCGAACCCGCAGGTTTGCCTGCAAGTCGAAGAAGTAACCGACAGCACGCACTGGCGCAGCGTCATGGTTACGGGCACGGCCGAACATCTAACCAACAACGAAGACATGCAGCGCGCAATGGGGCTAATCACTGAAAGAAACCCATCCTTGACCCCCGCAATCAGCGCCACCAGCCTCGACGCCTGGGGCCGCGCGGTCGACATCGCGCTTTACAGAATCACTCCGGAAATCATCGACGGCCGCAAGACGGTCTGAGTTTAATCCAGCGGCACGTAATCCGGGCTCATTATGATGAACGTGCAGACGTTGTCTTTCGAAAGGCACGACAGCGTTCCGCGGCGAATTATCTTTGTCACTTTGTCGTCCGGGAAGACCAAACCAAAGTTCGCGGATTTCAGTTGCGCCGCCAACGGTCGCAGCTTCTCGTCACCGGAGATGAACTTCACGTCTGCAACCGTGGCCTTGCGATTTGGACCGGGAACCAGCGCGACAAAGAAGCGCGCCTCAGTTGCTCCCTTCACGTTGGTGATCGCCGGGCCGAGATTGATCGTGCGCGTGTCTTTTGATTC
>DASXTE010000068.1:0-30979 GCA_036505595.1 Pyrinomonadaceae bacterium
CGTGGTCAGCTCCTTGCTGATTTCCAGATCGGCGGGATTGTCGGCGGCGATATCGATTTGGTTGTCTGGATTCGTCGCCAGGGACATCGTCAGGAAATATTCACCCGCAAGCACCGGCGAATCGACCAGCCGCTCGAGCGATACCGGAGCGAAATCAATCTTGTTTGCGGTCCGCTTCGCAACATCCAAAGATGTTCCGAATTTCCAACCTTCTGGAAGCGTCAGCGTTGGCTTGAAGGTGACATCCCCCGCATTCGCGCCATCGGGATAGAGCACCAACTGGTTCCAGGTAACGATCGCCAGATGCGAAGTCGTCGAAGCGCCCGCCGTGAACCCGCCCGCAAACGTCGGCGAAAGAAAATCAAACGATGCCTCGAGTTCTTTTGCGCCCGCCGGCACATCGAGATGAAACGCGTACATCTCGACATCATCGCGTCGCCACGGAATCGTCTGTCCATTCGCGGTGAACTTCAGCCCGGCCAAATTGATAATCGGTCCCGTCGGCCCATGCTCGCCCGGAATCCACTTCGGATAGACCAGCGTCAGCGGCCCTGGATTCACAGGGATGGTCATGCGCCCATGAAAAAGCTTGCGCGGAGCTTCAATGGCATCGACGCTGAGGGTGATTGGGCCGGCAGCGACATCAGCCTTGACGGCGACCAGATGAACATGGAAAAGAACTGCGGTAGCGACCGCAAGCAGAAACAACTTTACTTGGCGATTCATAATTGCGAACCTCTTGAGCGGGAATTTGAGGAGCTATGATAAGCGACTGACGGCGGTGCCGCATAATCGCGGGGCAGTAGCCCGACCGTCAGGGAGGGCTCAGACAAAACTTCTGTATTGCGGTTTGCAAAATGCGAACGCAATCACGGAGTTCAGCAACCGGCACGAATTCTCCCGTGCGATGGGCCACCCGAATGTCGCCGGGGCCGAATACGACCGCTTCAGCGCCTAAGTGGATCATGCTTGGCGCTTCCGTTCCAAACGCAACGGTTCCGGAAGCTTTGCCAGATGCGTGTTCGAGAAACTGAACCAACACTGAATCTGCACGAGTTTCAAAGCTCTCGTCGGCGCGACCGGCGTCAATTTCGCAAACAACGTCACTGTCTTCTCTCTGCAAGTCTGCCGCGGCCTCGCGAACGAGATTTAGAACATGATCTGAACTTTTGCCGGGAATCGTCCGCCATTCGACGGTGAAACGGCATTCACCTGGAACGATGTTCTTGGCACTACCCCCGCTGATCAATCCGACGTTAAGAGTCGTGTAAGGCGGATCGAAATCCTTGTGCTGATCGTTTTTCAAGTCTTCCGCGATGTTTTCGATTCGTTGAATCAAACGCGCGGCGCGAAAGATCGCCGAAGCGCCGAGCTGCGGATAAGCGCTATGAGCTTCGCGCCCGCGGACTGTGACCTGTGCGAGGCAATATCCCTTGCCGGCGCGCATCGGCTGCAACGAAGTTGGCTCGCCCACGATTGCATACTTCGCTTCGAAGGGCTTTGACGCCGCCAAACGTTTCGCGCCGAGACAACCAATTTCTTCATCAGCCGTGAACACGAGCACGAGCGGCTTCGTTAGTTTTGCGATGTCGATTGATTCAACTGCGGTGAGGGCAGCAGCAATGAAAGCTTTCGTGTCACAGGCACCGCGGCCATAGAGCTTGCCGTCGCGTTCGGTCAACTTCAGCGCTTCCGTCCAATTTGGATTGTAAGGAACAGTGTCCGTGTGGCCAACAAGCGCGAGTTCAGTAGCATAGACTTCAGTCTGTGTCTGTGCCGGGGCCGAGTCACAGACTGAAGTTCGTGCCACGAGATTGAGCTTGGCAACTCCGTTCTCATCGACATGAATGAGTCGTTCGACAAAGAAACCCGCGGCCGCGCACCGCTCTTCGAGATAGGCAACAATTTCAGCATTCGACCGCGACGAAACAGAGTCGATCGCAACTAAATCCGCCAATGTTTGTTCGACAGTCATATTTGGAGTGCGCCGGCCTGACGGCGCTTTTAATTGCCTGTGCCGAATCGAGGACGAAGATAACAAAGCGGCGTCAAGCCGGCGCACTCCAAACCTACACCCACAGGCCCTTCTGCAAATCGTTGAATCGCTCGACGACTTCTTCCTGAACCAAATGCTGACCTTCAGAGACGATTGGTTTGCCGCTGACCACAACTTCGCGCACCGCCGCGCGCGATATTGAAAAAACGATCGAAGCGAGCAGGTCGTCCGGTGAAGCGCCCGCGATCGTTGGATCGTCAAGATCAACTGTGAAAAAATCGGCCGGCTTTCCAATTTCGAGGAACCCGTTCGGCGCACCAATGCTGCGCGCGCCGTTGACAGTGGCGCAATCAAATAGTGTCGCGGCCAATTCTTGATTCTTGAGACTTGAGACTCGAGACTTGTTATCGAGCACGGCCCGTTCCAGCTTCTGAAGCCGCAGGTGATATTCAAGCTCGCGTGCATCCTCAAGCAAATCAATCTGCGCATGGCTGTCTGTGCCCAAGCAAATCGATACGCCATGTTTCAAATATTCATCGGCCGGCACAACACCATCGCCGAGATTCCTCTCGGTGGTTGGGCAGGCGCACACCATCGCGCCCGACTTCGCGAACGACGGAATCGCTTTCGGCGTGACGTGTATTGCGTGCACAGCCGTGAATCGATCGCTCAACAAACCTTCGCTTTCGAGCAGAGCGATCGGTGTGCGCCCGTATTCCGCAACGCATGCAGAAACTTCGGCCGGCTGTTCCGCCATATGCATGTGAACCTTCAACTCGTGATCGTTCGCGTAGCCAATGACCGCGCGCAAGTAATCAAGCGGTACCGCGCGCACGCTGTGCGGTGAGACGCCAATCCAAGCCGTAGCCGACGAGGCATTAGCCCGAGCGCTAGCGAGGGCTCCGCCATTCTCGCGCAAAGATGAGCGCTCCCTGACAGTCGGGCTAGTGCCCCGATTCACGTCGTCGATCAAAGATTCCAAATTCTTCAGATAAGCGCTGGGATTCTCAATGAATCGCGCTTGTTTCGGATTCGCCTCAGCCTGAAAACCTGATCGCGCATACGCGACTCGCAGCAGAGCAATGCGCAATCCGACATCTCCGGCCGCACGAATGACTTCTTTCGCTAATAGATTCGGATCATCGTAAGGCTTTCCGTCAGGCGCGTGATGCAAATAATGAAACTCTCCGACAGCAGTGATACCGCTGAGGGCCATTTCGAGAAACGCCATCCGTGACGCGTCATAAATATCTTCCGGCGTCAGCCGCGTTGCTGCTGAGTACATCAGCTCGCGCCACGTCCAAAAGCTGTCGCGTTCGTTTGCGCGATATTCGGTTCGCCCACGCAGCACGCGTTGAAACGCATGCGAGTGCGCGTTCACCATTCCCGGCAGCAGCGCGCGATTCGTCAAGAGAATCCGCTTTTCTTCCCGCAATTCCGTGACTGGCGGAATCTTGACGATTGCACCGGCCGCATCGCACACGAGCGCGCGATCGCCTTCGAATCGGCCGCTCGTGTAAATCAGATCAGGCAGCCAGGCGATCAGCGCATCATTTTCAGCCTTGCTCATTTACGCCGCGCAGAATATCACAAGCGCGCTCAGGCATTCCCAACCGACACGGCATCGTTGCACCAGCAAATCCAGTCCTCTATGCTTTCGAACATGGATGGGTTGTCTGCTTCGTTGGCCGTACTGACCGCCATGATCACGCCCGCCGTTTTGATTTCCGCGAGCGGCACGATGATCTTGTCGACTTCAACGCGGCTTGGCCGCGTGGTCGATCGAGTGCGCTCGTTGTCGGATCGGCTACAGGATTTGTCGAGCGGGAAAACCTCGGACGAATTTGATGAAGAGCGGCGCGCGATGCTCTACGATCAGTTGGACAAGTTAACTAGCCGCTCGCGCTTGCTTCAGCGCGCGCTCACAACCTTCTACATGGCAGTGGGCGTCTTTGTTGCGACCAGCGTGGCGATTGGTGTGGTCGCTTTCTTCAGCGCGCGCGGCGCGTGGGTTCCTGTAGTGATGGGACTCATTGGCGCCACGTTTCTTTTCTACGGCAGCATGTTGCTGGTCTTCGAAGCGCGCCTCGCGCTCAGCACGACGCACGCGGAGATGGATTTCATCTGGCGCACGACGAAACGCGTGGTGCCGAAGGAATTGGTCGAGCAGCACAAAACGCATCACGTGCACTTTCGGAAAAAAAGTGACGAGTAATGAGTGATGAGTTAGTACAAACAAGTCCTGGCTATCTTCGCTTGCTCAAATCTGGGGAGCTGTTGCGGCGCGTCGAAGCGCTCGAAGCTTTGCTCGAGCGCTGCACCGTCTGCCCGCTTGACTGCGGCAACAATCGGCTGAAGGGCGAGTTGGCGCGTTGCTACTCAGGAAAGCTTCCGATTGTTTCGTCTTACACGCCGCACTTTGGCGAAGAGCCGCCGCTCACAGGCACGCGCGGCGCCGGCAACATCTTCTTCGGCAACTGCAACCTGCGCTGTGTGTACTGCCAGAACTATCAGATTTCGCAAACGCACAAAGAACAAATCAAAAACGAAGTCACGCATGACCGCCTGACTGAAATGATGTTGGAATTGCAAGCGCGCGGCTGTCACAACATCAATTTTGTTTCGCCGACGCACTTTGCGCCGCAAATGGCCCGCGCAATTCTGATCGCGGCTGAGAGAGGATTGCGCCTGCCGATTGTTTACAACACCAACGCGTACGATTCAATCGAAGTGTTGCGGCTGCTTGACGGAATCGTCGATGTCTATCTGCCGGACTTGAAGTATGCGGAAGACGAAGCAGGATATCTGTATTCGAAAGTGCGCGGTTATCGCGAAGTGTCGCGGGCCGCAATCAAGGAAATGTTTCGGCAGACCGGCGAGGAACTAGTCTTTGATCAGGATGGGTTGCTGAAACGCGGCCTCGTCATTCGTCTGCTCGTTCTGCCCAACGACATCGGCGGCATCCGCGAATCGCTTCAGTGGATTCGTGATGAACTCAGTCCGCGCGTCGCCGTCTCTCTGATGGCTCAGTACTACCCAACAAATGTGGCCGGCAGGAACCAGCGCTATGTCTTGCTCTCGCGCCGCATCAATGAATCTGAATGGCTGCGCGCCGTGTCCGCCCTCGATGAGTTCGGAATGGAGAACGGGTGGATGCAGGAATACGACGGCGCGGCGTTTTACTATCGTCCGGATTTTTCAAATACAGAAACGCCGTTTCGCGACGTGCGGGATTTTGCTCCTAACGCGTAGGCGGCCGTGGACGCGTCGGCACTTCCATGTCCGGCTCTTCTTCCCGCAAATCGTCAAGCATCTCTTTGTAAATCGTGATCTTGCCGTCGCGCGTCATCGCCGTTTTCACCGTCGCGAGATAATCCTCGAAAACCTGATCCCGGCGGTCCTTCAACGCGGTCTCCATTAATGAATCTCGCTGCTTGGTAAAGTCGGCCATGTCGGCATCTGTCCGTTTGGTTACGCCAATGACGAGATAGTTTTCGTTCAAAAAGATCGGCGACGAAAGGACTTCTCCGGCCTTTCCGGATTTGTACAACGGGTCGTCCAAAATAGTGCTCGATCCGAGGTCAGCCAGCGGCGTTCCAATCTTGTAATTGGCTTCCGCCTTGGCTTCGAGTCCGTATTTCTGCGCTGCTGCTTTCAGATCGGCCGGCGTTTTCGCGCTGGAGATGATGTCTTTCGCGGTCTGCTCGAGTTGCGCCTTGGCCTTTTCCTCCTTGACCGCGGACGCGACTTTGTCTTTCACTTCGTCGAATTCGGGAATTCGCGGCTCACGTTTCTCGACGAGCATCGGCACCGCAAAGCCGTTCTTGATTCCGGTGCGCTCGCCGACGTCATTCGGGTTATTCAGCGGCGCGATCGCGTCCTCGAATTGTTGCGAACTGCCGATGTCTTTCACGTCGTCGCCGGGTTTGACGAAGGGCGTCTCGCGCACCATTTCGGCGACGTTCATGTTGGATTCGGCGGCCAGCTCCTGTGCGACCTTTTGCGGATCTTTCGTCTGCTTCAGGCGTTCCTCAGCCTTCTGCGCAGTCTTTTGCGCGATGGTGTATCCGCGCCGGTTACGCAGCGAGACTAACAGCTCCGGCTTGGCCATTTCGAAAGTCTTGGGCACTCCCTCTCCCCGCCGCAGAATGTAATAAGCATTCTTGTACTTGATTGGATCCGTAACCTCGCCCGGATGCATGTCGAGCGTTTGCTGATAGGGGTCGTCCGACTTGCTGGTATTTTTCTTCACCAGACCTGCAACGTGTCCGCCGTTCTTTGCGGTGGCTGCATCTTCTGAGTTGCCTTTCGCCAACTCTGCAAAGGCTTCTTCGGTCGCCGTGCCCGACTGGCCGCGAGCTTTGGTGACCAATTCATCAGCCTTCTTTTTCTGGGTCGCATCCAGGTCTTCGCGTGCCACCTTCAAGACGATCTGCTGAATCTTTACGCCAGCCTCTTTGTATTGCGGTTGCAAACTATCGAATTCCTGGTGCAATTCCTGATCAGAGATTTGTACCTTCTGTCCTGACTTGTCCTGGTCGATAAAGATGTAACGAATCTTCTTTTGCGGAACATCGATGCGGTAATCGGTCTTGTGTTTTTCGTAATACGCCTTCATCTCTTCGTCAGTGGGCGTGATTTTCTCGGCCAGCTTACTGGCTGAAACTGAAACATACGTCAGATCGAGCGACGTGTTCTTGCGCTTGTACTCTTCGCGAACTTCATCTTCCGAGACGTTGATGCCGGCGGTGATTAGCGCTTCCAATTTCTCCCTCGCAATGTCCTGGGCGACCCCGCGCTCAAAGACCTTTGGGTCGCCGACACGTTCCTGATACTTGCTCATGTCGAACTTGCCCGACGCGTCCACGAGCAGGAACTTTCCCGACGGATCGCGAAACATGTTCGCGATGCGATCCTTGATTTCTGAGTCGGACGCACCCAGACCCAATCGTTCCGCTTCCTGCGCAATCACCCGCGCCATAATCAAATCGTCGAGAATCCTCGTGTCCGTGTAACCCATTCGCGCGAGGCTAAACTGTGGCCCAAAACTGCTGTAACGCGCTTGCAGGCTCTGCTTGTGCGTCGCGAATTCGCCGACGGTAATTTCGTCGCCGCCGACCACAGCGAGCACCTCACTGCTTTTTGTGGGCTCAACTCGGGTCGATCCGCTGTTCGGCCTGAAAAACAGCACCAAGCTGACGGCCATAAGTCCGACAAAACCGAGGATGAGAACATTGCGTGTCCGTTCGAGCTTGCTAAGTTGCTTGAGCATAGATGAAACCTTTCACTACCAGCGAAACGACGAATTCTAAAGGAGAGTTGACGGGCTCGCAACTGGCGGCGTTTGCGCAGCATGGTGCGGAACCGAAAAGCAGCTTGAATCGATTGCTTTTGCGCGCCTGCTTCCGCGAGTGATATTTTAGCGGCATCGATGCAGATCGCCGTTTCCACGCTGGCATGGATTGGTTTCTGTATTTTCATTCTCATCATGCTGGCAATCGACCTTGGGGTCTTTAATCGCCGGCCTCACGAAATTGGCTATAAAGACGCAGCCATCTGGAGCGCAGTTTGGGTAGCATTGGCGCTCATCTTCGCCGGGCTTTTGTTCGGACCGTTGGGTTGGGAAATGTTCGGCGTTGCCCGGCAACAGAAGGCGCTCGAGTTTCTCACCGGCTATTTAATCGAACTCTCGCTGTCCGTCGACAACCTGTTTGTTTTTGTCCTGATCTTTTCCTACTTCAAAGTCCCGCGCAAGTATCAGCATCGCGTTTTGTTTTGGGGGGTGCTGGGCGCGCTGGTGATGCGCGTCGTCATGATCGTGGCGGGCACGGAACTAATCGAACGCTTTCACTGGGTCATCTACATCTTTGGCGCGTTCCTGGTTTACACCGGCATCAAGATGTTTGGGCAGCAGGAAACGGACATCGATCCCGAAAATCGCATAATTGTGAAAGCGGTGACTCGATACGTGCCGATTGTGCGGCATTACGAGCGGCGGAAATTCTTCACCGTCGTTGACGGGAAACGCGTAGGAACCCTCCTGTTGCTGGTGCTGATTGTCGTGGAATTTACCGATTTGGTGTTTGCGCTGGATTCGATCCCGGCGATTTTCGGCGTCACGACAGATCGCTTCATCGTTTACACGTCCAACGTATTTGCGATTCTGGGATTACGCACGTTCTATTTTCTGCTCGCCGGTATCATTGAAAAATTTCATTACCTCAAGTACGGCCTCGGAATTGTCTTGAGTTTTATCGGGGTGAAGATGCTTTTGCCGGTAGTCACGAAAATGATAGGCGCGGCATTGTCTGCGGCGGGATTTCAGTCGTTAGCAGGGCGCGTGGCGGGATTGCAGGACATCCCCACGGGCTTGGCGTTAGGCGTCGTCGCGGTCGTCTTACTGTCATCGCTGGCCGCGTCGATGATATGGCCAAAACACCGAAGCTGAAGTGCGGAGGGGTTGTGCAAAAAATGATCCGGGGAACCGCGATTTTGTGCCGTAGACACGACATCGCCCCGAGGGCGTTTCCCACGGGGCGACGGAGCGCGCGCCGGAAAGCTCCGGCAGCATTTTTCGGAAACGGTGCTTAAGTCACCTGGGCTGTAGAGAGTCTCGGTGTTTGACTCTGCGCTCGTTTAGCCCCAAGTGTTTAGGAACCGACGAGTACAGCCTTCCATTCATCTTGGTAAGTGCCTAAAGTCTAAACCTCAGTGCCTATTTGGTCAAGCATCAGATTGACTGAACTTGTTGAATACAGACATCTAGCCTGGCCAGATGAGCGGGGCCAGCAAGACCACGATCACCGCCGATATCACTGTCAAAGGCGCTCCGACCTTCACAAAATCGCTGAATCGGTAACGTCCCGGTCCATAAACCAGTAGGTTCCCGTGATGCCCTATCGGCGTTAGAAAGGCGACAACTGAAGCCATGGCTACGGTTACGACGTAAGGCTCCGGCGGACGGCCCAGCGCCTGCGCCAAGGCCACCGCGACCGGCGCGAATAAAGCGGTCGTCGCTGCGTCAGACATGAACTGCGTAACGACCGCAACCACTGCAAACAGCGCCAGCAAAGTCATACGTTCCGGCCAGCCCCCAACTGCATGTTCAAGCCACCTGGCAAGCAATCCGGCCGTCCCGCTTTTCTGCATGGCCAGGCCCAAAGGAATCGCCCCGGCAATAAAGACGAAGATGCGCGCGTCGATCGATTCGTAGGCAGATCGAATGTTGATGCAGCGCGTGATGACGACCGCTGCCGCCCCGGTGAGCGCGGCCATTTCGATTGTCATGATGTTGAAGGCGGCAAGCAGAATAGTCGCCAACATGATCAGTCCCGCCAGCCACGCTCGGCGTCGCGGCTTCGACTCGCCGTGAAATGGAACCATCATTAGAAACGCAGGATCGTTGGCCACGTTAGCCAGCGACTCTTCATCGCCTTCGAGCACCAGTACATCATTCGCCCGCAGACGAACTTTCGACATCTCCTGATCGAGCCAGCCGTCTTTCCGCCACAACCCGACCACCACCGCGCCGTAGCGGCGCTGAAAATTGATTTGCCTCAATGTGCGGCCAATCAGTTGCGAACGCGGCGCGACTACGGCTTGCACGAACTCATCCTGTTCACCGTTGCCGTTCGTTTTCTTTTGCCCATTTCGCTCGCCGTACTGTTTCACCGAGTGCAATTCCATGCTCGGCTCTTCGCGAATCGCAATCAGCTCTTCCGGCGTGATGCGCACAATCAACACGTCGCCCTCACTTAGCTCTTCCTGCTTGTAGGGCGCGCGCAGCCGCCGGCCATCGCGAATCAGTCCAAGCACTTTGAGATGATAGTTTTCATCATCGTCGATTTCTGCCACGGTTTTCTTCAACAAGGGCGACTTGTCGGAAACGACAATTTCGGTCAGGTAGTCCTCGAGTCGAAAGTGGCTGCCGCGATCTTGTTCGCCTTCGTGAGTAGGAAGAAGAAAACGCCCGACGAGCAGAATGAAAATTGTGCCCACCAGCGACAGCGATAAGCCGATCGGGGCAATGGAAAAGATTCCCAGGCCGCCGCGGCCCGATTGCTGGAGGGTATTGCTGGCAATCAGGAAAGCAGGCGCGCCGATGATCGTTATTGCTGTTCCCAGTGAAGCGGCAAACGACATCGGCATGAGAAGTTTCGATGCCGGGATTTGGCGCTTACGCGAAAGATCGAGCGTGACCGGCACCATCATTGCCGTGGTTGTCACGTGGTGCGTGAAGGCAGACAGCAGAGCCACGGACGGCATGATGACCGCGATCGCTCGCGTCAGGCTCCTTCCCGCCAGACGCCCAATCCAGTTGCCAATTGTGTCAGAGAGTCCGGTGGCATGGAGTGAGGCGCTCAAGACGAAGATTCCCGCAACGACAATTGCGGGCTCGCTGCTGAATCCTGAGAGCACGTCTTTTGGCTCAAGCACACGCGTAACGTACAAGGCGACCACGACCATCACGGCCACCAGGTCCGTGCGAATCCATTCGGTGATGAAGAGCACCACCGCGGCCAGCAGGATCAGTAGAAAGATAATTTGTTGTGGACTGAGACCGAGCACAGAATCCTCTCTCTGCAGACGGCGGGGAAAACTCGTCTACGAACCAAGACTGCGAATACGAAAAAAGGGGTGACCGCAGAGTAATACGCCTCGAGTGATTGCTGCAACCGCGCCCGAACAACGCCACTGCGCGCCGACTTGCCAAAGAACAGAGCGTTCTGGCACGGTACGTAGCTTAAAGCTATGCACATTTCAGTTCCGACGCCAGCCAATTTCAATTTTCGGCGCACCGTGATGAGCCATGGCTGGTGCGCGCTGCCGCCCTTCGAATTCGATAAGACGAAGTGGACGCTGACGCGTGTCATTGACCTCCGAAATTCGAAGCCGGTAACAGTCGCCGTTTCGGCATCGAAACGCGGCGTGGTCGCCGAAACTTCGCGGCCCATCGGCAAGCGCGCCAGCGAACAGATCGTCCGCGACGTGCGGCACATGTTCCGTCTCGACGACGACATGGGCAAGTTTTATGACGCCGTTTCTGGCGAATCTGAGTTTGCGTGGATCGCTTCAGAAGGCGCCGGCCGTTTGCTGCGTTCGCCGACAGTTTTCGAAGATCTGGTGAAGATGATCTGCACGACCAACTGTTCCTGGGCGTTGACTGAGAAGATGGTCAGCGGCCTTGTCGATGAGCTCGGTCGCGAGTCCGACGGTGGCCGGAAATCTTTTCCCACCGCCGAAGCGATGGCCGGAGTATCCGAGAAGTTTTATCGCGATCGTGTTCGCGCGGGCTATCGCTCACCTTACCTGAAAGAATTGGCGCAGCGCGTCGCGTCAGGCGAGCTGGACGTTGAGAGTTGGTTGAAAATCGATCTGCCGCACGATCAATTCATGAAAGAGTTGAAGCGCGTGAAAGGCGTCGGCAATTACGCGGCTGAGAATCTGCTGAAGCTGCTGGGACGTTACGATGGCTTGGCGCTGGATTCATGGACGCGCGCGCAGTTCGCAAAAACACGAAACAATGGCCGCGCTGCGAGTGACAAAAAGATCGCGCGGTTCTACTCGCGATTCAATTCATGGCGGGGCTTGGTGCTTTGGTGTGACATGACGCGCCACTGGCTTGATCCGGAACGCATTCTGAATTGGTAAATCAGTCCTTTCGTTCGTGCTGCCCCCCACATGAACCATCCCTGAACGGCTCCAATGCCAACCCAAAAGATCAGCGAATACACTAAAAACCCGAATCGGTTCCAGGTGAACCAAACAGGCTCGAACAGGAAAACCTACAACGCGCCGCCTATTGAAAAAATGAGCCAAGGCCATAACCCCAACTTTACTGCGGCGGCAACAACGAAGGCCACTTTCGACTATCTTGATCGCTCATTTCTGCTCGCCAGCGCCGGTTCGATACCGCAAACCCAGTCCCATGATTTTTTGCAGCAGACCTTCGTAATCGATGCCGCAATGTTTAGCTGAGTCGGCAAAGTCCTCGCTGTGCGCGATCTGCGGATTCGGATTGGCTTCGAGCAGATAAATCTGCCCGTCATCGGTCACGCGATAATCCAGACGCGCGTAGCCGCTCAGGAAAAGTGTGCGGTAGATCTTTTTTGACAGGCGCTCGATCTTTTTGTTCATCGCTTTGTCGAGCTCAGCCGCTTTCGTAACCACGCCAACCTTTTCCTGGTACGCCGGATCCCATTTCAATTTCGACGTGGCAATATTCGGCGCGCCTTCCGGAAGTTTCTCGATCACCAGTTCCCACGGCGTGTAGGTTTGCAGACGCTGATTGCCGATGACGCTGACGTAAATCTCGCGGCCGGCAATGTACTGTTCCGCGATCGCGTGCGTCTTGGTTTGGCGATGAATAAACTCGACACGCTCGGCCAGTTTTGCGTCGTCGTTAACGATCGAGGCGCGCGCGATTCCGACTGACCCTTCTTCACTGATTGATTTGACCAGCAGCGGAAATTTCAGCCGCTTCGATCGCTTCACTTTGCGATTCATGTGGAACACCGCAAACGCGGGCACGTGAATCCGATGGTAAGCCAGTACCATTTTGGAAAGAGCTTTGTCGCGGCAAATCGTGAGACCGCGCGGATTACAGCCCGTGTACGGCTGTTTCATCAGCTCGAGATAGCTAACGACGTGCTGATCGTAAAGTGGATAACCGTGAAACTCTTCCAGCAAATTGAACGCGATGTGCGGTTTGTGCTCCATCAGCGCATTTCCGATCACGCCGAGGTTGTTATAAACGCCGACTGGAGAGACTTCGTGTCCCATCTTGTTAAGCGTGGAAATCACATCCCATTCAGTTTTGAATGGCGCGATCTCTTTGGGAGTCAGCCCGTCGACACTTTCGGGCGGCACGAGATCTTCGTGGCACAGAACGATCACGCGCAGCTTCTTAAAAGTTTCGCCGTTTTTGTTCATTGTTCAATTCCCTCTCCCTCTGGGAGAGGGTTAGGGTGAGGGTTTACGGCAAAGAAAAAAAGAAAATGTTCTTTCATCGCTAGCTTCGCCCCTCACCCCCGGCCCTCTCCCAAAGGGAGAGGGAGAATAAGAGCGGCGTCGAAGCCGCCGCACTCCAAATTCATAACGCAATCCGGTAGTAACCCGAGTGCACGACGTTCATCGTCTGTACCGTCAGCATGACCATCAGGTGCCGCTTCAATTGTTCCTCGCGGCCAACCGCGCGCAGCTTCAACTGCGCCGCACGTTCGATCATCAATTCCAGGACATGGTCGATCGCGTACCCGTGGACGCCCGTTCCTTCTGAGACAAGCTGCTGCACCTCGGGCGCCACCCTGCGCAAGAAACTCGCCGCCGTCTCCCGCAAGCGATGACGCGGCTCGCTCGAAAAAATCCGTCGCAGGTCATTGTCGAGATATGCGGGCCATTCAAACGCGTACTTTTCGCGCTTGCGGTCATAGTGTTCGCGGAGCGTAAGGCGAATCTCGGGCAGCGTTTCAACCTTTTTTCGCACGCGATTTCTCGGGCGCGTGCCGGCGATGTTGTTCAAGAGTTCGTCGACATACTCGAGCTTGCGCAGCGCCAGCCAACCGCGATAACGACGCCGCCAGTTTGAACGCGGCTGCAACCACACGGCGAAGGTCTCAGCAAAGTCTTCAGCCGGATGGGCCTGCGCGTACCACGCGTCTAAATTCAAAACGTACCGGCGGCTGTTCGGCTTTGGCTTGTACGACGGCGGATACCTTTGCGTGAACGATCCGAATGTACGCATCCACTGCCGCTTAAAGTGAAGGCGAAAAGCGTTATCGATGGCGTGGCCGGCCTCGTGCCGCAGAATGCGCATGCATTCAACATCGGTGCCGCCTTCAACTTCACGCATGAATTTGCGTTCGAGCTTCATCAAGCGCGGATGCGCAAGATAAAAAGGAATGGCAAAGCCGGGCACACCGTCCGGCGTGAACCACTCGGCCGAAAGCCAGACGTGCGGTTTGAATCGAATGCCACGGTCGTTCAGTTCGCTATAAAGACGTTTGATGTGCAGCTCGATGAACGAGCCTTTGATTTTTATTGGCAGGTCACAGATGCGTGTGTCGAGTAGCCGTTCATCGGAGATGAGGCTCCATTTGAATCGCATCGGCACGCGCAGGATTGTAGCTCCGGATCAGCTTTACTCGCTACCGAAATTGCGCGACGTGAACTTTACAGCGCGGCTAACCATTCGCCAACGATGCGCGGAACGAAGTTGGAAAAATTATTGCCCGCGTCGAACCTCGCTGTTAGAATCAGCGGCCCGCGCCCTTTAAGACGCACAAACGATCAAGATAATTAATCAGGGAGGCAATCAAATGAGAGCACGACTTTTCTTAGGCTTCATGATTCTTTGTTTCGCCGTCGCTTTATGTCTCGCAGGCGCGGCGTCCGTCGCAGCCACGCGGTCGAAGGTCGCCACGCAAGAGCAACCAACGATCAAAAAAGACAGCATCATCATTTGGGCTTGGAAGGTGCCCTCTTACCGAGGCAACTTCGACACGTGGAGTTGGCTTCCGCGGATGCGGTACAGAGTCAACGGCCCAGTTCCGAGCGGCGGTCAGCTCTACGTTGAATTCTCGATGCCTGGAACTGGGCCGTGGGTGAAGTTCGACTGCGACACCGGCGAGATCGACAAAGATCACTGGTGGGGAACAGAGTGCGGCGGTCGCAACATCCCAGAGGACAAGAGCACTACTTACATCGGCCCGGTCAACTTCGCGATCAAAATGCGGAACGAGCTCGCTGGGAGCGACGTCACTCTTTTTACCGGCAAGATAAAGGTCGCGAAAATCCACTCAAACGAGGTTGGCCCGCACGCCGTCAATCGATTCATCTATTACGTCGATCATGACTGGACGTTGCCGATTGGCTACGTTTATCTGACGCCCGATGATGTGTACGGCTGGAAGAAACCGGGTTTCAACGTCACTTTCTGGCTTCGTGGCGAAGACACCAACACGGATCCGCACCTGTTCTACCAGGGCAAAGACGTTAGCCGAATGATGTGGCAGGGTGAGTTGGTCGGCAAGCCCGGTTGTGGGAACGCCGGCGAGAGCGAAACGGAGACCGGAACGATGAGCGACGTGGATGATGACAAGAAGATTGTCTGGTCGAAAGTCACGTGCAGTTTCCCGACAGTGAAAGGCTGGGACCGCACCGGCGAGGAGCCGGGGATGTTCGGTGAGATGCATTCGCTGGCGAAGAACCCCGGCGAGTACGAGTTCAAGCTGCTCTGGAAGAATCACCTGGCACGCTCGATCAAATTTACTGTCCGTCCTGATGGAAAGTTCGACAATGGGACTGCCGCGTCAAACAAACTCGGCAGCGATCGAGTAATTGTTCCCGTCACGATCATCGGCGACGCGGACGGAATGTGGGACAAGAATGCCTGGAAGACTGACGCGTTCTTCGGCAATCCCTTGACCGGATTTACCTGGCCATAATTCCGAGACAGGGCGCTGACAAACGAGGAGCTGCCGGCGAGTCACCATGGCAGCTCCGTTTTGTGAATGGAATGATTGGACCGCGCGCCAAAGACGCGCGTAAGTCTTTACTGCTTGTTGAAGACGAGTGTCGAGTCCGTCGTTCCGCGTTGACTCTCGCGATGACGCGTCACGGTCAACGTTTTGCCATCGTCAGACAACGAGAGTTTGTCGACGCTCGTGAACTTAAAGTCGTTGCCATTGAAGTTGCCGGCACGAACGGACGAAAGCTCCAGCGTCTTCCCGGTCCAGGTCGCTTTGGTCGTATTTGTTCCGCCCATCGCCTCAGCGGTAGCTTCCTTGCCGTCGAGAGTATAGGTCTGGGGACCAGCCGGTCCGCGCCCCTGCCCGCCGCCACCACCGGCACCACCGCCGGGGCCGCCACCTGCCGGTGGTTGGCCACCTGCGATTTTCCATTCGATCGAAATGTTCTTGTCGTCCTGAGTAATGACGCACGTCACTGACTCTGCGTTAGCCATCCGCGGATCCAACCCCTGGCTTTTCGCCTTGTCCAGAGTCCAGGTTCCCGAGAAGTTCGGCGAGTCACCGGCCGCGGCTAATGCCGCAAGGCTGAGAAAAGCCGTCAATCCTGCGATTAAGAAAAGTCTTTTCATTGAGAAATCCTCCGTAAAATTTAGTAAATCACCCGTTATTGTCAACGCGATCAAGTTTTAAGACGCGAAGCCCTGCGGTTTGGTTACGAAAGGTCGATGGCCGCTTCGGACGATGAGTTGGGGGCTCTAACCGCCTAACCGTCCAAAAAGCAACTTTTTGGTGTGGCGGCCGCATCTTGACTCTGATCTGAGCGAAACTTAGAATTCGACATTCGATTCGTGTCCGCGCGTCTCGTGATTCAACACTGAGGGCAATCTTAAACCTTCCCGAACCGTTAGCAGGAGTATTCGTTATGTCTTTCCGCAATTCGAGCCGTGTGGCCGTCGCTTTCTTAACTTTTGCTTTTGCTGCTTCCGCGGCCCTGCCGCAACAGCCCAAGCGACGCGAACAGGATCCTTCCGAAAAACCCCGCAACGTGAAGCCGGAGCTGAAGAAGGCTTACAAAGACTGGCTCGAAAAAGACGTCGCTTACATCATTACCGACGAAGAGCGGAAAGCTTTCAAGAAGCTCGAGACCGACGACGAGCGCGAACATTTCATTGAAGAGTTCTGGCGCCGGCGCGATCCCGATCCGGACACGGATGAAAACGAATATCGCGAAGAGTATTACGAGCGCATTGCCTATGCGAACGAGCATTTCGCGTCGGGCATTCCCGGATGGAAAACCGATCGCGGCCGCATCTGGATCATGTACGGCAAGCCCGATGAATTGGAGACACATCCGTCCGGTGGCTCGTACAACCGCGAAACTTACGAGGGCGGCGGCACTACTTCGACGTACCCGTTTGAGCGATGGTTCTACCGGTATCTTCCGGGCGTTGGATCCGGGATTGAGATTGAGTTCGTAGATCCGACGGGCAGCGGCGAATATCGTATCGCGCGCAACCCGGACGAAAAGGACGCGCTGCTGAACATTCCCGGAGCGGGTTTAACGCTCGCCGAAGAAATGGGGCTGGCGGACAAGAGCCAGCGCGTTGCTACTTTCGGCGGGATTGGCAACCCGAATTACACGCGCGAGCAGGACAGCCCGTTCTCGCGTTTGCAACTTTTGGCTGATCTGAGCCGGCCGCCGCAGATCAAGTTCAACGATCTGGCTTCGGCAGTGAACACGCCGATCATCGAAGATAACCCACTGAATTTTGACGTGCGCGTAGATTTCTTCCGCCAATCCGATGAGCGCGTCATCACGGCCTTTACGATTCAGACCGATAACAACAACCTTGTGTTTCAGGACAGCGGCGGGTTGCAGCAGGCGCAACTGAATATCTTTGGAAAGATCACGCACGTATCCGGACGTCGCGCCGGGATCTTCGAAGATCCGGTCATCACGCGCGCGACCCCCGAAGAATTGGCGGAAGCGAAAGACCGCAAGTCCGCTTATCAGAAAGCTGTGGCTTTGGCGCCGGGCCGCTATCGGGTCGATGTGATCGTTCGCGATATTACGTCGGGCGCAACAGGTGTGCGGCACATCGGCTTTGAGGTTCCGAAATACGATCCAAACAAGCTGTCAACCTCGACGTTGATTCTCGCGGCGAAACTGGAAGGTCTCGGCGATCAGCCTGCCGTGGGCATGTTCACCATCGGCAACGTTAAGGTGATTCCGAACGTTTCGGGAACCTATCATCGCGGCGCGCCGATCGGCATTTACATGCAAATCTACAACGCCGGAATCGATCAGACCACGCTGCGTCCGTCTGTCGATGTTGAGTACGCAGTGTTGAAGGACGGCAAAGAGCTCGGCAAACAGGCCGAAGACTGGCACGGCAGCAGTGATTTAGGTCAGCGTCTGACACTTACGCGACTGCTTGACTCGCGCGGTTTGAATCCCGGCGATTACGCGATCGAAGTTCGGGTGCGCGATCGCGTCAGCGGCCAAAGCCTGGTGCAGTCGGCAAAGTTCACCGTGGCGCAATAATTAAGCGTTAGTTTCGCTTAAAAAAATCGCGAGATTGGCTCAATCAGGCCGCTCGCGATTTTTGTTTGCGCCGATTAGAAGTCAAGGGCCCTGACCAACCGCTCATCGGGTGCTAGAATCAACCGACAGTGCAAATCGTTCAGCTCACCGGATTATCGCAGGCCGAATTGTCGCAGTTCGTCGAACAACTCGGCGAGCCGGCGTATCGCGGTCGCCAGATTTTCTCGGCCATCCAACGGCGACGCGTGCGCACGTTCGATGAGATCACCAACCTGCCGAAAGAGTTCCGCGCGAAGCTGAGTAAGCACGCCGCGATTTCAAGGCTCAAGCTGGAGTCTCGATACATCTCGACTGATGGCACGCGTCGTTACCTGATGAAGACGCACGACAATCGCCCGGTGGAGACTGTTTTCATTCCCGAAGAGCGGCGCGATACTATCTGTTTCTCTTCGCAGTCCGGATGTCCTCTGCAATGCACGTTTTGTTTGACGGCGGAGCTTGGTTTGTTACGGAATCTCACGGCCGGTGAAATCGTCGAGCAGATTATCGTCGCGTTGAATGACGCTTACGGCGTGGGTGTGAAGAGCACCCCGCGCGAGATGCTCGCGCGGGGACCCCGCACGCCTCCGCGTGGGACGAATCTCGTAGGCATGGGTGCGGGCGAGCCCTTTCTGAATTTCGACGTGCTCTTGAAAGCAATTCGCATCATGAGCGACACGGAAGGCTTGCACATCGTGCCTAATCGCATCACGGTTTCCACTGCCGGCATCGCGCCACGCATCCGCGAGCTTGCGATGATTCCCGACCGCCCTCATCTGGCAGTTTCACTTGCGGCGCCCACAGACGAATTACGAAACGAGCTGATGCCAATAAATCGGAAGTGGCCGCTGGATGAACTGCTTGACGCGTGCAAAGAATTCGAGAAATCTCTGAAGCCGGGTGAGCTATTCACGTTTGAGTACGTCATGCTGAAGGGAGTGAATGATTCAGACGAGCAGGCGCGGCAACTCGCGAACTTGCTGAATCGGCACGGCCTGCGCGCGAAGGTGAACCTGATTCCGCACAATCCGGCCGAGCCTTTGCCGTATCAACCTTCATCGGCGACGCGAGTCGAAGCATTCCGCGAAATTCTGGAATCTAAGGGCATCCATGCCTTCGTGCGCAAACCGAGAGGCCGCGACATTCTCGCTGCGTGTGGGCAATTAGCGGCGCGAAACGCTTCCGACAACGCTCGGGTTTCGATTCCATAGCAACCGCGATAGAATCCCACGCCATCAAAAGCACCGAAACTCTGCAATCGATATGAAAAGAACAGGTCACTATTTTATGTTCAACGCGCTGGCAGTTGCCTTGCTGTTGGCATCGACTCCAGGCTTTTCGGCTGCACCGGCGCCGGAGCCAAACATCAGTGTCGTTGGTTACTTCGCCACCGACAAAGCTCAACGGGGCAAGCCCTTGCGGGTGGCGATCGTCATTGACGTCCCGTCGGGCTATCACATCAATTCGAATCGGCCCTTGGAAAGTTATTTGATTGCGACGAGTGTAAAAGTCGAAACATCAGACGGCTTGCGCAGCGGTCCCATTGCTTATCCTCGGCCGCTGTTGCGCACGTTCAAATTCTCGAAAAAGCAATTGTCTGTTTACGAGGGCCAGGCGCGTCTGAAGTTTACCGTGACTGTTCCGGCTAATTACTCGGACGATTCGGCGAAAGTAAAAGCGCGCGTGCGACTTCAGAGCTGCAATGATGAAGTTTGCTTCCCGCCGAAAAACTACGATGTAGAACTGAAAATCGACGTCGTTGGAGCAAATGAGCGCGTGCACCAAACCAACGGCTGGGCGTTTCGCTAGGATGGAGCGCCGAAAGCTGTGTCGGCGGTTCGCGAGCATCTTGTCGCTGGTTTCACGACGACATTCGTCCGATTACCGACATTAATCGTCCAACGCGGCCATAGAGCGCCTTTTCACGCCGATACGAGAAGAAGAGATCCGTCCGCTCCATCGTGCAAAAAGGCGCGGTGTGAATTCTTTCTGGTACAACGCCGGCGGAGATTAGCTGCTCGCTATTAGCCTTGTGCAAGTCTATGCGCGCGTGCCCGGCGCGCGTCGGAATGAACAAAGAATCCGTGTCGGGAAATCGATCTTTGAATCGGCCGATGACATCAGCGCCCACTTCGTAACAGCAGACGTTTGCCGCCGGCCCAATCGCCGCCCGCAGATTTTCAGGCTTGGTTCCGTATTCGGCTTTGAGCTGTTCGATTGCTCGTACAACAATCGATGACGAAGTGCCGCGCCAGCCGGCATGCACTGCGGCGAAGGCACCGGTGTTGGAGTCGCCGAGCAAAATCGGAACGCAGTCGGCAGTCTTGACGCCCAAAAGAATTCCTGGAGTGTTGCTGATGAGTGCGTCGCAATACTGATCGTCGCCGAGCACGCCCGGCTTTGGCTTCGCGTCCGCTTCGTCTTTGACGATGCGGAGGTCGGCGCTGTGAAGCTGCCAACAGCCGGTGAGCGTCCATTCGCCGTCAAAAAGTCTTAGAAACCGGCGGCGGTTCTCGTAAATATTTTCGGCCGCGTCTTCGTTGAAGCCGGCGAGGTTTAAATCGTCTTTCGGCATCGGGCTGACGCCGCCGAGCCGAGTTGAAAACGCATTTGTGAACCCGTCGCGTTCGAGTGGTTCACAAATCAAAGCGCGCACGCCATCGCGCTCGCGCCAGAAAAACCCGGCGTCTTGGAATGCGGCATCATTCCGCTTAGCATCATCCGCGTCTGTGATCATTTCAATTGGCATTGACATTATCGAGGTTCGCCGCGTGCGCGAAACAATCGCTCGTACGCCGCGGTTCGCAGAACGTGTGTTCACTGACGCCGAGCGTGCCTACTGCGAATCGCGTGGCGCAGTCGCCGCGCAACATTATGCCGCGCGCTTTGCCGCAAAAGAAGCCGCGCTGAAGGCCTTGCAAACAGGTTGGAGCGGCGGCATAAGCTGGCAGGACATCGAAGTGTCAGCGAAAGATTCAGGCGCGCCGCTAATTCTGTTCCACGGCCGCGCGCGTGAATTGTATGAAGCATTAGGCGCGACCACTGCACATTTATCAATCGCCCACACGACTGAACATGCGGTGGCGGAAGTGATCCTGGAGAAAAATTAAGGCGGGCGGAGGACGGAGCACCGTGCATCCTGAGCGGCTCTGCCGCCTGATGTGCGGAAGGTCTTTGACCTTCCGGAATGGCGAAATATTTTTGCGCTTTGCCCTTAAACCTATGACTCCCAAATTCCAACTCTCAAGGGACTCCCGAGCTCTTTACATTACTATCGTTGCGAAAGATCGCCTGCCCGTTTTCCAAAAGGAAACTATGAAGCTCGTTACTTGCGGCGCCATTGATGAAGCACGAACATCAGGGAGCTTTCTGTTATTTGCTTACGTAATCATGCCCGACCATATTCACTTGCTCACCGATTGCCCGAAAACCTCGGCCGACGTGCTTCGCAACGTGAAGGGCCTCACAGCAAGTCGCGTAATCGATTTCTTGAAACAGCATGACTATCAAAGCTCGCTGACAAAGTTGCGGCATGAAGAATGGAAACGGAAGCATGCATATTCCCTATGGCAACAAGAGAAGAACGTCTTTCAATTTTCAGTGAATCAGTATTCATGCAGAAAGTTAATTACATCCATCTTAACCCTGTGCGGGCTGAGTTGGTGGAACGGGCGGCCGACTATCGGTGGTCGAGCGCGAGAACTTGGCAGCGGATTCCAAGTGACGATGAGCCTTTGAAGGTCGATTTCAATCGAATCAAATGGAGAAGGGCATAGCCCGGATTGTTTGAGAGCCTTTCGGAAGGTCAGAGACCTTCCGCACATCGGATGGCATAGCCATGGTGGCGAATCCTTACAGCAGGCGTTGACCTCTTGCGGACGCTTCGATCAGTTTTGCTAGCCGCGCCAGACGCGTCTCTTCCTGCTTCGCGCTCACAATCCACCAGGTCATAGTCTTGCGGTAGTACGGCGGCTGAGCTTGAAAGAATTTCCACGCCGCTTTGTTGCGGCGGAATTGAGATGCGTACGGCTCGACAAGTTCCGCCGGCCGTTGTTCGTAGGAATAGATTCCTGAGCGATATTCTTTCCGCGCTTCATACGCCTTCAGACCTGCCGGCGTCATTTGCTTTTCGTTCGTCAGTCTTTCGACGTTGCGAATGTTGACGGCGCTCCAGATGCTGTCCGGCTTTCGTGGCGAGAAGCGAATCATGTAGCTCTCGCCGTCGATTGTCTTACGGATGCCATCGATCCATCCGAAACACAGCGCCTCATCGACTGACTCAGGCCACGTGATGCTCGGCTTGCCGGAGCCTTTTTTGTAGAACCCAACCCAAAGCTCTTTCGCTTTACTGTGATTGGCGGCGAGCCATTTGCGAAACGCGGCAGGAGTTTTGAAGAAGCGCGGACGCATTTTCGAAGAAGGATTCAACGTATCGGCCACAGCTTTCGCTCCGTTAGGAGCGAGATGTTTATAGCACCAGCCTAAAAACTAAAACCCACGCTCCTTTAGGAGCGAAATGTTAATCGATAAACTCAAAGATGTATTTCTCTTCAAACTGGACCTCGAATTTCTTCAACCATGTTAGATACTCATCCTTGAAGGTTCGTCTTCGATGATGATGTTCCTGGTTTTGAATGTAACGAATTATTGTCTCCAACTGCGAATGTCCGTAGGAAAACGCGCCATAGCCTTCTAAACCTCCCACGAATCCATTTCTTTCTGTTGATGAAGTCGGATGAATCTGCCTTGATGTCTCTGACTAAATCAGCCAAGGCCATCGCCGGTTTCAGGCCGACCAAAATGTGAACGTGGTCCGACATTCCGTTGATGGCAATCAGTTTCTGCCGCTTGTTTCTCACAATCCCGGTTATGTACTTGTTGAGTTCTTCCTTGAACTCTGGACGGATGAGAGACAGACGGCCATCAACTGCGAACACAGTTTGAATGTAGATTTGAGAGTACGTGTTTGCCATGAGGTTCTCACATTCCGCTCCTAAAGGAGCTTTGAGATTAAGAGATTGCGAGGTGCTATAAACATTTCACCCCTAGCGGGGTGAAGCGAATGATTTCAATAACCGTTGATTTCCGTAATTGCCTCTAGCACATCCGCCACCTGCGGCAGGATGGCGTCTTCCAGTTGCGGTGCGTAGGCGACAAACGTGTCGAGCGCGGCGACCCGGCGAACGGGAGCGTCCAGGTATTCGAAGAGTTCGTTTGAGATGCGCGCAGCGATCTCGGCGCCGTAGCCCCACGACAGTGAGTCTTCGTGTGCGACGATCACGCGCGAGGTTTTCTTTGCGGATTCCGCGATCGCATTCCAATCGTAAGGACTCATCGTGCGCAAGTCGATAATCTCGACGCTGATGCCTTGCTGTTCGGCCTGCTTCGCTGCCACCAGCGAACGTTGCACCAGCGCGCCATACGTGATGATCGAGATGTCCGTGCCTTCGCGAACAGTCTTCGCTTTGGCGAACGGAATCATGAAGTCGTCGCCGGGATAAAGCGATTTGTTGTAGGCCTGACGATAGAGATGTTTGTGTTCGAGAAAGACTACCGGGTCGTCGCAACGAATCGAGGTGCGCAAAAGCCCGTTCGCATCGAGCGCGTTCGACGGATAGACGACGCGCAAGCCCGGAATCTGCGTGAAAAGCGACACGCCCGATTGCGAGTGATAAATGGCGCCGCCTTTCAAATATCCACCCACGGGCACGCGAATCACCATCGGCGCTGAAAACTCATTTCCTGAGCGCCAGCGCAAGACCGCCAGCTCGTTGCGGATTTGGTGAAACGCGGGCCAGATGTAATCGAAGAATTGAATTTCGACGACGGGCTTCAAACCGCGTGTCGCCAGCCCGATCCCGCGCCCGACGATGTTCGCCTCGGCGAGCGGCGAATTGAAAGCGCGCGCGCTGCCGAATTCGCGCTGAAGATTCGCGGTAACCTTGAACACACCGCCTTTGCCTTTGACCTTGTCCAGCGATTGCTCGCGCGAACAATCGGCCACGTCTTCACCGAAAACAAGCACACGCGGATCGCGCTTCATTTCGGTGTGCAGGCAGCGATTAATCAAATCAACCATCGTGCCCGGATTACCGCTGAGTTCGACCTGGTCTTCAGTATCGAACTCTTTGGAAGTTGGATCGACGTCCGGCGAGTAGACGTAAAGCGTCACTGTCTCAGGAGCAGGTTGCGGACTGGCAAGCGCCGCATCGGCAGCTTCGTTTATCTCGCGATCGATTTCATCTTTAATCTGTTGCAGCCCGTCCTGATCGATGATTTTCTCGTCAATCAGTCGCGCTCCGAACCGCTTAACCGGATCGTGTTCAGCATCAGACGCGCGTTCTTCGTCAGCGCGATACAACCGTTCGTCGTCGGAAAGCGAGTGCGAATACGGTCGGATGACCTTCGCATGCACGAACGACGGTCCGCGATTGCGGCGACAGTTTTCCACTGCGCGGCGCATGACCGCCAGCGACTCGATCGGATCAGTTCCGTCACACTTCTGCCGATACAAATTCGGAAAGCCTGAAATTAATCTCGACACGTCACCACCGGCGGTTTGCACTTCGACGGGGACGCTGATCGCGTAGCCGTTGTCTTCAAGCAGGAACACAACCGGCAGACGCAGATTGCACGCCGTGTTTAGCGCTTCCCAAAATTCGCCTTCGCTGGATGTGCCGTCGCCCAGCGAAACATAGGCGACTTCGTCCTGATGAAAATTCTTGATGCGACTTTTCAGTTCTTTGATGAGCTTGATGCGATAACCTGCTTCCGCGCATCCGACAGCCTGCAAAAGCTGCGTTCCCGTCGGCGACGATTGCGACACGATATTGAGTTTCTTGTGTCCCCAGTGCGAAGGCATCTGGCGGCCGTGCGAATTCGGGTCAGCTTCCGCGCCGACACTTTCCAGAAACATCTCGAGCGGTGTCATGCCAAGCTGCAAACACAGCGCACGATCGCGATAGTACGGATAGAACCAGTCGTAACCGGGCTTCAGGCACATGCCCGCCGCGGTCAGAATCGCTTCGTGGCCGGCGCCGCTAATTTGAAAGAAGATGCGATTCTGTCCCTTCATCTGGATTTCTTTGTCATCCAGACGGCGCGACATGTACATCGTGCGGAAGATCTTCAGCATCTCTTCGGGGCTGATACGCAGTTGTGGTTGAGGCCTAGCTTTGCCCCGGCGTCTCATTGGCTTTACGGCGGGGGCTGCTTTCAGTGTGGGCGCGGGAGCAGGTTTCGGTTCCGCCTTGGCGACGGATTTAGCGGTGAAGGCTTTTGCGGGGAGGTCGCCTTCGGATTTCTTGACTAGTCTTAGAACTTTCGTATCGCTCATGAGCAGTAAATCGTAAATGGTAAATCGTGAATAGAGCCGAGCATCCTGTTGATACTAGTCGCTTTCCAAGATTTGTTTGTACTCTTCGGCCATGCCGGGATGCCCGTGCGCCATCGCCGCTGTGGCGCCGCGTTGATAAGTCTCGCGCGCTTTTTCGCGTTGCTCTGTTCGTTCATACGCGCGCGCCAGCATGCCGAAAGCATTGCCCTCGTCATCAGCAGTCGCAAGATATCGTTCAAGAATCGCGATCAACTTCACATCATCGCCCGCCTTCTCGTATTCCTTGGACAATCCAAACAGGACCGCCGTGTTTGCCGGTTCGGCGGCGAGCATTTGTTCGAAGACTTCGATTCGCGATGCGGACATGTTAGTAAATCGTTAATCGTAAATCGTGAATAGAAGGAACTATTCTTCGTTCATTTCTACGGTTCGGCTATTTACCATTCACGATTCACGATTTACTACTTCCCAATCATCAGTTTCGCAATCGTCTGCAACTGCATGTTCGAAGTGCCTTCGTAAATTGCGCCGATCTTAGAGTCGCGCCAGTACTTCTCGACCGGGTAATCCTTCACAAAGCCGTAGCCGCCGTAAAGTTCGATCGCTTTCGACGTGATGCGTTCGGCGGCGCGCGAGGAAAACAGTTTCGCCATCGCGGCTTCCTTGACGAAGTTCTGACCCGCGTCCTTCATACGCGCGGCGTTGTAAACCATCAATCGCGCTGCTTCCAACTCAGTCGCCATGTCTGCTAACTGAAACTGCACCCCCTGAAATTCGCTGATGCTCTTGCCGAACTGTTGACGCTCTTTCGTGTAGGCGAGCGCCGCTTCGAGCGCGCCGCGCGCGATCCCGATCATCTGTGCGCCGATGCCGATGCGGCCTTCGTTGAGCGTTTCAATCGAAACTTTGTAACCCTTCCCGATTTCGCCGAGAACGTTTTCTTTCGGCACTTTGCAGTCTTCCAAAATCAGCTCAGTCGTGGATGACGCGCGAATTCCGAGCTTGTTTTCTTTTTTGCCGACGGTGAATCCTTCGAAATTTTTCTCGATGATGAAGGCCGTGATGCCGCGATAACCGGCTTCGGGATTCGAATTCGCGAACAGGACGAAAATTTCGGCCTCTTTGCCGTTTGTGATCCAGAGTTTTTGCCCGTTCAAGACAAAGTGATCGCCCTGATCGACCGCGCGCGTCTGCAACGCAAAAGCGTCAGAGCCGGAACCGGCTTCGCTGAGCGCGTACGCACCGACTTTTTCCACGGCCAATTGTGTCAGATACTTCTTCTTCTGTTCCTGACTGGCCCAACGGATGATGGCGTTGTTTACGAGTGTGTTCTGCACATCGACCAGCACACCCACCGACGCATCGACGCGCGACAGTTCTTCGACCGCCGAAATCGCCTGAAAGAACGATGCGCCCGCGCCGCCGAACTCTTCGGGCGTTTCAATGCCCATCAATCCCAATTCGAAACACTGTTTGATTAATGCCGGGTCGAGATGGCCTTGCTCGTCCATTTCCTCGACGCGCTTGCGAATTTCGCCTTCGGCAAATTCGCGCACGCTCTCGCGAAACATCTGCTCGTCCTCAGACAACGTCGTCAACGGACGCGCGAGGGATTCTTCAATGACAGTTTGGGCTTGAGTCATGCTCAGTAAACCGCGGAAAAGGGATGACGATCTTTTGAATCGACATGATAATCAACGCGTTAGTCAAAACGCAAAAATGCACGGACCGCAAACTGCATCGATCTTTCGAATGTCTGATTTTTCTGACGCGCGCATCCGCGGTGCGAGCAATCCCGTTCGCGCAGACCGCAAGAATCCGCGGAATACCGTTTGTTTTGGACATACGATCGACGATGCTTTATTTTGGGATTCGCGCGTTTTCAATCAATGACCCAGGAATCAACTAAAACTCCATCAAGAAAAGGTCTTACTCCGTTTGGCGTAATCTCGTTTGTGCTGGGCCTGGCGTTGTTTGGCTACTTCGTTAAAAAGGCCGGAATCAGTCAAATTCTTGAGGGAATCAGTCGGCTGGGAGCAGGCTTGTTACTCGTCGTGGCCATCTCGGCGCTACGGCAGATCGCCAGATCAATCGCGTGGACGCTTTGCATGGAGCCGCCGTATCGCCTGCGTTTTCGCGATGCGATTCGCGCGCGCATCATGGGCGATGCCATCGGCAACATTCTTCCCTTCGCCGGATTTCTCGTTTCCGAACCGGCCAAGCCCGCGCTGATTCGCGATCGAGTGCCGCTGATGGCTGGCTTCTCGGCACTCGCGATTGAAAACATTTTCTACGCGCTTTCAGTCGCGCTGTTTATTTGCTCAGGCATGTTGGCGTTGCTCTTAAGTTTCACTTTGCCAAAAGGTCTGCGACTGATCAGCATGATCACGCTGGCTGTGATCGCCGTCGTGATTGCTTTGGGAGCAGTTCTAATCGGTAAACGGTTGCGGTTCATTAGTGGCGGCGCGAGGTTTCTGCATCGCCGCGGGCTGAACGAAAAGTGGATCGAGAAAGGAAGCTCACTCGAAGATCGCGTCTATGGTTTTTACCAAAGAAATTCAGCGCGCTTTCTTCCGATCCTTCTGCTCGAGGGTTGTTTTCATTTGGCCGGCGTCACGGAGATTTACGTCACGCTGAGTTTCATCAGCCCGGATCAGCCGCCAACATTCCTTACGGCATTCATTCTCGAATCTGTGAATCGCGTCATCACGGTCGCTTTCAAGTTCATCCCGTTGCGTATGGGTGTCGACGAGGCGGGCACCGGCCGAGTTTCAAAGATCCTTCAATTCACCATGGTCACCGGCGTCACCCTCGCCATCGTGCGCAAAGCGCGTGATGTGTTTTGGGCCGCAACAGGTATGATACTGCTGTTGCAGCGCGGACTTTCTTTGCGGGCCGTGGCACGGGACGCCGAGGCGGCGCTCGCGGAAGAGGCCAAACTCAGAGTGCCGTCGAATTTACCCGCGAGCGAATCCAGTTAGATTCAGATGTCAGTTGCCGGAATAAATTCAGCCAAAGGCGAGGCGTTGACTTCATCGCCGGCGCGTGCGGCGACTGCAATTCGCGCCCGCGGCATTGTCATGTCATGGCAACGGGCAGCGGTGATCGCAATGACTCTGATGGTTTTGATCGGCGCCGGCCTGCGCCTGAAGGGCCTCGGCGCGATCGGCTTCGCCGAAGACGAAATCAACAAGGTCGCGGCAGCCCGCGCTTACGATCGTGGCGACTTCACGGCCAACGCCGAGCACCCGATGCTCATGAAGCTGCTGATTGATTTGTCTCTGCGCGGCGCGCGCGCATGGAATTCATTTGCGGGCCAGGCAATTTCCGAAGAAGCCGCCCTCAGATTTCCGAATGTGGTATTCGGCGCTTTGACCGCGATTCCGCTGTGTCTTTTGACTGCGGCGCTCTTCGATCTCAGCACTGGCTTATGGGCAGCGGCGCTATGGTCATTCGGCGTCACGGCGATCACCTTCAATCGCGTCGGCAAAGAAGACACGCTCATGGTCTTCTTCATGCTATTCGCTTTTTACCTTTTCATTCAGGCGAAACTAGTCGATCGAAGCAAAAGCAAACTGCTGAATCGGTTGCGAAGGCTGAGCGGCGTCAGCTTCGGCCTGATGATGGCGTCGAAGTATTTTCCGCATTATCTCGGGCTGAACATGCTGTATCACCACAATTACAGTATGCAGCCTCACAAGCCAGGCGAGCCGCGCTGGAAAACTCCGTTGAGCTTTTTCCTGCTGATGGGTCTCGCGTTCGTGCTGGCGAATCCGGCCATTCTCTTGCCTAAGGTTTGGATCTACTTGAATGCGTATTCGGGCGAAAAACTGCTCACGCACACCGGTTACCTTATGGGCGATCGTCTGTACAAGAACAACATTTCTCGATCGCCGTTCTGGGCGACGCCGCTTTATTTTTATTTGTTATGGCTGGCGATCAAAGTTCCGCTCGCTGTCCTGGCGACTTCGTTGATCGGATTCGTGGTGGGACTGCGCCGATGGCGTAATCCGGGTTATGGCTTTATCGTCTTCATGATTCTGTTTTGGATCGTTCCGTATTCGTTGATGGGCGCGAAGTGGCCGCGCTACCTGCTGTCGCTGATGCCGTTTGTTTACATGAGCGCCGCTGTCGGAGTCGTACTTGTAATTCGGTGGACAGCGTCAACGTTTGCGAAATGGAACACGCGGGGTTGGGTCAGTGGCGCTATCACAGGACTACTACTGTTGGCGACGGTGATTGCGCCCGCGTTTAGTGCGTATGCCAGTGCTCCGCATTACGGTTTGTATTCAAACATCATCGGCGATCGCTATACCGCATACTTTTTTCCGCATGACGAGTTTTACGACGACGGCCTCGACGAGGCGATCCGCTTCGTGTCCGCAAACGCGCCGGCAAATGCTGCAATCGTTGCGGAGGCGCCCGGCGTCGTGCGTTACTACACCGAGAAACTCGGGCGTCAGGATGTGGAATCGAAGGTGTTGTCGGATCCAAACTTCACAGTTCCCAATCAAGGCTCCATGTATTTCATTCTCCAGCGCGGCCGCACGTATTTTGAGAATCAGGAAAAGATGAAACAGGTGCGCGAGCGTTTCCCTCTGGTTTATGTTAGCTGCGTCCGCGGCTACACGGCGGCGGAAGTATATTCAGCGCAAGCGGGCGCAGTCGCCACCAACCAGCGGTGTTCCGACACGCAATAGTCAAACATGAGAAGGTTGACCCTTTCGATTGCTCTCGCGCTGTGTGTTTTCGCGCTGCCGGCGTCGCAGCTCTCCCGCGCACAGAACCAGGCGCCGTCGCGCGCACACATCGTGATTCTCAGCACAACGGATATGCACGGCCGCGTCTTTCCCATCGATTACTACACGAACAAGTACGACAACGTAGGCATTACGAAAGTGGCGACGCTGGTGAAGCAGGCGCGTAAGGACGATCCCGATTTGCTGCTCGTTGATTCGGGCGACACGATTCAGGGCACGCCCCTCGAATACTTTCACAACAAACGCAACAACACACCGCCCGACCCGATGATGCTGACGATGAACGCGCTCAAATACGACGCGATGGCCGTCGGCAATCACGAATACAATTTCGGCTTGAAGGTTCTTGAGAAGGCGCGCAGCGAAGCGAAGTTCCCGTGGTTGTCGGCGAACACATATGAAACCGGAAGTTCCGCAAAGACGCACTATGCTCCCTACATCATCAAGGAAGTTCGGGGCGTGCGCGTGGGTATTCTCGGTTTGACGACGCCCGGGATTCCGAGTTGGGAGAACAAGCCGAACTACGAAGGCTTGGAATTTCACGAGACGGTCAGTGAGGCAAAGAAATGGGTGCCCATTCTCCGCGACAAAGAAAATGTCGATGTCGTCGTGATCGCGATGCACATGGGCATCGAAGAGGATTTGCGCACCGGAACTCCGAACCCTTCATCTGTGCCGAACGAGAATGCGGCCATCGCGATCGCGCGGCAGGTGCCCGGCGTGGACGTGATTCTGATGGGCCACACGCATCGTGAAGTTCCGTCCCTGATAGTGAACACCAAATTTACTCGACATTTGCCGACTACTAGTTCGACTCTTGACAACGTGAGGGTA